>DATJXK010000143.1:0-36214 GCA_035500235.1 Pseudomonadales bacterium | reverse complement strand
TGAAACAGTTTGCGGATACGGCGAAAATTACGATTGATGGTCCACTGCGTGGCGGCCACCATTCGGATACGACAGAGGCGGCGGACCGGCAGGTCCGCCCTACCATGACTCACGGTGAGGCTGAGATGGTTGGCGAAACTGTCTCTACCTTCTTGAACCGACTGTGTACCAAACGGAACCCCAGCCGGTGCCGGATATCCAAGAGTCCGCGAAGAATCCGATGGTCGGAGGGGTTCAGCACTTCTGATTTTGCTAAGGTTCTTAAGCCTGCCAGAAAGGCAGGGCCGCAGGTTCAGTTCAAAACTTACGATAGCACCACGGGCAAAGAAATCATTGGCGGACGCGGCGCGAGCGCAAGAAACATTTCCGCCGCCGGCTTTGCTGAATTGTTCTCCCAGCAGCGGCTCGAATTTCGTGTCTATCACAGCAACACGTCCTACTCCCGCACCAAAGTCATCGCCCCGAACATCGCCACCGCGCGGTCATGGTCGGGCACGGTGTTATTGGATGAAGTGGCCTTTATCCGCAATCTGCGCGAGCTGATGACGGCGCTGTTACCGGTCATTTCCACAGATAAACAATTCAAACTCATCTTGAGTACTACGCCGCCGGAGTTTGACGATACCCATTATTCGTTCGAACTGCTGGCGCCGCCGCCGGAAATCAAATTCGAGTCCCGTGCCGAAGGCAACTGGTACAACTCTGAATCGGGCATCCGGGTGCATCGCGCCGATGCCTTTGATACCGCCCTGGCGGGAAAGAAAATCTTCGATCTCAAAACCGGCGCGGAAATATCTCCGGCGGAAGCTTTCACCCGTGCGCCGAACAAGGACGGCCATCGCATCGCCCATTGGCTTACCTGGATGCTCGGCGGCTCCGCCGCCTGTGATCTGTTGCGATTGAGAACCGCCCAGGGACGCGGCCGGCAAGCTGCCGGTGGCCTTCTATGCCAGAATTTTTTAATCAATTCGGATGCGGATATGGTGACGGGGCTGAATTGGTTATCCGTCAGTCTCGGAAGCGTAGCGGCACCTCGGCAGAGCGCCGCAAACTTAAATCAGCGGCGTTCTTCCGAAACGCCGCTACGAATCGGCCTCGGCTTCGACGTCGCCACAACCACCAAAGGCAAATCGAATCCCTCCGTCCTAAGCATCATGGAAGAACACGGCCCGGAATGGATCGTTCGCGCCCGGTTTATCTGGAAAACCAAAGACCCGGAAATCGCGAATCAACGGCTCAGTTCCATCCTCGATACGCTGGAACGCTGCGGCGTCCGTCCCCGCGCATTGGCGCAGGATGCCACGAACGAACGCTATTACGCGGAACACAACCGCACGTTGTTCCGTCGCCGGGTGCCGGTCATCCTGGTGGTAGCCTCACAAGCCGTGGATAAACCCGGTTTGGAAAAACCGACCAACTGGAAAGAATATCTCGGCAATCAACTGGTGGCCAAGCTGGATGATAATAACCTGACTTTGCCACCGGATGAATACACGCGGGCGGACTACCGGCTCGTGATGAAAGACCGCGGGAAGTTTGTGTGTGAACCGAATGATCAGGGCATGCACGGAGATTGTTTCGATGCCGATAAGTTGGCGGGGCATGCGTTGAGCGCGGCTTCCAGTCGGAGAACGATTATGCCGCCGTTGGACTATGGTTCTCTAACTGAACAGGCACGCTTGCGCTTCAACTCCCTCGGCTAATATGAACATAACTATCGCGCTTGCGTCCTGGAGTGCGCCAGTCCCCTGGCGCTTTCGATTGCTTGTCCTCTCCAAAGCGGCAGAAGACTGCCGCACTCCAAAACCTTACGGTAGCCGGACGATTCTGCCGCCTTTTGACTTTCAGCATTTTTCCAACTCCTGTATTACATTACCTGCGATGGAAGAAAAAGTGGAACTGCGCGTGTATGGCGATGACTCGCTGCCGACGCTGATTTATTTGCCCGGCATGCACGGGGATTGGACACTCATCGGCGGTTTTCGCAGCACGATTCTGGGCCGGGTCCGTTTTGTGGAAATGACGTATCCGCGTACCTTGACCTGGACGATGGACGATTATGCGGCGGCGATTGAACAAGCCCTGGCGGAGCAGGGCATTTCGCGCGGCTGGCTGCTGGGCGAATCGTTCGGTTCCCAGCCGTTATGGCGCATGTTGGCGCGGGGAAAATTTGCGGCGCAGGGCATCATCCTGGCCGGCGGTTTTGTGCGGCACCCGGCCCACCGGTTCATGCGCCTGATGGGAAAGATCACCGGCCGGATTTCGAGCACCCTGTTTGTAAAAATTGTTTTTGGCTACGCCAAGTTTGCGCGCTTCCGTTACCGTGATTCGCCGCAAACTTTGTCTACGCTGGATGAATTTATTGCCCGGCGCACGCCCGCGGACAAACAAGCGGCCCAGTATCGTTTGAATCTGGTGGCACGCACCGATCCGCGCCCGGAGGCCATGCAGGTTACAGTGCCGGTCTATGCGCTGACTGGATTTCTCGATCCGCTGGTGCCCTGGCCGCTGGTGCGGCGCTGGCTCCGGAAGCGATGCCCCGCCTTCCGCGATTTTAAAGTTATCCGCCGCGCCGACCACAACGTCTTAAATACCGGGACGCAGGAATCCGTCCAATGGATTTTAAAATGGATGGGGGCGCTTCCGGTTGACGGAGCGGCAGAACCTGTAAAACTGGCAACGATAAAACATTGATGTTATGACACGGCAACAAGTTCTCGACCTCTACTTCCTGGATGCGCGGCACAAGCTCATTGAAATCGCGGCGTTCCTTGACCGCATGGAACGCGCCAGCGGCAAAGATGACTTTCGTTTCCAGGCGTTTAAAACCGCGCTGGGCGAATTGAGCGGCGCCAAAAAACAAAAGGCAAAAAATATCCTGCTGGCCTTCAGCGATCATTCGACGAAGCCGATTGAGAAAGCGCCGGGGAAGGGGGCGGTGGGAGCGTGTCCTGGGAAATGAATCCTATGAAGCTCCAAAATCCAACAACCAAGCTCCAGAGAAGCTCCCAGTCTCCAGCGCCAAAAATTCCCGCTGAGCGAGTACCTGAAGTTTGGTGTTTGGAGTTTCTCTGGATGTTGGAGCTTGAAGCTTGGAACTTATGAAATATATCGAACCTCACGCCCACATGGTCAGCCGCGTTACGGACGATTACGAACGCATGGTGTTATCGGGATGCGAAGCGGTTTGTGAACCGGCGTTTTGGGCGGGCTTCGACCGCAGCGATGTGGCCGGGTTCCACGATTATTTTTCGCAACTGACGGAGCATGAGCCGAAACGTGCCGCAAAGTTTGGCCTGAAACATTTCTGCTGGCTGTGCATCAATTCCAAGGAAGCCGAGGACATCACGCTGGCGGAAGAAGTCATCGCCCTGGTCCCGCAATTTTTGGACCGGCCGAATGTCCTGGGCATCGGCGAAATTGGCCTGAACAAAAATTCCCGAAATGAAATGCGGGTTTTGGAAATGCAGGTGGACCTGGCGGCCCGGCACAATCAATTAATCCTCGTTCACACGCCGCACCTCGAAGACAAACTCAAGGGAACCAGGCTCATTCTCGATGTGTTGAAGAACGATAAGCGCGTCAAACCGGAACGCGTGATCATTGACCACGTGGAAGAGCATACGGTCGAGATGGTTTTAGACGGAGGCATGTGGGCGGGCATGACGCTGTATCCCGAGACGAAATGCACGCCGGCGCGCGCGATCGATATTTTAGAGATTTACGGCCGCGAACGGCTTTGGCTCAACAGCGCGTGTGATTGGGGAATCAGCGACCCGCTGGCGGTGCCGAAAACAGCCATGGAAATGAAACGCCGCGGCCACGTGGCAGCCGCGATTGAAAAAGTGATTTTTCAGAACCCGAAACGATTCCTGGGCCAAAGCAAAAACTTCAAACTTTAGAGCCAGTGGAAACCTCAGTTACCCCAAATCGTTCCTTCGGAACTGACGGGCATGAATACGCCGTTGCCGACATAAATCAGTTCCGCCGCGGAGCCCTGGCCGCCGCTGACAAAGCCGTTGGTGCCGACGGTGCTGGTGGTTTGCGCAGCGGCCTGCGAGAGGTAAAAGCCGCCGCTGGTCGAACTGTAGATGCCGGCCGCGAGCGTGCTACCGCTGGCCGAGGAGGCGACGCAATCCCAGTTTACGCCCGCGGGCGTGCTGTTCGTCTGCGGTGCCCAGGTCTGGCCCCAGTTTGCGGAGGTATAAAGATCGCCGCCAGATGCCACGGCGACGAGCTTGCTGCCGTCCGAGGACGAAGCGATAGAGACCCAATTGGTCGCGGGCGCGCTGGTGATTGCCCAATTGGCCCCGGAATCGAACGATGTGTAGATACCGCCTTTAAAGACCACGGCGGCCAGTTTGGTTCCATCCGACGAGGAGGTGATGGACCGCCAGTTTTGGGTAGTGGCGAAGGGCCCCAGCCAGCTGGCCCCTCCATTCACCGAAGTATAAATGCCGCCGTTATAAACAGTGGCGGCCAGATTGTTGCCGCTGGCCGAAGAAGCCACAGAGGACCAGATTACCGCACCGGCAGCAAAATGTTCCAGGGCTTTGTTGGTGTAAACAAACAGGCCGAGATTGGCGGCGGACGCAAACACCTGGGTGCCGCTGGCGGACAAGGCGACGGATGTCCAGTTCGTGCCGGCGCCGGCGGTGCCGGGAATGACCGGCATGGTGGAACCCGAATTGGTGGTGACAAAAATCCCGCCGCCATTAGTCACCGCCCCGGCCAAAGTAGTGCCGTCCGACGACGAGGCGACGCTTACGAACTGAACCGGGCTGGAAAGAATACTGGCCCAGGTCGCCCCGGAATTGACCGAGGCAGAGAGGCCAGTGCCAAAATTGGCGGCGACTAACCTGGTGCCGTCCGCTGAGGAAGCGATGCTGATCCATTGTCCGAATTGGGTGGTATGCGTCCAGGTCTTGCCGTAGGTGATGAAATTGCCGAGAACGGACTGGCCGGCGTTCTGCGCGACTTGCCAGCCGGTGGCGCCGGCGCCCGCTACGCGGACGATATCGCCGGGGTTCGCCGTAGCGGGCAGGGTGACCGTCACAATCTGCGAATTGGTCAAAAGATAACCATGGTCAACGGAGGCCTGAACCGTCGTGCCTGGCACCACCACCCACCCCACGAGGCCGTTGCCAAAGAAGCTGCCGGAGAAGCTGTTTCCGTACAGGTTCGTAAAAACGTTCGCGCCATTGAAGGTGTTGTTGGCCGTAAAGGTTTGGTTGCTGTTCAGGAAAGCGGTGTTCGTGGGCAATTGATTATCTGCCAGCACGCCGGTCAAATTGACTACGTTAACGTTAGTCAATGCGCCGCCGTTGCCATTGAAGGAACCGGAGAAAAGGTTGGCGCCATTCGTCAAGGCGACCATGTTGGTAGAACCGCCGGACAACAAATTGGCGGGCAAAATGCCCACGACGTTGCTCGCAGTGTTGGCAAAAATCGCGTACGGCACTGGCTGGATGGGTTGAGTGGGAAAAAGCGGGGTAAAGGGCCCCGTCCCGTTCGTGCGAACGGCGATGCCCAGCCACCGGCTGGGACCGGTAAAGACGCCCGTGCCAAAATCGATGCTGGTCGTTAAGAGGCCATTGCTGACGGCAACGGCGCTGTTGATTACTGGCACTCCAATAGTATTGCCATTGGTTTGCGCGTCGTAGGCAGTAAATTGGAAATCATAACTGCCGTTGGCCGCTGCTCCGCTGCTGCCCAATTGGCCCTGATAAATAAAAGCGGTGCCTTGTCCAAAAGAAGAAAGGAGGGGGAAAAATGATAAAACGCCCGCAAGGAGCGACAAAAAAAGAGATTTCCGATTCACAACCTATATTGTTACAACCAGATGCGGGAAATTCAACCTGCAATTTGTTAAATTCAGGTTTCGTCAAATTAATGAAATAAATCTTGAGAAGTTTTGGCAAGGCGGCAGTCTAATTGACACGTCACTGGATGAATGGCATGAAGTTTGCAGGGGTGCTGTTCCAAAAGGTGAATTATTAGTAATGAGCTCTACGGAAACAGAATTTGTCAGCATTTTAGGGGCTGCGGATAAAACGGCTCCTACGCCACGCATTTCGTCTCGTTCCCTTCCGGAAACTCTGCCCATCCTGGGCCTTTCAGACATCGTCATTTTTCCGGGCGCGGTCGTGCCGTTGCTCGTGGAAACCGGTTCCAGCCTTAAATTGATTGATGATGTCGTGGCCGGCGACCGCCTGTTTGGCGCGGTCCTCCAGCGCAAACCGGAAATCGCCGAGCCGGCTCCGGAGGATTTATATGAAGTCGGCAGTGTGGCGCGGGTGGCGAAGATGGTGAAGTTTCCCGATGGCACCGCCCGCGTGCTGGTGGAAGGTCTTTGGCGCATCCGCATCAAGAATTATTCCGCGCCCACGCCTTACCTGAAGGCGAATTACGACCTGTTGCATGACGAGACGGAAGATTCCATTGAGCTTCATGCCATGCTCCGGAACGCGCACCGGCAGTTTGAAGAAATTGCCAAAATTTCTCCTTCGTTTTCGGACCACGTCCGGATCGCCGCGCTGAACACGGAACACCCGGGCCATTTTGCGGACTTGATTGCCGCCAACCTGAACATGGATTTGGAGGAGCGGCAGAAATTGCTGGAAATGGTTTCGGTGCGCGAGCGTTTGCAAAAGCTGCTGCCCATGCTCAATCGCGAGCAGGAGGTTTTGAATTTAAGTTCTAAAATTCAGAACGACGTCGCTTCGTCCATCGCCAAGACCCAGAGGGATTTCTTTTTGCGCGAACAGATGCGCGCTATCCAGCGTGAATTGGGCGAGGGCGACCAGGGCTCAAACGAAATCAAAACGCTGCGCGAAAAGGTTGAGCAAACGCCGATGCCTGAGGAGGCGCACAAAGCGGCGATGCAGGAATTGGACCGGCTGGCGCAAACACCGCCGGCCGCTGCGGAGTATGGGATCTCGCGGAATTATCTCGATTGGATCCTGACATTGCCGTGGGAAAAAGCGACCGAAGACAAACTGGATTTGAAAGCGGCAGAAAAGATTTTGAATGAGCAGCATTTCGGGCTCGAAAAAATCAAAGACCGCCTGCTGGAATTTATCGCCGTCATTAAACGCCGCAAACAAATCAAAGGCCCGATTCTTTGTCTCGTGGGGCCGCCTGGCGTGGGTAAAACCTCGCTTGGTAAAAGCGTGGCAGATGCGTTGGGGCGCAAGTTTGCGCGCATCGCTTTGGGCGGTATTCGTGATGAAGCGGAGATCCGTGGTCACCGGCGCACGTATGTTGGCGCTATGCCTGGTCGAATCATCCAGACACTTCGCCGCATAGAAAGCCGTAACCCAGTCATCCTGCTGGATGAGTTGGATAAAGTAGGAGCGGATTTTCGCGGTGACCCATCGGCGGCATTGCTGGAAGTCCTCGATCCAGAACAGAACAACACGTTCACGGATCATTATCTGGATTTGCCGTTTGATTTGTCGCGGGTGTTGTTTATTGCTACGGCGAACTGGCTGGATCCCATTCATCCAGCGCTTCGCGACCGGTTGGAAGTCATTGAATTGCCCAGCTATACCGAAACGGAAAAGCTCGAAATCGCCAAACGCTATCTTGTGCCGCGGCAAATTGAGGAACATGGCCTCACGCGCCAGGAAGTCAAATTGCCTGACCCCACGCTTCGCAAAACCATTCGCGAGTACACCCGCGAAGCCGGTGTGCGTAATCTTGAGCGCGAGATCGCGGCACTGGTGCGCAAAGCCGCGCGGAAAATCGTTTCACAAAATGGCAATGCTTCATCGACCATTAAGATTGAACCGGCACAATTAGAAGATTATCTCGGGCACGCCCGCTTTGTTTCCGAAACGTCGGAGAAAATCACCGAGTACGGCATTGCTACCGGCATGGCCTGGACGCCTGTGGGCGGCGAAGTGTTGTTCATTGAAGCCACGCGCATGCGCGGGCGCGGCAGTTTGATTTTGACCGGCTCACTGGGCGATGTGATGAAAGAAAGTGCGCAGGCGGCCATGAGCTATCTGCGGGCGCAAGCCAAGAAGCTGGACATTGATTTGAGCGATTACGGCAAGTTCGACATTCATATTCACGTTCCCGCCGGCGCGACACCCAAGGACGGCCCGAGCGCGGGCGTGGCGATCGTGGCCGCGCTGGCATCCCTATTAACAAAGCGGCGTATACGTTCGCACGTAGCGATGACGGGCGAAATCAGCTTGCGCGGGCGCGTCCTGCGCGTGGGGGGCATCAAGGAAAAAGTCCTCGCGGCACAACGGCTCGGGATTAAAGAAGTCATTTTGCCCGAGCAAAACAAACCGGATTGGGAAGAAGCTCCGCCGGAGGTACGCGCGAAATTAAAAGTTCATTTTGTGAAACAGATTTCAGAAATCTTCCCGTTGGCGTTGGAGCCTAGATGAACCGCGTGTTCTTAGCGCTGGTCCTTCTCCTCATTGCCTTTGGCGCGGCAGCCCAGACGACGAATGGATTGTCCAAGGCGGAGATTGAGGGGCGACAATTGGTGCAGGAGATTCTGGAGCAGGCGCCCACGACAAACTTTACGCAGACCGGAACTTTAACAATCAGACCCGCAAAGGGGATGACAACCAATGTTCCTGTCGTATTCGATACAAGTCTTGAAACCGGATATTGGGAGGTAATTTATACAGTAAACACAAACAGTTCCGAAATTAGTTTAATGATTATCCGCCGGGACGGATTGCCAAACCAATATAGCCTTTCTAAAGGCGACAATATTTCGAGCGGAGGTGTTGAAAAACTGACTCCATTGCATTTGACCCCAGCAAATAAATTAAATGAGGCGCAAATCATGGCCCCCTTTGCCGGTTCTGATTTCTGGATCGCTGACTTGGGTCTCGAATTTTTTCATTGGCCGGGCCAAAAGATTTTGAAACACGAGGACCGGCGTACCCGTGCCTGCGCTGTTTTGGAGAGCACCAACCCCAACCCGGCTCCGGGCGCTTATTCCCGGGTAGTTACCTGGATTGACAATGAGTCTTTGGCGATTGTTTGGGCGGAGGCCTATGATGCCAACAGCAAATTGCTCAAAGAGTTTGACCCAAAAAAGGTCAAAAAGATCAACGGCCGGTGGGAATTGGAGAGCATGGAAATCCGCAATGTGCAGACCAAGTCACGCACCTCGATAAAATTTGACCTGAATAGCAAGTAGCGCGCTCCGGTGGATAAGCCGCGAATAAACTGTGAGTAAGTTAAAGGGTTTTTTCTTCAGTCTTTTTCTCCTTTGTTTTATAGTGTGCGCCACAGTTGGAATGACCAGAGTTTTCTTCAGTTTTTTGGCCGTGGCGTGCCTTTTTATAGGCGCGCCAGTCGTGAACGGCCAGACCAACATCACTTCGCTGGCCAATACCGATGTGGTCAACTCCCTGCTCCAGGTCCAGGCGCAGCTCCATGAAACGGAAATGCTCGTGGACAGCAATCGCCAGCAGACCGTGATCGCCCTCGAACGGCATAACGAAACCCTTTCCTCGGACATCCAGTTACTTTTGCAAAAAGCCGTAGCCGACCAGCGGGTCGCCGAGGCCGAGTCTGCCCGCAGCATTGAACATATGATGCTCATGGTGGCCGGTATTGGAATGCTGGCGCTGGCCGTGGTGGTCATCCTGGTCTTCCTGCAATTGCGCACGGCCACGCGGCTCATCGAACTGGCCATGGCGCCGGGATCTGCACTGAATTCCAACCGGGCGTTGCCTGTGGTAGAAACCACCGCCACGCTGCCGGCTTCCGCCCGCGCCGCGCTGGAATTTTCCAACGCCCGCATGTTGGGGGTCATTGAACGGCTGGAAAAACGCATTCTTGAACTCGAGGAAACCGTCCATCTTCCGTTGGAACAGGGAAGTATCAGCAGCCCGCAAAACGGCCAGAACGGCAAATCTTCCGGGGAACAGCGCGTGGCCGATTTGATTGTGGAAGGGCAGTTGTTTCTCGATACCAACAAGGCCGAAAAAGCACTGGAATGTTTTGAAGAAGCCCTGGAGATCGACCCCGAGCTCAGTGATGCGCTCATTAAAAAAGCAATGGCGCTGGAAAAGCTGGAGAAGGTGAATGAAGCGCTGGCCTGCTATGACCGCGTGATTGAAATTGGAGATTCCGTGACGACCGCCCTGCTGCAAAAGGGCGGCATGCTCAATCGCCTTGCGCGTTATGATGAGGCGCTCCAATGCTACGAACGCGCGCTACAAACCCAGGAGCGGAAAGCGGCCTCTTCTTAGCCTAAATTGGTTATAGCATTGATATTCAATGACTTAAGTGGTGTTTTCTGCTGGCCGGAGCGTCTCTCTTATATTTCTTGCCAACTCGCCGTTATGGAGTGATATTGCCCTTGCCTATTAGATAGCTCGAAGCTAACCAAACATGGTGAATCTTCAAGTGAACAAGTGTTCAGTGATGATTTGAAATCCGATAATCGGGAACAGTCTGGCCAGCCAAGCATCAAGGAGTTAGAACATCACATGAATAATAAACTGTTTGTAGGAAATCTTTCCTTCAACACCACGGAGAACGACCTCAACGACGCGTTTGCCGCTCACGGCACCGTTACCGAAACCAACCTCATGATGGATCGCACGACCAATCGCCCTCGCGGCTTTGGTTTCGTCACCATGAGCACCGAAGAAGAAGCGCAAAAGGCGATTGCGGCCATGAATGGCGTGCAATTGGATGGACGCGCCATCACGGTGAATATCGCCCGTCCGCGCGAAGAGCGCCCGGGTGGCGGTGGCGGTGGCCGTCGCGAATATGGCGGTGGCGGCGGTGGCCGTCGTGATCGCGAAGGTGGCGGTCGCAATCGCTATTAATAAGCAGATCTCTTTCAAGGCGGGGCACGGATAAAACCGTGTCCCGTTTTTATTTATCGAGCCCGTGAGACGTATGCGTTGCCCTTGATATAAAATCTCAGGTGCCTCTTCGCCCAATGCTTCGCGTAATCCACCCCAATGCGCGGGCCTTTCACGGTCTTAAACGTTTCCGTGTTCGTGGGCGAAGCGATAAAAAAGTCGTCACTGAGAAGGTCATGACCATTGAGGTGTTTATCAATTTTCATCGCCTTGCAAAGCAATCCTGGCCCGCAGGTGCGGCCTTCCAGGTGCTTCACCGGCTCTACGGCACGCAACAGAACCGCGGAAGCATGACCCTCACGTTCTGTTACTACGTTCATGCAAAAATACATCCCGTAGATAAAGTAGACATAGGCGTGGCCGGGCGGGCCGAACATGATTTTGGTCCGCGGCGTCAGTCCTTTAGATGAATGCGCCGCCAGGTCATGCGGCCCAAGATACGCTTCGACCTCCACAATTTTGCCGATACGCTCGATACCGTCATGCACATGCACCAGGAGTTTCCCAAGCAGATCGCGCGCGACCGTGATAGTCTGGCGGTCGTAGAATGCGCGCGGCAATTTCTGCACGGGCAAATAATAGCGGTAAAACGGCTTTTGTCTCCAGGGCTCTCGCATTAAGATGCGGCCATGTTCGAGCACCGATCCAGCCCAGTATTGCCGCGCAGGCAGTTTATTAGCCGGATGCGGCGTTCCATCCTTTTCAGCTCAGGCATAGCCGGGGTGACCCTGATGGTGGGCATGCTGGGTTATCATTCGCTCGAAAACATGCCCTGGGCGGACGCGTTTGCCAATGCCTCCATGATTCTCGCCGGCATGGGGCCGCTGGGAAATTTAAATACCGAGGGCGGGAAAATTTTTGCAGGATTTTATGCGCTATTTTGCGGCCTGATTTTCGTCACGGTCGTCACTATATTGATCGCACCGCTTTTCCATCGCGCCCTGCATAAATTTCATTGTGAGATGTGCAATGAGAAAAGTTAGTGGGCTTCTACCTCTCTATTGTGCCTATTTATCTCCGCCTTCTCGCCGGACCGAAATGATAACCACCCCGAACGCGCACCGCGCGCGCTTTGCCCGGATAACCGCCGGGTTTTCCGGGTTTGTTTTCATCAAACAGTGCAGTATAGCGGTAATCGAAGCCCTCCAGTTTCACGCGCGGAATCTTTTGGCTGATAAATCGTTCGATAGCGAAAACATGGCTGCCGTCTTCCGCTGTCATGATGGTAAAGGCATCGCCGGTGGCCTCAGCGCGGCCGGTACGCCCAATGCGATGGATATAATCTTCCGGATGCTGCGGCACATCGTAATTAACGACATGGCTGACATCGGCGATGTCCAGTCCGCGCGCCGCGATATCCGTGGCGACGAGCACTTCAAAACGGCCATCCCGGAACCCGCGCAACGCCTGTTCGCGTTCACGCTGGGTACGATTGGAATGCAGCACGCAAACGGCGTGGTTGTTGCGTTTGAGCAGTTGCGCAACGCGGTCGGCGCCGTGTTTGGTACGGCAAAAGACAATAACCGAATCGTAATGGACCGAATCGAGCAGTTTGAGCAGCAGGTCGGTCTTTTGCGAATCGGCGACGGGATAGATGACGTGTTTGACGGTTTCGGCCGGGGAACGGCGCGCGCCGATCTCAATGGTTTCGGGATTCCGCATGGCCCAATTGATGAGCGTTTCAATCTGCGGCGGAACGGTGGCGGAAAAAAGAGCGGTATGGCGCGCGCGCGGGCACCGCTCAATGATTTTGCGAACGTCCGGCAGGAAGCCCATGTCCAGCATGCGGTCGGCTTCGTCGAGGACGAGGAATTCAATTTTGTCGAGCTTGACCGTGCCGTGCTCCAAGTGATCGAGCAATCGTCCGGGAGTGGCAACGACAATGTCCGTGCCACCGCGGAGAGAATCGTTTTGCCGGCCATAGCCGACGCCACCGAACACAACGGTGATATTCAAATTCAGGAAGCGGGCGTAATCGCGGAAGGAGGTTTCCACCTGCGCGGCGAGTTCGCGAGTAGGTTCCAGGATGAGGGCACGCGGGCTTTTATCCTGCGAATGAGAGCCCAGTTTGGAAAGAATGGGTAACGCAAAGGCCGCGGTTTTGCCGGTGCCGGTTTGCGCGCTGCCAATGACGTCGCGCCCGGACAGGATCAGGGGAATCGCGCGAAGCTGGATGGGAGTGGGATCCACATAACCTACCGCTTTCACGCCGTCCACGACGGGCGGGGTAAGACCTAATTTACTAAATGCCATACATTAATGTAACATGCCAAGAAATTAAGGAAAGAGAGGAATCTCCCTTAATCTTATTGATAATCAATTGCTCAGGAAGGAGATGAAACCTCTTCCGGCGGCGGCGCCTGAGTAGAGGCCACTTCAGATTGAACGGCCTCAGGAGACACGACCTCGATGGAGCTTTGCTCCGCGGGTTTGGCTTCTTCGCCGGGCTGGGTTTCCCCGGCCGGTTTGGCCTCGTCAGCAGATTTAGCGCTTTCAGCCGGTTTCTTTTCCGGTTTGGGAGGGCGAGGCAAGGGCTTCTTGGCTGTTTCGAGTCGGCCATCGGCAAATTCCAGAACGTGTCCCTGATGAACCAGCCAATGCAAATCGGCGATCAATGCCGTTTGCTCGGGTGTGGGCTCGCTGGCTTTTGGCGGGGCAGGTTGAGCGGGTTTCGCCGCGTCACCCTCTGCGGCGGGGGCCGGTGCTTCCGCAACCGGAACTGGTGCTTCGGCGGCAGGGGCAGGCGCCGGTTTCGGCGTCGGCGAGAGACTTTCAATCAGTTTGCGGCGGTTACAGCGCGGATTAGCGTTAACAAATTCGACGATGCGTTTGATGTTCTCTGAAACCGGCGTGGATTCGAGGTCTAAAAATTGGGGGCGTGCCACACTGACATGCACGACGGTCTTGTTGACCTTGAAAAATTGCAGGCCGTGGGAGGCGAACTGCTTACTGAGGGAGGTGGCCAATTGCAGTGGGAAATGTTTTTGATTTTCCCATTCCACACGCACGAGCCGCTGCAAATCACGGTTGCGAAGGTTCCGGCTTTTTACGCCATCGAGAACCAAGGTTTCCACGGGCTTAATAATGGCTTCCTTGTGGGTGGCCCGGAAATGCTTTTCAACTTCCTCCATGGAAGCGAGTTTGAGCGGCTCGGCCACATTCAGGCAAATGTACTCGGTTTTGAAACTCTGGTCTTCAATCCACTTTTTGACGACGGCCTCGTCTTTCACGATTTTCACGCGGGATTTGAAGACGTCGAACGGCATCCGGGAAAAGCGTTCCGCGTGGAGCTTGCGCAGTTGATTTTGGTAGTCGTGATAGTTGGGCGGGCCAAGAATGACGCCGCTCATGCCGCACTGCGCCACGAACGTATAGGTGCCCTTCGGGGGCTCGGTAGCGGTGCGTTCCGCCTGATAAAATGTGGCAAAATGACTTTTGAGGACGTGCGCGACCGCCTCATCTTCAGAAAGCCAGGGAGAATCATCCAGCGCGCACAGAAACAGCGGCTGGGAAGTCGTGCCGTCTGCTTTCTTTTTTACCGACAAGCGAACGGAATAGCGCTCGGGTTTCTGCAAAACGAGATGCGCAATTTGGAAAAGCGGGTAGGCCCGGCCGGTTACCTTGATTTGCCGCGCGATTTGCTCGACACCCTTTTCGTCCGGCATGAAGGACACGGTCACATCAGGCAGGGGCGCGGGTGGTTCGGGTTTCTGGTGCTCGCGACGGTCGTCATGGCGGTCACCACGGCGAAAATCTTTTTTATCGCCAAATTTTTTGGGAGAACGCGGGCGCTGTCCGTGTCCGCCACGGTCAGGGGAAAAACCTCCGCGCCGTTTATCGCGACGGGGGTCCTCTTTTTCCTCGCCGGAAAATTTTTCGTAGGGGTTCTTGCCGGGCTTCTCCTGCGCCCAGGCAGGGAGGAAAAGCCTCTCCAGGTCGATATCTGCTTCTGAAAAACCGCTCATGTTCTTTGAAAGTGCGCCTTTCCGGGATGAAAGGCCTGGTTAATTACATTCGGAAATGCTTTGAGCGGTTTTCATGATTAACCGCCGTTGTCACCGATGGCTTCTACGGGACAGCCTTCCTTGGCTTCTTTGCAACGTGCTTCTTCTTCGGGTGAGGCCGGCTGCTTGTAGACAAACGAATAACCGCCGTCGTCGTTGCGCTTGAAATTGTCGGGCGCAGTTTCGCGACAGAGGTCGCAGTCAATACACTGGTTGTCCACGTAATATTTGCCCGGGACATTCTCGGGATACTTATTTGCAACGTCAGCCATAAAGTTTCCCCCAGAATATGGATTTAATCGGGCGCGGTGGCAAGCTTCATTATTGGCGGCCAGATTAAAAAACTTTTCATCCGGCGGCGCGCCGCTATGTTTTATCCATGCAACGAGGAACCGTTCGCAGGACAAAGATTATTTCCACGCTTGGCCCGGCGACAGATTCAGCCGAAATGATCGGCAAACTTATCGACGCGGGCGTAAACATCTTCCGGCTCAACATGTCTCACGCACCCCACGATTGGGTGCGCCGCGTGGTTGGAGACATCCGCGCTCAATCCGCCGCGCGAAAAAAATTCACGGGCATCATGATGGACACACAGGGCCCGGCCATCCGGACCGGCGACCTGGGCGTGCCGCTGGATTTGCGGCCGGGGCAGAAATTTACCCTCACTGTGCGTGGCGAACGCGACCTGGAACAGCATTCGGTGGACGTAAATTACGAAAATTTCATCAATGATATTAGTGTCGGCGACGTTGTGCTGATTGATAACGGCGCGATAGAAATGAAGGTGCTCGCGAAGTCCGGCAACAGGGTGGAATGCGAAGTTTTAACCGAAGGCAAACTCGGCAGTCGCCGGCATATCAATTTACCTGGTGTTAAAGTCAGTTTGCCGGCGCTCACGGCCAAGGACATTAAGGACGTCAAACTGGGGCTCGAGCTGCGCGTGGATTTTATCGCACTGTCGTTTGTGCGGGAAGCGCGGGATTTGCTGCAACTGCGCGAATTGTTTGACGAAAAAAATACGCCGTTCGTGATCGCTAAAATCGAAGACCAGGAAGCGATTAAAAATCTCGATGCGATTGTCTCGGAAGCGGACGGCATCATGGTGGCGCGCGGTGATTTGGGCATTGAAATTCCATATGAGGAACTGCCGATCGTCCAGCGCCGCATTGTGAAGACTTGCCTGCGAGTGGGGCGGCCGGTCATCGTGGCTACGCACATGCTGGAAAGCATGATTGATTCGCCCATGCCCACGCGCGCGGAAGTCACGGACGTGGCCAATGCCGTCTTCGAAGAGGCTGACGCCATCATGCTGAGCGGCGAAACGACCGTGGGCAAATATCCGATCAAGTGCATTGAGGTATTCGACCGGATTTCCCGGCGCATCGAACGCAGCGGCAGCGCGCAATTCCACGACGCGGCGGCGTTGGATACCTCCCGGCAAAAACTGGTCAAGAGCGCAGTCGTAATGGCCAATGAACTGAAAGCGGCAGCGATCCTGGTCTTTACGCGTCGCGGCAGCATGGCGCGTTATGCGAGCTGGATGCGCCCGCATTATTCGCCCATTTACGCCATTTGCGATAACGAAACCTGCGCTAATGAACTGACCTTGAATTGGGGGATTATGCCGTTCGTCATGCCGTTTGATTTTATTGACCCTCAAAACACGGTGGAAATGGCGTTAAAAAATCTGGCAGAGCAGGGCCGTTTGGCGCCGGGCGCGACAGTGGTCATTATTGGCGCGATTTCGGTGGGCACAGAAATTGTAGACGCGGTCCAGATGCGCGTGGTCGCTTGACAGGCTCAAGGGAGGGGACGATGGTTTAGTATGAAAAGGAGCATACTGATGTTAGCCATTGTGACGGCATCGATCGCCGCCTTCGCACAGTCGCAAACGCCTGCGCCTTTGACGACGATAACAGCCAAAAAACCAGCCGCGACCAAACCGGCGGTGGAAAAACCGGTGGTCACCGCACCGTTGGTTAATTTTAACCCCCTCAAAACGCACCCGGAGGCCACTTCGGACAAGGTTTATCGAGTGGATGGAATAAGTTCTCAGCCATGGTATGTGACGGCGGGATCGAAACCCGGATGGTCGGCATTTCCAGAATCCGGGCAGGGGTCGTTCGGTTTTAACTTATTCTGGGTCGGGACCGAGCCGCGGCGTTAAAGGATAGCGACGGGATTTATTTGAGAGCCTTGGCGGCTTCGTCGGCCAGGGAGACAACGGTGCCCGGGAACGCCCCAAGCCAGAACATGCCTGCGATGCAAAGGGCGATGGAAAATTTCGCCGCGCCGGACAATGTGATGGGCGTTAAGTCTTTCGCGTCTTTGCTCCAATAGATGGCGCGAATCACACCGAAGTAATAGTAGAAGGAGATAACAATTCCAGCCAGCGCCGTGAAGGCGAGATAGTAGTAGCAGTGGTTGGATGCCCCGGCGGCGATGACAGATTTAAGCAAAAGAAATTTTCCGAAGAATCCGGCCAGCGGCGGTAAACCAGCCAGTGAAACCATAGCAAAAGTCATGGTGGTGGCCAGCAGGGGGGAACGCTGGTTCAGCCCGGCCAGCGCAGAAATGTCCTCGTTATCCAAGTGCTGCATGACCAGTGCGACGACGGTGAAGGCCGCGACAATGGTGAACAAATAGCCTGCCAGGTAAAACATGACGGCCGATTGCCCGCTGGCGCTCACGGCGGCGATACCCAACAGCAAATAACCCGCGTGGGAAATGCTCGAATAACCCAGCAGGCGTTTGATGTTGCGCTGGGGCAGCGCGCATAAATTTCCGTACAGGATGGTCAGGGCGGAAGCCACAATCAAAAAATCAACGGCGTGCGCGGTTATAGTCGGAATGGCGGTGAACAAAACCCGCAATAGCAAAACAAACCCGGCGGCTTTGGAGCCAACGGCCAGGAACGCAGTCGTCGGTGTCGGCGCGCCTTGGTAAACATCGGGCGCCCAGATTTGAAAAGGAACGGCGGAAATTTTAAATCCAAGCCCGGCGATCAAAAACAGCACGCCAATCAGAAAGATTTTGTTATCCGCGTACTGTGAAGCCACCTTGGCGAGTTCCGTGAAATTAATCTGGCCGGTGGTACCCAGAATCAGG
This sequence comes from Pseudomonadales bacterium, assembly GCA_035500235.1. Taxonomy (GTDB): domain Bacteria; phylum Verrucomicrobiota; class Verrucomicrobiia; order Limisphaerales; family UBA11358; genus UBA11358. The sequence goes on along the minus strand of DATJXK010000143.1, from coordinate 18,243 downwards.
GCAATACCAAAAACCATGAAAGCGGATGATAGCGCGCCAATAATCAGATATTTCACGCCTGCTTCCAATGATGCGACCTTGCGGCGTTGATAACTGACCAGTACATAAAATGTGATGGTAATGAGTTCGATGGAGACGAACAGCATGGCAAAATCGTTGGCCGAGGCGGCGAACAACATGCCTGTCAGGGCGAAGATGATCAGTGAATAATATTCCGAGACGCTGGTGGTAAATTTCCCGGAGAATTCAGAGCTCAAAAATAAGACTAGAATGGCGGCAACGAGGAAAAATCGCTTGAAAAAGACTGCAAGTGAATCCTCGACAAACGCCCCGTTAAAACCGACCCCCATCGTCACGTTGTTGCCTAAATTGACGAAGAGCAGCACGGCCAGGAAGCCAATGGCGAGGTAGGCCAGGAATTTTTTGCGTTCGGGGGCAACGTTAAAAAAGAAATCGGCCAGCATCAGCACGATGCCCAGGATCATCACCCAGATTTCCAGATTCATCAAAGAAGCGTTCATTGATTTTCGGTAGCGCGCTGGCGATTAGCAATAGAAACGGTTTCGACAGCGGGTTTTTTCCCGTCCAGCCGGGCCGTGTTCGAGGCCTGCAGCAGTGAAATGACTTTAGTGTTCACATCCGGCTCAATTTGGTTCGTCAGCAATTTTGGAAAGCAGCCAAAGACAAACAGTGCTACGAGCAACAGTGCGTAAGGCAATTTGCGCATCAGGCCGGCATCGGCGAGGCTGGTAAATTTCGCGGGTACGGGCCCTTGTAAAATATTTCGCGCGGCGCGCATCATATAAATACCGCCGATGACCAGGCCGCCCCAAACCGCCAGGACGGTGACAGTCGGGAAAACTTTCCACGAGCCAAAAAACACGGTGACCTCGCCAACGAAATTTGCAAAGCCGGGCAGACCGCAACCGGCCAGCATGGCCATCAACAGGGCCGTGCCGATGAAATGCAATGGACGGCACAAACCGCCGAGCTCGGTCATTTCGAGCGTGCCCGCTTTTTGGTAGATATATCCGCTCAAACCAAATGTCAGTGCCGCAAGAAATCCGTGAGCGACCATCACGAACACCGCGCCCGTTACCCCAATCAGGTTGAGGCTCGCAATACCCAGGAAAATGAAGCCCATGTGCGCGACGCTGGAATTGCCAATGAGGAGATTCAAGTCACGCTGGCGCATGGCCACCCAGCCGATGTAGAGAATGTTGCCGAGGCAAAGCCACGAGAGAAGGTTCATCCATTCGTGCGCAGCCTGGGGCAGCAGCGGGAGAGCGACGCGTATCAAGCCGTAGAGGCCGAACTTCTTCAGCACGCCGGCGTGGATCATAGCCGTGGGCGCCGGCGCCGAGCCGTAACCGAGCGGCGCCCAGGAATGGAATGGCCAAAGGGAAACTAAAATTCCAAAGCCGAACAGGAGCAGCGGGAAAATGAAACGTTGCGCGCTTAAAGAAAGCGGCGTGGTCTTCGCATAGTCAATCAACTTGGGAATATCAAACGTTTGGGCGCCGGATTGCAGGTACAACGCGATAAGCCCGATGAGCGCCAGGAGCGCGCCAATGCTCAGATAGAGCGTAATCTGAAAGGTGGCGTAGTTTTTCCGTTCGCCGCGGCCCCAGACGCCTATCATGATAAAAGTGGGCACCAACGCGAATTCGTGCAGGAAATAGAAGAAAAATAAATCCAGCGACGCAAACGCGCCCAGGATGCCGCCGCTCATAATCAGGAGCAGGATATAAAATTCCTTTTCACGCGTCTGGATTTCCCATGAACAAAGCGTAGCGGCAAACGCCACGATGGCCCCCATCAAAATCAGGCCGACGTTCAGGCCATCGACACCCACGTGATAACTAATGCCCAGGGATTCTACCCAAGGGATTTGCTGAACAAATTGATAACCACTCGCGCCCGGTTGAAAGGCACAGAACATTTTAATGGCCAGAACCATGGAAATGAATGTGCCAAGGATGGCGACCGCGCGAATGATGACGCGATAATTTCGCGGCACGAGGACGAGCAGCAACGCTGCGAGCAGCGGACAGCAAAAAATGTAGGTTAAAATGGACATTTTATCTCAAAACAAAATACAGCGCCACCGCGACGCCCAGCACAAACAGGAAGGCGTAGGTTTGGAGGTTGCCGCTTTGCAAATAGCGAAGCGCGCGCCCCGTCAAATCCGTGCCGCCGCGAACAAAGCCGATGCAAAGACCCTCAACCAGCCAGCGGTCGATCCAATCCGCCACTGCCGCGATACAATCATGGGCACGAACGAAAGTAGCTTCGTAAATTTCGTCAAAATAAAACTTATTCTTCATCAGCGTGGCCAGGCCGCCCAGTTTAGCGGGAAGAGGGTCCGTTTCTGTTTTTGCATAAAGCGTGTAGGCCAAAAAGATGCCGAAAAGAAAGGCGGCGATGCCGACGCCAGCGGTGACCGGCGAGCTGGTAAATGGTTCGATGAGCGCCGCTATAAAGCCGGCGGATTTTTCGGTTTCACCCGTCATACCGTAGTGGTAAATGCCCTGGATGCCGATGACGCCGCCAATCAGGGCAAGCACGGCGAGAATCACCAGCGGAAACGTGATGATGGGAGATGATTCGTGAGCGTGTTTGGCGTGGTCGGACTTCTCTTTGCTGAAGAACACGACGAAGAAAAGGCGGAAAATGTAAAACGTCGTGAGGAAGGCGATAAATTCACCAACGGCAAACAGCAAATTGCCTGAGAAATTGTGTTTAGCCAGCGCCTGCGCCATAATGCTGTCCTTGCTGTAAAAGCCGCTAAATGGAAAACAAGCGGAAAGGGCCATGGCGCCTACAAAAAAGGTCAAGCAGGTTATCGGCATTTTCTTGCGCAGGTTGCCCATCTGCCAAATTTCCTGCTCGTGATGCATCCCGATGATGACTGAACCGGCGCTGAGGAACAGCAGCGCTTTGAAAAACGCGTGCGTGGTTAAATGAAACATCGCCGGCGTCGGCGCCGAAAGGCCCACCGACATGACCATGTAGCCGAGCTGCGAGAGTGTCGAATAAGCAATAATGCGTTTGATGTCACTCTGCTGCACGGCCATGAGCGCCGCGATCAAGGCCGTGAACCCGCCAATGTAAGCGATGACTTCCAGGCCCGTGGCATCGTACAAGTAGAACGTCCGGCATAACATGTATACACCGGCGGCGACCATCGTCGCGGCGTGGATGAGTGCGGATACCGGCGTAGGACCTTCCATGGCGTCCGGCAACCAAACGTGCAGCGGGAATTGTGCGGATTTGCCGACGGCACCGCAGAAAACCAAAAGGCCGGCGACCGTACTCACCATTCCCAGAGGTTTCAGGTCCGAAAAATTCAATGAACTGTGCGCTACCCAAACCATCAAGATACCAAGCAGGAAGCCGAAGTCACCGAGGCGGTTGACGATGAAGGCCTTCTTGGCGGCATCGCCGGCGCTGGGTTTTTCAAAATAGTAACCAATGAGCAGATAGCTGGACACGCCGACGAGCTCCCAGAAGATGAACATTTCGAGAAAATTATTCGCTAGCACAATCCCAAGCATGGAAAAGGTAAACAGGCTCAACTCGGCAAAGAAGCGCGCCTTGCCATCGTCATCATCCATGTAGGCGTAGGAATAAATATGGATCAGGCCACCGACACCGGTGACGATGAGGAGCATCATCATGCTCAGGGCATCCAGCTTGAGACCGAAATCAACATGGAAGTCGCCGACCGTCAACCAGTCGCGGACGGATTCGCCCTGGAACTGGAAGCCATTGGCGTTGATGAAAACGCAGGTCATGATAAAACCCGCAACAATCGCCCCGATGGAAATAAGGCTGCTCAGGTTTCGGCTGCGCAGGGTGAAAAGCGTGATGAACACCGCCGCGAAAATCGGCAGGAACAGCGTGAGCCAGGGTAAAATCTCGTATTTCATCCGTTACAGTTTCATCGAGGTCAAATCTTCCACATGGGCGGACTGGCGGCGGCGATAGAGCGCCACGATGAGCGCGAGGCCCACGGCCACTTCCGCCGCGGCAACGGTAATGATGAAAAACACCAGTACCTGGCCGTCCAGTTTGTTATTGAACCGCGAAAAAGCCACGAGCGCCAGGTTGGCGGCGTTCAGCATCAGCTCCAGCGACATGTAAATGACGAGCAAATTGCGCCGCATGATGACGCCAAGCATTCCCAGCGCGAAGAGCAGGAAACTGACGGTCAAATATTGTTCGAGTCCGACTTGCATTTTAATCCAGATTTTTTTTGCTAAGTAAAATCACGCCAATCATCGCCACGAGCAGGAGGATGGAAACCACCTCAAACGGCAAAACATACTGGGTGAACAAAAGTTTTCCCAGCGGCTCGGTATTGCCTTCAATCATCGGGGCGGAAGCGGGGTCGAGCGGCGTCTGGTGCAGGCTTTTCAGAAAGATGACCAGGATCGAGCCGACGGAAACCAGCCCGGCCAGGATGCCGAATAATTTTATCCGGCGCACCGCCTCGGCCTTCAAATCCAGCAACATGATGACGAAGAGAAAGAGCACGATGACCGCGCCCGCATAGACGAGGATTTGCACCGCCGCGAGGAAGAACGCGTGCAACAGCACGAATAATCCCGCCATGGAAATGATGGTAAGCACGAGGAACATCGCGCTGGTCACGGGATTGCGGCTGAAAGGATTGGCAACGACAAGCACGGCGCAGCCGAGCGTGAGCGCGGCAAAAACGTAAAATAAAATGTCAGTTGCGACTGGCATCGTGGTCATGGATGAATTGGCTCAGACTTTGACCGGGAAACTTTCCTGGTCTTTGGCTTCCTCAGCCTTGTGTTTCCACTTCTGGATACCGGGATGGACGCCGCCCAGTGAGAGCAATTTCTCTTTGTTAAAAATCAATTCGTCGCGCGAATGGCCGGTGATGGAATAATCCTTGAGCAGGAAAATGGCCTCTTCGGGACAAACTTCCTGGCACATGCCGCAATAAATGCAGCGCAACATGTTGATTTCAAATTCCTGCGGCATTTTCTCCGCGTTGACGCGGTCGGCAGTTTGGCCGGAAGGGCCGGGCGGCGTGATGCGGATGGCTTTCGGCGGGCAGACAAATTCGCAAAGCTGGCAGGAAACGCACTTGGTGCTGCCTTCCTGGTCGCGCACCAAATACGGCGCGCCACGGTAATCCGGCGGCACGGCCCATTTTTGCTCGGGATACTCCATCGTGACCGTTTTGCCCTTGAACAGCGAGTTCCAGGCATGGCGCATCGTGACTTTAAACCCGCCCAGAATCGCGGGCACGTAAAGCTTCTCCCAAAATGTCAATGGTCTGCGGTTAACAATCATTAGGACCTCATCCACAAAACTACGGCCGTTATCAGAATATTCACGAGTGCCAGCGGCACGAACCGGCGCCAGCCTAAATCCATCAACTGGTCATAGCGGAAACGCGGGAACATCCAGCGCACCCAGATAAAAACGGTCATCAGCGCGGCCATTTTGGCCAGGAAAATCAGGATCTGGACAATGGCGATGCCGATGTTTTGCGCCGGCTGATCCAACCCCCAAAACGGCAGCGTCCACCCGCCAAAAAACAGCGTCGTCATCATCCCCGTCGTCGCCACCATGTTAGAGTATTCAGCCAGAAAAAACAGCGCGAATTTCATGGAACTGTATTCGGTGTGATAGCCGCCGACCAGTTCAGTTTCCGCTTCCGGCAAGTCAAACGGCAGACGATTGGTTTCGGCAAAGCTGGCGACGAGGAAGATGAAGAACGATAGCGGCGCGTAAAGCACGAGCCAGCCGTGTTGGGCCTGCCAGCCGATCACGCTGCTCAGGTTCAAATCGCCCGCCAGCAGAAACACCGGGATGACGCTCATGCCCATGGAGATTTCATACGAAATCATTTGCGCGCTGGAACGAATGCCGCCGAAGAACGGATATTTGGAGTTGGCGGCGTAACCGGCCAGCACGATGCCGTAAACGCCCAGTGAAACGATGCCGAAGGTGTAGAGGATGCCGACGTTCAAATCGGCGATGACCATTTTCTGGTCCCCCATGACGGAACCAAACGGAATGACCGCAATCACAATCATGGAAGGAATAATTGCAACCGCCGGTGCGAGCCAAAAATACGCCTTATTCACGCCGGCCGGGGTGAAATCCTCTTTCAGCATGAATTTCAAACCGTCGGCCAACGGCTGGAACATGCCCCATCGCGTCAATGTCGGCCCCAAGATGGGAATGTATTTCATGAACGGCGGCGCGACGCGGTTCGGGCCGACGCGGTCCTGAATCCACGCCGAGATTTTACGCTCCGCCAAAACCGCATAGGCCGCGATCGCGTGCAATATGCCGATGGCAAAGGCTATCTTGACCACCGACCAGATGAAAAATTTGATCGCTGGCGACAGGCCGTTATAAAAATTGGCGAAATCCATGTTAAATCTTTACCGTCGCTCCGCTGTCACCCAGGGCGGCCCACGTCAAGCCATTGAACGCAGGAACATCCTTCGCCATTTCGTTGAACAATCCTTCGATCGTCAGGAAACCATCCTGGCCGGTGACATTGAAAACCAGGTCATGCAAAAATTCCCATTCGGGCCGGGCGTCGCCGGGCGGCTCGACGGCTTTCATAAATTTTTGGACGCGGCCTTTGCCATTGGTGAACGTACCGCGCTTTTCCGCGTGGGCGCAACCGGGCAAAAGGTAATGGGCGAGATGGGTCGTCGCATTCGGCAAAATATCGCTGACGATCAGCGTCTCCAATTTTGCCAGCACATCGGCGCCGATGCCGTGCTTGGTCACGTCTTCGCCGAAAACAATGAGCGTCTTGATTTTGCCGCTCGAAATGCCATTGGCGATTTGCGACAAATTGTTGCCCATCTCCGTAAAGCACATGCCGGTAAGACGCGCGCCGTTCGTATTGGGATTGCGGTCAGCGCTGACGAGAATTTTATCAGCCTCACCCGTGCGCGGAACGGAATCGCTCAAGGCGCCGAGCTTCGCTTTCAATTTGCTCAACAACCAAAGCTCTTCATTGGTCTGGCGCGCTGAAGCGACAATTGCCACGGAACCAGTAGCGGCGGCCTTTAACTTGCCACTGATTTCATTTAATACCGCATTCCAAACGGTTTTTTCCTGCTTTCGCAGGACATTCTTTAACCGGTCCTCGCGGCCAATCCATTGGTAATTCAAACGGCCGGCGTCGCACATCCAGCAGGAGTTAACGGCGTCGTTCTGGCGCGGTTCATACCGGTAAACCTTATCTTCACGCGAACCGATGACAATGTTACAGCCGGTCGCGCAGCTCGTGCACACGCTCTTGGTCTCTTTCAAAAACCAAACGCGCATCTTGAAACGGAAATCCTTCGAGGTCAGCGCGCCAACGGGGCAAATGTCCACCGTGTTGAGCGTATAATTGTTGTCGAAAACTTTTCCGGGATACGCCGTCAGCGTGTTGTAGCTGCCGCGGTTGACGATGCCCAGCGCGTCGTCACCAACAATGTCTTTGGTGAAGCGAATGCAGCGCGTGCAAAGAATGCAACGTTCGTCATCGAGCACAATGCGCGGGCCAAGATCAACGGCCTTGGGTTTGTGAACTTTGGCCTCAACAAAACGGCTGGAGGCCTGGCCGTAGTCTACTGAATATTCCTGCAGCTTGCATTCGCCTGCCTGGTCGCAAATCGGACAATCGAGCGGGTGATTGATGAGGAGAAATTCCAAAACGCCTTCGCGCATTTGTTTCACCCCGGGTGTGTTCGTATAAATTTCCATCCCGGGGGAAATCGGGGTAGCGCAGGCAATCGCCGGCCGCGGCGACTTGGCAATTTTGGCCGTGCCATCGGGATTCAAAATCGGCTTGCGATCCGGTCCGAGCGCCGGTGTGCCATACTCAACGAGGCACATGCGGCAATTGCCCACCACCGGTAGCTTGGGATGATAGCAATAGTGCGGCACATCCACGTTGATGAGAGCCGCGGCCTGGATCATCGTCGTGGGAATCTGCCTGCCCGAAATCGGGTCCGGCATGGTCTTCGGCACTTCGATTTCGCGGCCGTCCACCTTCACCTTGATTTTTTCAATCACGGGCGCGGGGGCGGTTTCTGTTGTAGCGGCGTTTGACATTTTAGTGCTTGGTGGCCAATTCATGCCGTTCGGACGGCGTGGCCGTAACCACTTTTATCTGGTCTTTGGCGCGGCGTTCTTCGTCGGCTTTGCCTTTGGCAACGAATTCGTCTTTAAATTTTCCAACAAAACTTTGCACCGGCCACGAGCAGGCTTCGCCAAAGGCGCAAATCGTGCGGCCATTGGGAATGTTATCGGCAATTTTCACCAGATAATCGGCGTCGCTGGCGCGGCCTTCGCCATGGGTGAGGCGATGCAGGGCTTTGTTCATCCAAAGCGCGCCTTCGCGGCACGGTGTGCATTGGCCGCAACTTTCGTGCGCGTAAAATTCGGAAATGTTCGCGAGCGCTTCGACGATGTCCACGCTGTCATCCATCACGATGATGGCGCTGGAACCACTCATGGAACCTGCGGCGATTAGCGAATCAAAATCGTAGGGCAGATCGAGCATGTCCACTTCGTGCTCGGTCATCTGGCCGTCCGCGCCTTTTTTCTTCAATTTAAATTTCTCACCCGCTTTGAAAACTTTGGCTGAGGAACCGCCGGGAATGACTGCCTTGAGCTTGCGTCCGTCGCGCAGTCCACCGCCGAACTTCGGGTCATTGATGAGTTCGCCAATCGTTGCTTTGCCTACTTCAATTTCGTAATAGCCAGGCTTCTTGACGTGCCCGCTCAGGCTGACGATGCGCGTGCCGGTATTGTTGGGCGTCCCGAGCTTGGCAAATTCCGCCGCGCCCATCGCCACAATATGCTTCACGTTGCAAAGTGTCTCGACGTTATTGACGATGGTCGGACACATCCACAAGCCCAGGATGGCCGGGAAATAGGGCGGCTTGATGCGCGGGTACGGCCGCTTGCCTTCGAGCGATTCAATCAGACCGGTTTCCTCGCCGCAAATGTAAGCGCCCGCGCCGCGGTGCACGTGCATTTCCAAATCAAAACCACTGCCCAGGATGTTCTTGCCCAGGAAATTCTTTTTACGGGCTTCGGCCAGTGCGCGGTTCAAAATCTTCGCGCCATCCACCATTTCGCCGCGAATGTAGATGTAAGCCAGGTGCACGTCGTTGGCGAAGCAGGCAATGGCCATGCCTTCGATCAACTGGTGCGGGTCTTTGTACATGATTTGGCGGTCTTTGAACGTGCCCGGTTCGGATTCGTCCGCATTGCAAATCAGGTAAATCGGTTTGCCGCTCTTGCGGTCCACAAAGCTCCATTTCAGGCCGCAGGAAAAGCCCGCGCCGCCGCGCCCGCGCAATCCGGAAGCCTTCACGTCCTCGCGGATTTGCTCCTGGGGCGAGGCTTTTTTGCCGTCCGGCAGGTCCTTGGGCTGCATCGTGAGCGCCTTTTTCAGCGCTTCGTAGCCACCATGGCGCACATAGCATTCGACGTCCGGCGTGTAACCCGGTTCATCGGCGTGCTTCAAAATCAATTTGTATTCCTGCGGCATAGCTTGACTCTTTATCAAAAATCACTAGTTTCAGGCTGCTACGGCTTGCCCGATGGTGTAACGGTAGCACAGCAGACTCTGAATCTGTTTGTCATGGTTCAAATCCATGTCGGGCAGCCAACTGCCATTTCCGCCTGCTATCCACTACGACCGTTTATTCCAAACCGGACAAAATCTGGTCAGCCGCTTTGTGGCTGACATTCTCATAAAAAGCATCGTTGCACATCATCACCGGCGGTGTGCCGCAACTGGCGAGACATTCCACGAATTCCACCGTGAACTTCCCGTCTTTCGTTGTCTGCGGGCCGTGCGCATGCGCATCCAGGCCCAGCTTCTCGCAAAAATGTTTGTGCAATTCATACGCGCCGCCCAGCGCGCAACTCAACGTGCGGCAAACCTTGATCTGGAACTTGCCCATCGGCTGTTGCCGTAACATGGGATAAAACGTCACCAGTTCGTAAACGTTGATCGGCTGCAAATCCAGCTTCTTCGCGGTCCACTCGACGGCTTCCTGCGAAAGCCAGCCGAACTTTTCCTGGATCGCATGCAGCACCATCAGCGAAGCCGCGCGCTTCTGCGGATAATGCGTGATCAGTTCGTTGACCTCCGCCTCGAGCTCGGGGGTGATGGCGAAATTCGGCGCGTGTTTCAGCGAGTTCGGAATTGGTTCTGTGTGCGCGGCTGAATTCATTTCGAGTGCAAAGCAATGCGATTACCTTCGCTGTCCAAAATAATGGCGCGAAATCCATGCGGGCCAATTTGATGTTTCGGCTGCAAAATTTTTCCACCGTTCTTTTCTACAGTGGTAATGGCTGCGTCCAGGCGCTCACCGCAGTTCATATAAATCATCGGGCCATCGGCGCTGGGCTTGCCTTCAAGGATCAGGCAGCCGCCAACGCTTTCACCTTCATGCGGCAGCAACCCAAACTTCATTTCCCCAAAGGCTTCCTTCGAAACCTTTTTGCCAAGCAGGTCGCCATAAAATTTGATCGCCCGGTCAAGGTCCTTGACCGGTATATCGCACCAAACGATGGCGTTAGCGTTAGGCATAATCGTCTATCGGTCGCATTCGCCCATCACGAAATCGAGCGAGCCCAGGATCGCCACGGTATCGCTAATCATATTGCCCTGGAACAACTTCGGGACGATGCTCAAATTTACAAAGCTCGGGGCGCGGATTTTTAGCCGGTACGGCACGCCGCCACCCTTGCTGTGGATGTAAAAGCCCAGTTCGCCCTTGGGATTCTCATGTCCAAAATAGACTTCTCCCGGCGGACAATTCATGCCTTCGGTGACGAGCATGAACTGATGGATGAGTTCTTCCATCTTCGTCAAAACTTTTTCCTTGGGCGGCAGAAATACCTTCCCGTCGTTGTAATGGACCGGCTCCTTCGATTTATTTTCCGCGCCACCGGGAATTTTTTTGATGCACTGTTGCAGGATGCGCGTGCTTTGGCGCATTTCCTCCATGCGCACCATGTAACGGTCGTAACAATCACCAACCGATCCGACTGGAATATCGAACTCCAAATCCTTGTAGCAAAGGTAGGGCTGTTTTTTGCGTAAATCCCATTCGATGCCGCTACCGCGCAAATTTGGACCGCTCAACGCATAATCAATCGCGTCCTGTTTCGAAATGACAGCCAGGTCGCGCAAGCGGTCCACCCAAATACGGTTACGGGTCAGGAGGGTTTCGAGATCGTTCAGCGCGGGGATAATTTCGTCGCAGAATTTCTGGCATTGGTCCAGCCAGCCCGGCGGAATGTCGCGCATGACCCCGCCTACGCGGGTATAGCTCGTGGTGAGACGAGCGCCGGAAACGGCTTCAGCCAGGTTGTAAATTTTTTCGCGCTCAGTGAAAATCAACAGGAACACCGTCACAGCGCCTACGTCCATGGCGAATGCGCCCAAACCCAGCAAATGCGAGGAAATACGGGCCAATTCAGTGCACATCACGCGGATATACTGGCAACGCGGCGGCAATTTATCATGGATGCCCAACAGCTTTTCCACGGCGAGGGCATAAGCCACATTGTTCGCCAGCGGCGCCAAATAATCCAGACGATCGGTATACGGAATAAACTGGGTGTAGGTCATGTTCTCGGCGATTTTTTCATCGCCGCGATGCAGGTAACCCACGTCCGGATCCGCCTTGGTAATTATTTCGCCGTCCAGTTCCAGCACGATGCGGAGCACGCCGTGCGTAGCAGGGTGGGACGGTCCCATGTTGAGCACCATCCGCTCGTCCTGGATTTCCGGCAGCTCTTCCGCCGCCTGCGCTGTGCGCGCGGCGGAGTCTTTAAATTCCATGTCTTGTACAGTCGCCATTTTATTGAGCCGTCCGGTTCGAAATCTTTAAGGCTGCGACGCCTAATACTATGAGTGCCAGCCCGATGATTTTCATGACATCAGCTGATTCTTTAAAAAAAATGCAGCCAATGATGCCAATTAAAGCCACTCCGCTTCCACACCAAATCGCGTAGGCCGTGCTGACCTCGATTTTTTTAACCGCAAACGCAAAAACCGTGAAACACGCACCGTAAAAAACAAACATCAGCACGGACGGAACGGTTTGTGTAAAACCGCGTGAAAGCTTCAGGCACGTTGTGCCGCCTACTTCCAGCAAAATTGCCAAAATTAAAAGCGTCCAGGCCATGTTATTTCTTCTCAATGGGCCCCGGACCTTTGGGATGCCCATGCGCTTCCTGTATTTCCTTACGACGCTCCAGACGGCTCATGGTTTCCAAAGAATCAGTTTCCGGGATGCGAATGCGCGGCTCTCGCGACTGCGCGGAATTGCCGCCCGCCACCGTTACAAACGGGCCGCCTTCCATCGGAGTAATCCGGGTAAAGGCGATGCCTGGCAGTTCGCTTTCCTTCCCTGCCAGCGGAAAATCTTTGCGCAAAGGAAAATAGGGATAACCCTCCCACATCAAAATGCGTCGCAAATCAGGGTGTCCCTTGAAATGGATTCCCATCATGTCATAAACTTCGCGTTCATGCCAATTTGCTGTGGTCCAGATGCTTAGAACACTCGGCACTTTCGACTTTTCTTCACTGACGTCGGTTCTGATACGCACTTCACAGCCGTTGTTCAGGCCGCGCAAATGGTAAATCAGCGTCCAGCGCGGATCATCGCCATAATTATCCAGGCTGGAAATATCCACGAGGTAATTGAAATCCAAGTCATTCTTCGCGTATAAACAGACTTCCGCGATTTTTTCCGCATCAGTTAAAGTCACAGAAGCTTCGCCACGAAACTCCAAGGGCTCGGAAATTAAATCTCCGAACTTCGCTTTAAGTTTTTTGGCGGCCTCGACAGAAGTCATTAAACGGCTTCCTTTTTCAAATTCGTAATCGTGAGGTTTTCAATCACCGGCTGCTTGCTAATTTTGTCCTGCAATTTCATCAACGCGTCCAAAACAGCCTCCGGGCGTGGCGGGCATCCGCTGATATAAATATCCACGGGGATAATGCGATCAACACCCTGCAAAACCGCATAGCTGCGATACATTCCGCCGGTCGAGGCGCAAGCGCCCATGGCGATGCACCATTTAGGTTCGGGCATCTGGTCCCAGATGCGCTTGACGGACAGGGCCATCTTGTACGTCACGGTACCAGCCACAATCATGCAATCCGCCTGACGCGGCGAAAAACGCATGACTTCGGAACCGAAACGGGAAATATCAAATCGGCTCGCTCCTACGGCCATCAATTCGATCGCGCAGCAGGCCAGGCCCATAGGCATCGGCCAGACAGAATTCTTGCGAAACCAATTCAATGCCGCGTCCACCGTAGTGACGACGACATCTCCCTCGATCTTTGAATTGTAGCCGATTTCGCTCTGCGCTTGCATATATCACTCTCCCAAAAACCACATCACGAAAGCACATTAAAGGGTACGACTTCCACGGGCAAGTCAATTTGTGATTTTTTTCACAAGCTCCAAATAGTTGCATTCTGATTGGGGAGAATTGCATTTCGCAAATCGAGGCCCCCTTAATCCGCATTTTTTCAAAGGCACAACCGATGCTAAAGAAAAACTATGGCAAGAAAAGACAGACCGTCTGTTCGTGGACAAACAGATGCAGACATTCACGCTCATGGCCGCATTACGCGTGGAGTGGTCACTGAGGAAATGGTTGAAGGGCGTGCGCGTGAGCTGGCACTTATCGCCGGGCGCGAACCAAATCGTGTCACCGGCTCCGACCGGATCCAGGCTAAAAAGGAATTGCTGGGCGATGACTCCGGAGATGCGGCGGTGGATGATACCGGCATTATGCCGGGCGGCATGGGCTCTCCTCCCACATCCCAAGGGCGAAAAACAGAGCCCCAATTGCCCACGGATGATGAAACGGCGACCCAAATGGTGCAGGAAGGCCTGGATGAAGCTGAGCACGACAAAATGCTTCGGGCCGCCAAAAACCACACTAAAAGCGAAGGATAAGCCAATTCTTATGCTTAAAAAAATCAAACCATCAGATCGGGAGGCAACAATAGAGCAGCGACGATCTGAACCAGAGCCGTTTAGTGAAGAGATGGCCCGCGGCTCGCGTGAGAGTCACCTGCAGAATAAATTCTTTCCCGCAGCCATGTATTTTTCATTGAGCATGAGAAGCCGATGGAACATTGCGGCGCTGAAACCAAACGCCAAAGCCGCCGACTGTGTACGAAAGCGCTCGCCAGGCACGTTGCGTTTGGATAAAAACAATGTTAAACGCAAACCCGCCGTGCGCGGTCGAATTGAGAAATGACAAAAGAAATCCCCCAAAATTTTTGGCAGCCTTTTTGTGACCGCGTAAAAGACGGGTATCGCGGCGCGGTGACTATCCGATGGGTCAATCCCGACGGCGCGACGCAGGTCATTGCCGAAAATGCGCCGCTGCAAAAACTGGTGTTTCAACAACGGAATAACGAATGCAGCGATACCATGACCGTTGAGACGGGTACGCCGGATGAACGGCCGCACGCGCATGAAATTATTGAGCCTTTCAGTATTATTTTGAAGAAAAACGGCGAAAGCGGGCGCTATAACGAATTGGATATCCTGGCTGAGACGGGCAAAACCGAAATCTATTTCAGCCCCGGGCTTGACGCCGCCATTCTCCCCGAACTGGCGGCTTAATTTATTTTTCGGACAGCTTTTTTTCCAGCTCTGCCACGCGCTTAAGCAATTCAGGCAATCGCGGTATGGAAACGAACTGCCGTTTCATGTCCTTGTTCGGTCGCGCAGGCGTCCCAAGCCATGTTTCACCATCAGGAATGTTGTGCATTACGCCGGATTGCGCGCCGACTACCACCTGGTTCCCTATTTTCAAATGTCCGGCGATGCCAACCTGCCCGGCCAGCACCACATAATTTCCCAGCTTCGTGCTGCCCGCGATCCCTACTTGCGAGATCAAGAGGCAGCTTTCGCCGACTTGCACATTGTGTCCGATTTGAACGAGATTATCAATTTTCGTACCTTTGCCGATGACCGTTGCGCCCAGCGCACCGCGATCAATCGTCACGCTGGCGCCAATTTCCACATCATCGTGGATAATGACATTTCCAATCTGGGGAACCTTGATATGAACCGGCCCGTCTGTCGCATAACCAAAACCATCTGACCCAATGACGGAATTGGCATGAATGCGAACGCGATTGTGGATGTCCCCTTGCGAATAGACCGTTACGTTTGGAAATAAATTTACGTCCTCGCCCAGTTTGGAATCGTCACCAATATAATTTCCGGCCTGCAAGACGGTCCGCGCACCGATGTTGACACGCTCGCCGATAACGCAATGCGGCCCAATGTGCGCACTGGGATCGATCATGGCCGTCGCTGCGATCACCGCTGTGGGATGAATGCCGGGGGGAAACGCCTTATCCGGAAAGAAGAGCGTGAGCGCTTTGGCGAAAGCCACGCGTGCGTTGGGCACCTGGATGATGGTCTTTTTGTCCGAGGTAAACCGCTTATCGGCGATGATCGCCGTGGCGGCGCTTTGCTCGGCGCGGGAGAAAAACTCCTCATTCTCGGCAAAGGTAAGGTCGCCCGGCTGCGCGCTTTCGATGGTGGCAAAGCTTTTCAGGACGGCATTTCCATCGCCAACTATCTGGCCACCAATGACTTTGGCGATTTCCTGGGTTGTAAAAGGCATTTATTGACTTGTCGGTTGGAACTAACTATAAAGACGGGCGCATCCAATTCAACTCTCAACTTTTATGGCGAAAACTTTTCGCGTTGGACTGATTGGCTACCGCTTCATGGGGCGGGCACATTCGAACGCCTGGCGGCAGGCGCCCCGGTTCTTTCCCCTCAAGGGCAACGTGGAGCTGCATACCATTTGCGGGCGCGACAACTCAAACGTTCACGCCGCCCGCGTCCAGCTCGGCTGGGAGCATTCCACGACTGATTGGCGTGAAATCGTGGAATCGCCGCTCATTGATATCGTGGATATTTCCACGCCGACCGCTTCTCATGCGGAAATCGCCATTGCTGCGCTCAAAAACGGCAAACATGTGCTGTGTGAAAAACCGCTGGGACTGAACTTGAAGCAATGCGAGCAGATGTTTGCCGCTGCCCAAAAGTCCAAGGCGGTCCACATGGTTTGCCATAACTACCGCCGCATCCCCGCGATTGCCCTGGCCAAAAAGATGATGAGCGAAGGCGTGTTGGGAAAGATTTATCACTTCCGCGCGCGCTATGCGCAGGACCGCCTGGCCGACCGCGAGTTTCCGGTGGACTGGCGCCTGCAAAAGGAAACCAGCGGCAGCGGCGTTCATAGCGACATCAATTCGCACATCATTGATCTCGCGCGTTATCTCGTGGGCGAGTTCAAGGAAGTCTGCGGCCTCGTTCATACCTTTGTGCCTGAACGGCCCATTGCCGATTCCGCCAGCAAGGGTGTGCGCAAGATGGGCAAGGTGACCGTGCCGGATTCAGCGGCGTTCCTCGGCTGGCTGGAAAACAAGGTGCTCGCCAACCTGGAAGCCACGCGCTACGCCCTGGGCCGGAAGAACCATATCGAGCTGGAAATCAATGGTGAGAAGGGGTCGCTCTATTTTGATTTCGAGGACATGAACCGGCTCAAGTTTTACAACGGTGAAGACCCGAAGGATCGACGCGGCTTTCGCGACATCCAGGTAACTGAACGCGATGGCATTCAGCCTTACGTCGGCCATTGGTGGCCACCCGGGCACGGCATCGGTTACGAGCACACCTTCATCCACACCGTAGCGGATTTTATCAACGCCTGCGCCGAGGGCAAACCCGTTCATCCCACCTTTGAGGACGGCCTGAAAAACCAGCGGGTGCTGACCGCGGTTGAGGAATCTTCCCATAAAGGGAAGTGGGTGACTTTGTAATGGGGCACCCCCCCCTTCCGTAGCCTACAATAGGTTACAATAGCTTTCCGTAGGCTTCCGGTTTGGAACTGCGGCATACGCGGATTAAGGCACGACGCGTGGGTCTTTGTTGTTCAAAAACGGAATTAAACAATCTTTTTTCCTCAGAATGGCTGGACTGGCTCGGACTGGGTTGGACTCCCCTTTACCAAATTCCGGTGTGACACGCTGGTCTTCACCCCGCCGCCGCCTCCAACATCACCGGGGGGGGGACCCCTTCCGTAGCCTTCCGTAGGCTTCCGAAACCGCAAATTACAGGGGTTTTTGCATCGGCAAAATAAGGCTTGGTAGGATCTCAGAGGCCCCCGCCGCCCCCGGGGGGCGTTCTGTAGGGTTCTATAGGGTACAGTAGAGTTCCGCAGGGTTCTAAAACCGTGAAGGAAAAGCGGTGCTGAAGCACACGCACTCCAGACGCTACCGCGACCGTTGTGAGTCAAAGGCCTTCGCCAAGCGTATAGAGCGGCGATTCAAGGCCGCTTTTGCCCATCAATTTCGTCTTATGATGTCAAAGAACGTCAGGCCACCGTAGCTGTGGCAACGGTCATTTTAACACGCCCCTGACGATGGCGTGAGGGAAACATGACTCCCAGTTGTTCACGCAGAGCCTAAAAAATGCTTGTAATTTTTACGGATTCAATGAGAGATTAGCGTTGACTCAAAAGAACCCTCAACAAGGTAACAGTGGTTATGAAAACGCACATTCGCGCCCTCTATCTGATTACGATACTTTTCTGCCTGCACGTCCACGCGGCCACTTTTACGTGGACCAATACCGCTGGCGGTAATTGGAGTAATGCAAACAATTGGAGTCCCAACACGGTGCCCGGACAGTTGAATACCCTGGGCAGTTCGGATGACGTGTTGATCACGAATGCAGGCACGTACACGGTAGTTTTGGATACGGGGGCATCGCCCAGCTTTTGGGACATCCACAGTTTAACGCTCGGTGCTGCCAGCGGCGCGCAAACCTTGGTGATGACCAACCGGATTCTTTACGCCGCGCCGCTGACGATCACCAATGGCGGTGTACTCAGTGATTTCGGGTCCAGTTTTCATGCGGTCATCAACGTACAGAACGGAGGCAAATTATTTTCCACCAATGGAAGCTATTTCGTCAATCCGCTGACCATCAGCAGCGGCGGGATCTTTAGCACGCGGGGAAGTGTTACGGTTGAAAGCGGCGGTTCGATGCTGATGAATGGAACGTTGACCGTAAGTAACGGCACACTGACGGTGAATGCGCCGGCGACGAATACAGGAACATGGACGGTTAATAGCGGCGCGGCGCTTTCGGTGGG
>DATJXK010000142.1:0-15325 GCA_035500235.1 Pseudomonadales bacterium | reverse complement strand
CCAAAATAGCTCTTCCGCTTTGCGGCTGCGCTACGGTTCGCTACGCTCACCTGCGCTCCGCCGCAAAGCGGAATGTCACCCATCCGGTGAGGATAAAGTGTCACCTATCCGGTGAGGAGGTTCCGAGTCTCGCCCCACCATGACAAAATCTGCGTTCATCGATATACGATAGGTGACTCCTTTCGTGGCTTAAAATGAACCCTGCAGAACTCTACTGGCACCTACAGAACCCTATAGAACGCCCCCCCGGGGGGGCATAGACGCCCAGATACAACTCTTTCGGAGTTCACATTGGCCAAAAAAAGGCCGAAACCAAACCGCCGCAAGGTCATGCAAGGTAAAAAACTGCAAGGCGCGCGCGCCGGGCCTCCGGGGATATCGGTTTACCGCAACATTTGGCCAGCTTGTTTCGGTGCGTTCTTGTAACTCATCGTTCACCACTTTAGTATTTCGCTTTTATGTCGAAACAATCAGTGAAGACCCCTTTGCTCATCGGTGTTGATCTCGGCGGCACCAATGTCCGGGCCGGCCTCGTCAAAAATGGCAAAATCATTGCCCTGCATAAGCAGCCCATTTCCTCCGGTGCGGACCAAAAAACTGTGGTGAATGAAATCTTCCAGACCATCGCCGCAGTCTTGAAACCCGGCGTCCAGGGCATCGGCATCGGCGTGCCCAGCCTGGTGAAAGACGGCGTGGTTTATTCCGTGGCCAACATCCCGTCGTGGCGCAAGGTCCCGCTCAAAAAGCTCATGGAAAAGCGCTTTGGCATTCCGGCTTATGTCAATAACGACGCCAAATGTTTTGTGCTGGGCGAACTGCATTACGGCCGGGGACGCGGCCGCAAAAACATTGTAGGCCTGATCATGGGCACCGGCATGGGCTGCGGCGTGGTCATCAACGGCCGCCTCTATACCGGCGCTAACGGCGGCGCGGGCGAGCTCGGCCATGCCCCCTACCAGGCCGATGAATTTGAGCATTATTGCAGCGGCCGATTTTTCAAACGTGAATTTGGCCTGGACGCCGCCGAGATCCAAAATCGCGCCGATGCCGGAGACTTCAAAGCCGCCGAAATGCTCGCCGCGTTTGGCGACCATTTTGCCGATGCCATCATGGCCCTCATGTACGCGTATGATCCGGAAATGATCGTGCTGGGCGGCGGGGTGAACCGGGCGTACAAATATTTTGAGCCGCGCATGCGCGAGAAACTGCGCATCTTCAAATTCCAGAACGCTTTGAAGCGCCTGAAAATTGTCGAAAGCAAAAAACCGCACATCGCCGTGCTGGCAGCAGCCGCGCTTTGTCTCGACAAATGATAATTTTCCGGCAGATTGGTGCGTGCCAGGGCCTGCGGATTGCGGACTTACGAACCCCGCCAGGGCCGGAAGGCAGCAACGGTAGTTTGCTTTGCATCTGCCGCAGTCACCCTGGTATTTACATTTTGCCGTAAGAGAAGAAATGTCTTACCAAGTCATCGCCAGAAAGTACCGCCCGCAACGGTTCGCCGACGTCGTCGGGCAGGAACACGTCACCCAGACGCTGTCGAACGCGATTGAGCAAAAGCGCATTGCCCACGCCTATCTTTTTTGCGGCCCGCGCGGCACGGGCAAGACGACCATCGCCCGCATCTTTGCCAAATGCCTCAATGCCACCGGCGGCCCCAAAGTGGATTTTGATGACAAGGATTCCCGCGTGCAGGAAATCACCGAGGGCCGTTCGCTGGACGTTTTGGAAATCGACGGCGCGAGCAACAACGGCGTCGAGCAGGTGCGCGAATTGCGTGAGACGTGCAAATACGCGCCGGCCAATTCGAAGTACAAAATCTACATCATTGACGAAGTGCACATGCTTTCCACAGCGGCGTTCAACGCGCTGCTGAAGACACTGGAAGAGCCGCCCGAGCATGTGAAGTTCATGTTCGCCACGACGGACCCGGAAAAGGTCCTGCCGACGATCCTCTCGCGCTGCCAGCGTTTTGATTTGCGCCGGATTCCCGCCGCGCTCATCACAAAGCACCTCGCGGAAATCGCGAAAAAGGAAAAGGTAAAAATCGACCAGCCGGCGCTGCATGCGATTGCCCGCGGCGCCGACGGGGGCATGCGCGACGCTGAATCCACGCTGGACCAGCTCATCAGTTTTTGCGGCGATAAAATCGAAGAACCGGACGTGCTCTCAATGTTCGGCCTTGCCGCCGAAAGCCAGATTCTCAATTTGAGCAAAGCCGTCCTGGCCGGAGAAATCCAGATCGCGCTGACGCAATTAAACCAGCTCGCCCAGGGCGGGAAAGACCTGGGCCGATTACTTTCGGATTTGCTGAGCTATTTCCGCAACCTGCTCATTTTCCAAATCTCGCGTGGCGATTTGAACCTGCTGGAAGTCTCGGAAAGCGAAGTTGCCGCGCTCAAGGAACAATCCGCCGCCGCCAATTCCGATGCGCTAATGCGCATCCTCGATACGTTTGCGCAGGCGGAATTGAATTTGCGCGACGCCGCCTCAAAGAAAATCTTCCTCGAAGTGGCGTTGCTCAAAGCCATCGAAGCACGCAACGCCGTCCCGATTGATTCCGTCCTGAAGCAGCTCAACCAAATGCGCGGCCAGGGCGGTGGCACTCCGCAATCCGTGCCCGCACCAGCGGCAGCGACATCTGTGTCAGCACCCGCACAACCCACTGTCGCCAGCGCGCCGAAAGCTGCGGCACCAAGCGCTCCAGCCCCGGCACCGAAACAAAACGCTGCCGCGCTGCGCGAGGCGTCCTCTTCACCGGTTGACCTGGATCGACTGTGGGAAAATATTGTGGAAGCTGTTCGCCTGGCCAGCCCTTTCGTGCATTCTTATTTGCGCGAAGCCTATCCGGTGTCGTTCGAAAAAAATCTCCTGATCATTGGTTTTGACCCCGAATTTTTTGCTGACAAAATCGGCCTGGTGGACAATGCCCGCAATCACACGCTGCTGCAGACCAAGCTCGCCGAATTGGGCCATCCCAACGCGTTTGTTAAATTCATCCAGCAGGAAAGGCCGGAAGGATACGTCTCTCCTGCGGCTCCCACTTTAGCCCCGGCCACAAGTAATCCTCCGGCCACTGCGGCGCCAACCCCTGCTTCGCCATCACCCGCGACGGCGCCTGCCTCTACGGCTCCGAAAGAAAAACCACCGGTTCCGTTTAACAAAAACGATTTCAAAAACGACCCGCTGATCCAAAAGGCGCTGGAAATTTTCAAAGGACAAATTGTCGAAGTGCGTGCATAGTTAACTCACAACCAAATTATTTATATGTCGAGTCTCGGAAAAATGATGAAGCAGGCGCAGCGGATGCAGCAGCAAATGGAAGCCGTCCAGATGCAGCTCGCCACGCGCACGGTGGAAGCGACCAGCGGCGGCGGCGCGGTGAAAGTGACCGCCAAATGCGACGGCACCATCGCGGCGATTAAAATTGATCCGCAGGCGCTCAATCCCTCGGATGCGCAATTGCTCGAGGACATGATTTTGTCTGCCGCCAACCAGGCGCTCGGTTCGGCCAAGGAAATTTATAATTCCGAGATGGGCAAAATCACGGCGGGACTAAGCCTGCCCGGTTTGGGCTGAGCACCCCTGAGAGCGGGCTCATCTACTGCCATGCCCCTGCCCGATTCCATCAATGCCCTTACCGCCGCCCTAGGCAAACTCCCGGGCATCGGCCCCCGCTCCGCGGAACGCATCGCCCTGCACCTGGTCCAGGCTGATTCGCCTTCCGTAAAAAGCCTCGCGGAAACGATCTTATGCGCGCGGGAGAAAATTAAGTTCTGCGAAATCTGCGGCTCGCTCACCGAACAATCCCCCTGCTCTATTTGCACGGACACGCGCCGCGATGCCGCGCTGGTTTGCGTGGTGGAACGCGCCGTGGACATTTTGAGCATTGAGAAGGCCGGTTCTTTTCGTGGAAAATTTCACGTGCTCGGCGGAAAGATTTCCCCGCTCGACAGCGTCGAGCCGGAGGACTTGCGAATTGCCGGGCTGGAAAAACGCCTGCAAACCGAACCCATCCGGGAAGTAGTCATTGCTCTGGGCACGGACGTGGAGGGCGATGCCACGAGCAATTATCTCGCGAAGCGCCTCGCCCGGCCGAACTTGAAAATTTCCCGCATCGCTTACGGCCTGCCCGCCGGGAGCGGCCTGGAATTCGCAGACGAACTCACTTTAAGCCGCGCCCTTGAGGGACGAAGGGAAATGTAAAAAATCTCCCGGTATCGTTCAAACCAGCTTTCGCCGCGAACGCCTGCCAAATAATCCCGCGCCTGGACGCGGCGGGCAGTCACTCACAGTAAAAGTGGTTACACGATGGCTTTTGACGCTCGTATAGGGCCCCAAATGGATGGCGTCCTTCAACAAAACGCGATTCGTGTCTTGTGTGTTATTTTTCCTCACAAGCATGATTTAGAGTTTTAGAGTTTTTTCCCTTTAACTTCGCGCGACTGAAGAACATTGTCATCAAACCCGCCGCCAAGAGCCTTGATCAACCGAACGGAAGCGGCGAAGCGCAAGCCGGTGAGCTGGGTCGCTGCCCGCTCGGCATTGAGCGCATCGCGATTGGCATCCACCACTTCGATATAGCTGACTACGCCGGAACGATAACGTTGCTCCGACAGAGTGGCTGCCTGCAACGAATTAGTTACCGCGCGTTCCTGCGCTTCAAATTGATCGGCCAGGTGCTTGATGTCGGAGAGGCTATTCTCCACGTCGCCGAAAGCCACGAGGACCTGCTGACGATAGACAGTCACCGCTTCCTCATACGCAGCTTTGGAATGTTTATAGCCAGCCAGATTACGGCCGCCCGCAAAAAGCGGCAGAGAAACGCTGGGACCAAAAGACCACGTGTGACCTTCCCAATTAAACAGCGTATTGACATCGCCGCTGAGATAACCGCCGGAGCCGGTCAGGGTGAGCACCGGGAAAAACGCCGCCTTAGCGACGCCGATTTTGGCATTAGCGGAGGCGAGCTGGCGTTCCGCCTGGGCTACATCTGGCCGGCGTTCCAGCAAATCGCCCGGGAGTCCCGCAGGGATTTCCGGCGGGAGCGGCGCCCAGTTATTCGTATTCTTAGCCAGGTGAAACTCAGAGGGATTCGCCCCAACCAGGATAGCGAGGGCGTTTTCAAATTCATCACGCGACCGGGCGATGGACGCGGCGTCGGCTTCGGTGGTATCTAATTCGGTTTCAGCCTGGGCCACTTCCAATTGGCTGCCAATGCCGCCTTCATAACGGCTTTCTACCACTTTAACCTGCTCGTGGCGCAGGCCGATGGTGTTATTCACGATGATAACTTCCTCATCCAGTTCCCGGAGCGTGAAATAATTATTGGCGACTTCGGATTGAAGCGAGAGAAGGACATTATAATAATCCGCGAGCGATGCCTGCGCGTCCGCCCGGGCGCTCTCGAAAGAGCGCCGGACGCGTCCCCACAAATCGATTTCGTAGCTCAAATCCACCGGCATGTTGAAGGTATTGGCCGTGATATCGCCGAAGCTCGGATTGGCGAGCGGCGAATAACGCTGGCGATTATAGCTCGGATCAAAATTGATCGTCGGCATCAAACCGGCGCGGGCAATACGCGCGACGTCACGCGATTGTTGCAGCCGTGCGAACGCACCTTGAAGTCCCTGGTTAGCCTGGAATGCCTGGATCTCAAGGGCGTTCAAATTGGTGTCGCCATAAATTTCCCACCAGGCTCCCTTGGGCACATTGTCCAGCGGCTGGCCTTCTTTCCATGAACCATACTCAGCGGCTGCCTTGTAGGTTTGCGGAACTGAATTGCTCAACGGTTTATAATCCGGGCCGACTTCGGACCAATTGGCGCGGGCGGACGGAACCACGGCGAATGAAACCAATAGCGCAAGCGCAGCAGCCGCACCGGCGGACCCAAGGCCAAGCCGGGTCGGTTCGTGCGCGGGTTTTTTCTTCGAGGTCAGTTTCATTAACGTGACATAAAAGACCGGTGTCAGGAACAGTCCAAACAGCGTCACGCCGATCATGCCGGAGAAGACGGCGATACCCATTGCCTGGCGCATTTCGGCGCCGGCGCCGGTGGAGACAACGAGCGGAAATACGCCCGCAATGAAGGCAATAGAGGTCATAAGGATAGGCCGCAAACGCAGGCGGCAGGCTTCGATGGCCGCATCAAACGGCGACATTCCCTCGTCCTGTTTGCGTTTGGCAAATTCGACTATGAGGATGGCGTTTTTGCACGCCAAACCTACGAGCACGATAAAGCCGATCTGGGTGAAGATATTATTATCGCTGCCCTTCAACCAGACGCCGGTGATGGCAAACAAAAGGCACATGGGCACAATCAGGATAATGGCCAGCGGCAGACGAAAACTTTCATACAAGGCAGCCAGCACCAGGAACACCAGCAGGATACAAAGCGGCCCGACATAGATGGTCGTGTTGCCTGCGAGAATCCGCTG
Organism: Pseudomonadales bacterium; assembly: GCA_035500235.1. GTDB lineage: Bacteria > Verrucomicrobiota > Verrucomicrobiia > Limisphaerales > UBA11358 > UBA11358. The sequence continues at coordinate 8,888 of DATJXK010000142.1, read as the reverse complement.
GTAGGTCAAATCGGTCCATTCGTAAGACATGCCGCGCGGCAGATTCTTATCGGCAATAGCCGCCATTGCTGCTTCGGCCTGTCCGGAACTAAAGCCCGGCGCGGGCGCGCCGTTGATTTCCGCTGCGGGGTAACCGTTGTAACGCATGACGCGGTCAGGGCCGTGGGTCTCGGTCACTTTTACGAGTGTGCCGAGGGGAACCATCTCACCCTGGTCATTGCGCGTTTTGAGCCGTGTGATGTCCTCGGGATGTTCGCGGAACTGAGAATCAGCCTGCGCAATGACTTCGTAGGTGCGGCCAAAAGCGTTGAAATCATTCACGTAGAGCGACCCCAGATAAATCTGCAACGTATCAAACACATTGCCCAGCGGCACTCCTTCGGTTTTCGCTTTCTCACGGTCCACGTTTGCATCCAGTTGTGGAACATTAACCGTGTACGTGGAAAACAAACCGGCCAGCGTGGGCGTCTGGTATCCGGCACCGATCATTCCCTGCACAGTTTGGTACAAGGAATCGTAGCCGAGACCCGCGCGGTCCTCGACGTAAAGTTTGAATCCGCCAACCGTGCCCAATCCCTGCACTGCCGGCGGCATCACGGTCAAAACATAGGCATCCTGGATGCTCGAAAATTTTTGGTTCAAAGCCATGGCAATGGCCGGCCCGCTCAGACTGGCTGACCCGCGCTCTTCAAATGGCTTCAAGGTGAAAAATACAATTCCGGAATTTGGCGAAACGCTGAAGCCGTTAATGCTCAATCCCGGAAACGCCACGGCGGAATCCACGCCGGGCTGCTTGAGTCCAATTTCCGACATCTTGCGGATGATAGCCTCCGTGCGGCTCAAGGAAGAGGCCTCGGGCAATTGGGCGAAGGCGACGAGATATTGTTTGTCCTGTGTCGGGACGAAGCCGGTGGGAACTTTCTCAAAGCTCCAACCTGTGAGCGCAACCAGGCCGCCATATATTATCAGGGCGACCACAGCTTTGCGGAGGATGGCGCGGACGCCGTGGCCATACTTTTCTCCCGACCACGCAAACGCTTTGTTGAACGGACGGAAAAGCCATCCGAACGCCGTATCCATACTGCGCCAGAGCCAATCTTTGGGCGCGTGATGGTCTTTAAGCAAGACCGCGCACAAGGCAGGAGAGAGCGTCAAAGAGTTGAAAGCGGAAATAACCGTTGAGATGGCAATGGTAATCGCAAACTGCTTATAGAATTGGCCGGAAAGGCCGGTGATGAAAGCGGTAGGAATAAATACCGCACACAGCACGAGCGCCGTGGCCACGATCGGGCCGGTCACTTCGTTCATCGCGCGATGCGCCGCCTCGGTGGAGGACAATCCCAGCGCGATATTTCGCTCCACGTTTTCCACGACCACGATGGCGTCGTCCACGACAATACCAATGGCCAGGACTAATCCGAACAGTGACAAGGCATTGATGCTGAAGCCAAAGGCCAGCATCAACGCAAACGTTCCAATCAGCGAGACGGGAACCGCTGCCAGCGGAATGATCGCGGCGCGCCAGGTTTGCAGGAACAGGATAACCACGATGACGACGAGCAGGATGGCTTCGCAAAGCGTGTGCACGACGGCTACAATCGAATGCCGAACAAAAATCGTCGGGTCATATACCACGGAGTAATCGATGCCTTCAGGGAAATTTTTCTTCAACTCTTCCATCTTGTTGCGAACGGCGTCAGAGAGTTGGAGCGCGTTGGCGCCAGGGGTTTGAAAGATCGGGAGAGCCACGGCCGTTTTATTATTGAGCAAGGATTCAAGGGAATAGTCCCCTGCCCCGAGTTCAATGCGGGCTACGTCTTTCAGCAATGTTTTCTCACCGTTGGCCCCGGTCTTGACGATGATGTTGCCAAATTCTTCTTCGGTGGTGAGGCGGCCTTTGACATTGACGAGCAATTCAAAATTCACCGGGTCGCGCGTGGGGGGCTGGCCGATAATACCACCGGCCACCTGCACGTTTTGTTCACGAATGGCAGCAACGGCGTCGCTGGCGGTAAGATTGCGCGAGGCGAGCTTGTCGGGGTTCAGCCAGACGCGCATAGCGTAATCGCCCGAGCCAAACACTTCCACGTCACCCGCGCCGGGAATACGCGCCAAGGCGTCCCTCACCTGGAGCGTCGCGTAGTTGCGCACATAGACTTCGTCATAACGATTGTTCGGCGAGAACAAGTGGACAACCATGGTCAGGTCCGGCGATTGCTTGGTGGTGGTCACACCGAGCTGCCGCACTTCATCCGGCAATTTGGGCAGCACTTGTTGAACACGGTTTTGCACCTGCACCTGTGCTTTGTCCGGGTCTGTACCCAGTTTGAACGTCACGGTCAATGTCATCACGCCATCGGCGGTGGCCTGCGAATACATGTAGAGCGAGCCTTCCACACCGTTGATGGATTGCTCCAGCGGGGAAGCAACGGTCTCGGCGATGGTCCGGGGCGTCGCGCCCGGGAAAGTCGCACGTACGACAATGGTGGGCGGGACGACTTCGGGATATTCAGCGATGGGCAGCTTAAACATCGCCAGCAGCCCCATCACAAAAATAGCGATGGAAAGCACGGCCGCAAAAATCGGCCGGCGAATGAAAAAGTATGAAAAATTCATAATCCTCCTGGGTAACAGTGGTAACAGTTATAGTGGAATTAACGCTGAGCGGTTTGCGCGCCTGACGGTGCCGCAGCCAATGCCTTCTCCGCGGAGACCGGCATTCCTGGGCGAACCCGTTCCAGGCCATTGACCACGATTTGGTCACCCGGCTGCAAACCGGAGCGGATGATTCGCTGTCCTTCAACCAACGGCCCGAGTTCCACCGGCTGATAAGCCACGGTGTTGGTGGGCGTCAGGACGAGCACGAATTTTTGCGATTGGTCCGTACCAATGGCGCGTTCATCCACAAGCATGGCAGGATGACGGTCACTCAAGGGAATACGGATCCGCGCAAATAACCCGGGCACAATGCTGCCATCATCATTGGTAAAGACGGCGCGCAAAAGAATGCTGCCCATGTCGGAGTTCAAATGGTTGTCAAACGACTCGATTTGGCCGGTATGGGGATAACCGGTTTCGTTTGCGAGCGCCATTTCCACGGGGATTTGGCCGTCGCCATCAACGCCAAGTTTTTTAGCACGGACGAGTGCATTGAACCTCAGGTAAGCGTCCTCATCAACGTCCGCATAAACATAAACCGGATTGACGGAAACAATCGTCGTAAGCAACGAAGCTGAACCGGCATCGCCACTGACGTAATTGCCTTCGGTCAGCAACGCGCGGCTGACCCGGCCGCTAATGGGCGCACGAACTTCGGTGTATTGCAGGTCAAGACGCGCCGAGTCCAATAACGCTTTAGCTTCTTCGTAACGCGCCTTTCGCGCATCGGCCTCTTCCACAGAGATGGCTTTGTTGGCGAGCAAATCAGCGGTGCGGTCGGCTTCGCGCTTGGCTTCATCAAACTCGGCCTGGCGCTGGTCAAAAACCGCCTGGTTCCATCGAGGATCAATCACGAAGAGCACATCGCCTTTATTAACCAATTGGCCGGATTGAAAACGAATCTCCTGGATGTATCCAGACACGCGCGGGCGCACGTCCACAGAATCCACCGGCTCGACACGGCCGGTAAATTCACTCCACTCGACAATATCTTTTTGCACAACCGGCGCAACCGTCACCTGCGGCGGCGGCGGTTGCTGTTGCGCGGCGCCTCCATGCCCGCATCCGGTCAAAAACATCGAACCCGCGAGCAAGGCAAATCCCACCAAACCAAATCGTACCATTTTTGTTTTCATAATTTTCACTTCCTTGTTAATGACGAACGGCCGCGCTTCGGCAGGACATTGCGTCAAATTTTTTATTTTTTGGCGCTCAAACCGCCATAGCATAGTTGCTGTTCAAAATACCTCCATGGCTGTACCACGAGGACACTGCCGCGATCTTTTCTTCGGCTAGCGCCGGAAAAACCAGTTGGGGATATTCTGTTTCCCATGCGAGCGCCTCGGCTTCGTTCAAAGCCACCCGGAATAGTCTTTCCGGCAATGCCAACTTGTGTTCGGCGGCCAGGCTTCGTTTCGCCTGTTCAATGCCCATGATCAATTTCTGTCCTGAGGCGATCCACGAATCCGGCACAATCTTCACAACATTTTTCACTGCTTTCTCGTTTGCGTTCATAACGTCCTTTTCAGCTAATAGTTGTCTGCTTAGTAAAATAAACAACCAAAAAAATTTAAACGGCTGCGGCTTCCTTCTCTTTGACGCCTAACAAGGCAAAAATCCCGGTAACGGCATCGCGCATGACTTCCGGGTCATTTTGGATTCGCACCTGGGTTAACAGCCCCTCATAATACGCCAAAATCATTCGCGCCTTGGCCGCCGAATCCGGCGCATGAATAAGGCCAGTCGCATGCGCATCCCGGATAGCCGACTCCAAATACCGCTTCTTTTTATCCAAAACTTCCTGGATTTTTTTCTGCAATAACCCCTCTTGTGTGCTCACTTCCGCACCCAGGGCAAACTGCGGGCAACCCAGCGCCCGCCCAAACTTTTGCTTCAATTCCAATTGATATTTATAGGTAAATTCACAATATTTGCGAATTCGATCCAACGGCTGAACCATTGGCGAAAACATCCTGTCCAATTCCGCCTGTTTGGATTCCCAGCTACTTTCCAGGGCTTCAATGGCCAATTCCGCTTTGGACTCAAAAAAGTAATAAAAACTGCCCTTCTTAACGCCGGCCTTCTCGCAAATCTGGTCAATTGTGGTGCTGCCATAGGAACCGGTCCAAATCAGCTCCAGCACGGCATCCATCAATCTTACTTTGGCATCACTAACACGACCCATAATTTTTATTCTTTCAAAACGCTTTACCCAGTTTTTCCTGAGCAACGATGACAATTTATCCAATTAGACTAAACAGTCAACTATTATTTTGATAAAAAGGTGCAGCGACTATGGGTCGCGGTGAGAACGCCACAATTCTGTGGTAAATAACCCCTTTTATTAAAGTATGCTAATGGTCTGAATATTCCATCCCCCAAGATCGAGCTGCAATTTGTCCTTGCCGGGCGGGCATTCAATTCGAATTTCACGCGATTCGCCGGGGAGGAGAGAGAAATAATTGTCATCGTAATAGGCCGGCAAAATCCGATCACCCGTTTTAGCATCGCGCAACGTAAGTTTGATCGCCAGCGCCGGTGAGTGGCTGACATTCGACAGCCTCGCTTCAATCACTGTGCCATTTTCATCGGTATGATGGCTCAAGGTGCCTTTCACCTTCACCGTGGGGAGATCATTCAATTGTCGCAATTGGTCTTCTGTTCCGGCGTGCCAGTAGAAATTTTGCGATAATAGCTTGTGATCGGCCCCGCGCAATTTTAGTTCAACGAAACAGGTTCCGTTTGAAGGCCAATTTAGATTAAACAAGTCCGTGCAGGCATTGGCGGCAGCGGTGAAATTGGTATGGTAACTTTGTACTTTGCTTCCGGATAAATCATATATCACCGCATCGGCCGTCGCACCAGGCAAGGGATCAAAGTGATGATTAATCACTGCCACTTTGCAATCAGGCAAATTCATCTGAATATGAACCGGTTCCCCTGCTTTTTTGGCGCCGAAATAAGCGGCGTTGGGTTCATAATCCCAGGAGTACAACTGCCAAACGACACTTGGCCAGGAGGGGTGGCTCATCCAGAACAAGACACCGCTGCAATCATTCCAAAGCCGACTGTCAAAACCCTCATAAATGGCGCGGTAAGTTTCATAATTCACCATTTGAGCTTTGCGGCAAAGATCATCGAGATTCGTTACCTCGCCATAGCGCTGGGAAAGAAGGCGAAGCAAATCGCTGCGATTCCCCGCACCTTTGCTATGAAAATCGTGATAAGCCCAGAGATCTCCCGGTGGCCAAAGGTCCGCTGGGGACATCATAGACTCCATGACTTCAGCCGAAGGAATTGAACTTGCGCCCATTTCAGTGCTAAATCCCTGATTGAGATCATCAAAATATTTATCCAATGGCAGATTTGACCATGGACCACTGGTGCGCAAATTAACCAGACGGGAGTTAGGCTGGTAATACCGGGTGCCATCCAATTTTCGGATCAGTTCATCGTTGCCTTGTTCGATGTCGTCCGGCGGGACGCCTTCGTTCATTGCGCACCAGATCGCGATAGATGGATGGTTGCGATAACGCGAGATGGTATCAGCCACATTGGTGAGAAATAAGCTGTGATCAAAAGGCACATAATTCCAGCCCTCCGTATCCATCCAAAAGTCATTCCATACGAGGATTCCGTATTCATCACATAAATCGTAAAATGTTTCGGACGTGCTCTGGCCGCTCCAATTTCGAATCATGGTCAGATTCGCATCGCGCTCCAGGCGGATGTAAGGCTCCAAATGTTCGCGCGAGATGTGCTTCATGGCATCGTCCATGCCCCAATTCCCTCCGTTACAGAAGATTCTTTTACCATTAACCTTGATAATCAAATAAGGTCCCATGTCATCGTCATCCAGGGGTTTAAGCGCGGGTGAATGTTCCTGGCCGGGCCAAATCGCCACCTCTTTGGGATCTTCATTCCCCCTGCGTTTCCAGCCCATGGATTCGCGCCGGTTGTCAATGACCGGTACTTCACCCCGGGCTAATGTAGGCGTAAATTCCACGCGCTGGACATTGCCATCCGGCATTTTAACGGCCAGCTCGTAACTCATTTCACGAATCCCAAAATGTAGCGCAGTTTCGTCCGATTCCTTTCCGTCACTGGCGATAAAATGGAGTTGAAGATGGTAAAGCTCAGGTTTGCCATAACCATTTGGCCACCACAGGCGTGGATGTTGGACAATAAGTTGTGGGAAATCTTTCGATGTGAAGCGGATCATTCTTGTTTCGCCACCCTGCAGCGCTACCGGCTGTTCAAATTGCACACCCTCGAACGTGCCTTTGAGCACGCCTTGCTGGACTGAATCCGAAACGTTGTGCAAGTCAGCTTCCACTGTAACATCCGCAGATGAAGTGTCAGGCAAAGGCAGTTTAGTGATGACCTGCGGATCACCAATCGTAACGGGGCCCGTCGCCCGCAAAACAACATCCTGCCAAAGGCCGGCATCACGGTCGCGAATCGCAGGAATCCAGTCCCACCCTTCAGTGCAAACAAAGGTGGGGCCGTCCAAACAGAGTTTGCCCCCGTTATCGCCCGGACCAAATTTTACGGACTGTTCACTGGGAATACCCGGGTCCGGCGGCGGAGAGATCTTGACTGCAATGACATTCGTTGCGTCCGCTTTGATATATTGAGACACGTTAAATTGGCCCCGGATGAAGGCACCCGTGACATGGCCGAGATATTTTCCATTTAACCAAATTTCGGCGTAGTAATTGATGCCACCAAAATTAAGCCACAATTCACGCCCCTTGAAACTTTCCGGTTCGGTAAATTCCTCGCGATACCAGTAATCCTGTTTGTTAAGACTCTCCGGAATGGACATGTTATCGAGGGCAAAGTAGGGATCAGAATACACCCCGTTATCCACCAGTGTGGTCAATACCGTCCCCGGCACTGTGGCGTAATACCAGCCATGCGCATCCACGCCGGCTTCCGAAAGAATCGCACCATCTGTCGTTTTTAAGCGCGGCGCTTCAATCATCCGCCAGCCTCCATTTAAGACGAGGTCGTCACCGCGCAAATGCGGCACATCGGGATCTGCTGACTTCTGCCCAACCGGATCTCCAGCATGTGGTGCACGTGATTCCGGCAAAGTGTCCGGCGGTTGAACTTTCATACCGGTCGCCCCAACTTTTTCCATCGGGTCATCAACGGGTTTGGGACGAAATTCTCCCGGCATTTCGGCTGGAAGCCTGCAAACTCCGCACAAAAGAAGAAAAAAGACCCAAACAGATAATAATACTTTCACCTGATTTCCTAAAAATTCCCTGCTCATAAATTTCTAAACCATATCGACATAAATCAATTGCGCGAAAACGCAGCCATAGATAAAGATGTTGATACAAAGTTGTTACCCAAAATATCCCCCAAACGGCGTATTCGTCATATCCCCCAAACGGCGTATTTTTGGGCGAACAAGTTAGTTATGGCCGCTGGTCTTTAAATACTTTGTCACTGCCTCGGTCCGGCCTTGAACATGCAGTTTCTCGTATATGTGCCCTAAATGAGTCCGCACCGTTTCGGAACTGATGCCCAGCCTGACAGCAATTTCCTTATTCGTAATTCCCTCGGAGAGCAAAGCAAGGATTTCAAGTTCACGAGGTGACAAACCCTGTTCCTCAATTCCGCTCGTGGGCGGATGCTGAAAAGATTGCACGACCAACCGGGCAATTTCGCTCGTCATAGGCGCGCCGCCAGAACGCACTTCAGCTATGGCATGCAGGATTTCCTCCTTGGGCGCGCGCTTTAACAGGTAGCCACTGGCGCCGGCTTTTAACGCCTGGAAAATCAATTCAATATCTTTATATACGGTCAGAATGATGACCTGCAAATCCGGCAGGCGGGCTTTTAACTTTGCCGTACATACAATGCCTGACTCGCCCGGCAAATGAATATCCATCAGCACAACTTCCGGTCGCAACTTAGGTATTTCAATCATGGCTTCCTTGGCGGTGGTATAAGTACCTACGCAACGAAGCCGCGGCGTGGCGTCAATGAGTTCCTGCAGCATCTGCCGCACAGTTTCATTATCTTCAACGATGGCAATGTTTATCATTTAAATCTCAGATTTTTGGCAAAGGGAGGACAAAGACAACAATCGTTCCGGCATCCGTTCCCGACGTGATTTTGCACTGTCCGCCGACATTATCCAGACGGTTATGAAGATTCAATAATCCATTTCCCTGCGTCGAGTCTGTGGTGTCAAAGCCCCGCCCGTTGTCAGA
>DATJXK010000141.1:0-14391 GCA_035500235.1 Pseudomonadales bacterium | reverse complement strand
CCAAAATAGCTCTTCCGCTTTGCGGCTGCGCTACGGTTCGCTACGCTCACCTGCGCTCCGCCGCAAAGCGGAATGTCACCCATCCGGTGAGGATAAAGTGTCACCTATCCGGTGAGGAGGTTCCGAGTCTCGCCCCACCATTCCGGACGGCTGCGACGCAGGACACGCGTGTCGTGCAGCCCTACCATCTCCAGTTGCCTTTGTTGCCTTCGTTTCCTTCTGTAAGAATCTGTGTTTTATCCGTGTCCATCTGTGGCTAAATTCCGGCTTCTGAATTCTGGCTTCTGAATCCTGAATCCTTTACCGTTCCACGCACTATGTATCAGCCTGCTTCCACCCGTTATGACCACGCCGCGTTTTATCGCCGATGCGGACGGTCCGGCATCAAGCTGCCCCTCATTTCGCTCGGCCTGTGGCACAACTTCGGCGGCGTGGATTCCTTCGAGAACGCCCGCGCCATCGCCCGGCGCGCGTTTGACCTCGGCATCACGCACTTCGACCTGGCCAACAACTACGGCCCGCCCTACGGTTCGGCGGAGACGACCTTTGGCCGGTTGCTCGCACTCGACCTCATGCCGTATCGCGATGAACTCATCATCTCCACCAAGGCCGGCTATGACATGTGGGAAGGGCCGTACGGCAACTTTGGCTCGCGCAAATACCTGCTCGCGTCGCTCGACCAATCGCTGTGCCGCATGGGACTGCAATACGTGGACATCTTTTATCATCACCGGCCCGACCCCGAAACGCCGCTGGAAGAAACCGCCGGCGCCCTGGCCCAGGCCGTGCGGAGCGGCAAGGCGCTGTACGCCGCCATCTCGAACTATCCGCCGGAGCTGACCGCGCGCATGGCCGGGCTGTTGCGCGACCTCGGCACGCCGTGCCTGATTCACCAGCCCAAGTACAGCATGTTCGAGCGCACGCCCGAGCGCGGCCTGCTCGATACACTGTCGAAAGAAGGCATCGGCAGCATCGTGTTCTCGCCCCTGGCGCAGGGCCTATTGACGAACCGCTATTTGTCCGGCGTCCCCGCCGATTCCCGGGCCGGGCACGACCCGCGTTTCCTGAAACCGGAACATATCACGGACGCGAAACTGCATTGCATCCGGTCGCTCGATGCGCTGGCGAAACGCCGCGGGCAATCGCTCGCGCAAATGGCCCTGGCGTGGGTGTTGCGCCAATCGGCAGTCACGACCGCGCTCATCGGCGCGAGCAAACCGCAGCAGGTGGACGACTGTGTCGGCACAGCGAAGAATCTTCAGTTCAGCCCGGGTGAACTGGCCGAGATTGAGAAGATATTAACTATATGAACCCAGACCACGACAGTCAGGAGAGCTTTATGCTCGAAAGATCTGAGTGCTGGCCATGTCCGATACCGGCCAGGTCTGCAACGCGATCAGCGAGATTGCCATTAGTGGCAGGAGTTTTTGCGGGCGAGGCGAGGATGGTCAACAATGCATGAGCTTTAGCCGGTAATGTTTCAGAGCCCGAGGGGCGTACACGGCCATCTTCCAATTCTACTTCTACGGTTTTGTAGCTCATGTCAATACTTTAACCGTACAGTCTGCCATGGTCAATTCGGGTTCGCCATCAACCCCGTGAAGCCCAGAAACTCACTTCGCCGCGATCAAGGCGCGCTTCACAGCGGCGATGACTTTGCGCTGGGTGGACAGCGGTTTGCCGGGGATGCGCGCGCCGGCCGCTGCCGGATGGCCGCCGCCGCCAAATTGCGCGGCGATCTCGTTGACGTTTACGTTCGGGTCTTTTGAACGCAGGCTGATGCGCGTCAGCTCCGGTTCGAGTTCCTCGAAGATGCACGCGATGATGACCGGCTGGATGGCGCGGATATGGTCAATGAGACCTTCGGTATCGTCAGCCTCGGCGCCGGTGCGGGAGAAATCTTTTTTCTTCAGCCACAAGTAGGCAATGCGGTCTTTGTCCACCAGCTTGAAATTGCTGTAGAGATGGCGGAGCAGCCGCGCGCGGGAGAGCGGATAGGATTGGTAAACCTCTTCACACACCTTCGCGAGGTCCGCGCCGCGCGTGACAAGTTCCGCACCGGTGTGAAACGTGCCGGGCCGCGTCGTGGGATACTGGAACGAGCCGGTGTCCGTGGACACAGCGGCAAAAAGATTGTCGGCGATGGGCTTGGTGATGGGCCAGCGCGCAACTTTGATGAGGCGGTAAATCAATTCGCCACACGACGGTTCGCGCGCGGAGATCCAGTTCACATCACCGTAGCGCGGATTGCTCTCGTGATGGTCAATATTGATGAGGACCTTGCGTTGCAGGGAATATTTCCCCGCATCGCCGAGCCGCTGGAAGCTGGCGCAATCGGTGGCGATGACGCAATCGAATTTCTTGCCCGGCTTCGGCTTTTGCAGCATGCCTTCGGGATCGAGAAATTTATATTTGTGCGGAATGGGGTCTTCATTCCAGCATGTGACCTTCTTGCCTTCATTGCGCAGCGCAATGGCCAGCGCGAGTTGCGAGCCGACGCAATCGCCGTCGGGGCGAACGTGGCCAACGATGCAGAACGTTTTGTTCTCGCGGATAATCTCGAGGATGCGGTCGATGATTTTCGGATACGACTTCATTTGGGTTCCGAATTCTCCGGCGACTGGGCGCGTTCGAGTTCGTCAATGATTTGCAAAACGCGGTTGCCGCGCACGATGGAATCGTCGAAGACAAACTTGAGCGTGGGCGTGTATTTCAGCACGACTGAGCGCGCGACGAGGCCCTGGATGCGCGCGCGGTTATTGGTGAGCAATTCGAGCCCGCGCTTTTGCTGCGTGGGATTGCCCAGGATGCTGATGAAAACGATGGCGGACTTCAGGTCGCCGGCGACATCCACGTCGTTGACGGAAATGAGACCGGCTTCGTTGACATGGAATTCCCGGCGGATGGCTTCGCCAATTTCGCGTTTCAATAATTCGCGAACGCGTTCGTGTCGGAGAGTAGGCATGGAAAGTAGATTGATGGATATTGGATGAAGGAATTATGCGGGCCGCTGAAAGACGGCCATTCCCTTAAACCTTTTGTTCATAACTTCGCGGCAATTTTCTCAATACTATAGCACTCAATCGCGTCTCCGACCTCAAATTCTCCGAAACCTTCGATGCGGATGCCGCATTCCATGCCGGCGCGCACTTCGTTGACTTCGTCCTGGAAGCGGCGGAGCGACTGCGTCACGCCCTCGTAAATGACGTCCTTGCGGCGGCGCACACGGACTTTGCCGCGCACGATGCGCCCGGTGGAAACCATGCAACCGGCCACGGGCACGCCCTTGGACAATTCGAAAATCTTCCGCACTTCCGCCGAACCAACGATGGTTTCCTTGGTGTCGGGTTCGAGCAACCCGGCCATGGCTTCTTTCACCTGGTCGATCAGTTCGTAAATGATGGCGTAGAGCTTGATTTGCACGCCTTCGCGCTTGGCTTTTTCCGCGGCGGTGCTGTCCACGCGCGTATGGAAACCGAGAATAACGCCGGAGGAAGCGGAGGCGAGCGCGACGTCGTTTTCAGTGATGGCGCCAACATCGCTATGGATGATTTCGAGCGAGACCTTGTCCGACTCGATTTTCTTGAGGGCATCCACAATCGCTTCGACGGAGCCCTGGGTATCGGCCTTGACGACGACTTTGAGGGCCTTGCTTTGCGCGGCCTGGAGCGTGGCGAAAAGATTTTCCAGGGTGACCTTGCGCTCTTCCTGGCTTTCGGCCTTGGCTTCAAATTCGCGCTGGCCGGCGAGTTCACGCGCGGCGCGTTCGTCCTCCACCACGGAAAATTCGAGACCCGCGTCTGGCACGCCGTTCAAGCCGAGGACTTTTACGGCCACGGACGGGCCGGCTTCTTTCAGGCGCTGGCCTTCTTCATTAATGAGCGCGCGAACGCGTCCATAATATTGGCCGCAAAGAATGATATCGCTGACGCGGAGCGTGCCTTTGCGCACGAGAACCGTCGCGGTGGGACCGCCGGGCTCGACGCCGGATTCGATGACGTTGCCCTTGGCGCGGCGGTCGGGATTAGCCTTGAGCTCGAGGAGATCGGCCTGGAGCAAAATCATTTCGAGCAGCTTATCAATGCCCTGCTTGGTGAGCGCGGAAACGTCCACGAAAATGGTATCGCCACCCCAATCATCGGGCACGAGGCCTTTGTCCTGCAATTGCTGGCGCACCTTCATCGCGTTCGCATTCGGATGGTCAATCTTATTGACGGCGACGAGGATGGGGACTTTCGCGGCTTTGGCGTGGTTCAACGCTTCCAGCGTTTGCGGCATGACGCCGTCGTTGGCGGCAACGACGAGAATGACGATGTCCGTGACGTTGGCGCCGCGCGCGCGCATGGAACTGAAAGCAGCATGGCCGGGCGTGTCGAGGAAAGTGATTTGCGCGAGCTCAGTTTTCCGCTCGGGATGCGGCACGGAAATGGTGTACGCGCCGATGTGCTGGGTGATGCCGCCGGCTTCACCCGAAGCGACGTTCGTCTTGCGAATGACGTCCAGCAGGCTCGTCTTGCCATGGTCAACGTGACCCATGATGGTGACGACAGGCGCCCGGGGCTTGAGCTGCTCGGGCTTGTCTTCGAAATCCAGTTCGACTTTTTTCTCGACGGCATGGACGACGCCCGCGCCGCGCTCGCGTTTTTCCACTTCGAAACGGAAGCCGTACTTGGCACAAATTTGCCGGGCAACTTTTTCGTCAATCGACTGGTTGACCGTGGCGAAAACGCCAAGCTTCATCAAATCGCCGATGATAATGAACGGCTTTTGCTTCAACGAATTGGCCAGGTCGCGGACCATGATCGGCGGTTTGATGGTGATGACCTCGCCGGTTTCGGGCGCGACAAATTTGGGTTGCGCCGGGGCGGCCGGCCGGCCCTGGTCGCGGGGCGGCTGAAAGCGATTATCGCGTTGAGGCCCGCGCTGTTCGTCGCGCCGCGGCGGCGGAGCGCCCGGACGATGCGGCGGCAGTTTGGCCGGGGGACCTCCCCGGTCACTGCGCTGCTGTGGCTGGGGACGCGTCGGCAATTGGATAAAGCCAACCTTCTCGCCCAGCTTCGGACCAGCCGGTTTAGGCGCCGGTGGCGGCGGAACAGGGGCAGCAGGAGCAACCGGTTTTGGTTTTTCAACAATCGGCGGCGGCTGTGGCGGAGCTAACGGAGGAGCCGTTTCCACTTTGGCTTCCACTACCGGCTCTGGTGCTTTGGGAGCGGGTGGCGGAGGCGGAGGGGGCGGCGGCGCGGAGATGATTTTAATTTCATCATCCACCGGAGCGGGCTTCGGTTTTTCTTCAACCTTGGGCGCGGCAAATTTTGCGGCGATGTCCGGGTGGTCTTTGAGAAGCTCTTCTTCGAGCCAGCCGGCGGAAATTTTATCGAGCGAACTGGAGGGAACCTTAGCGGCGGCAATGCCCAGCGACTTGGCTTTCTCGAGAATTTGTTTGTTCTCGAGGCCATATTTCTTCGCAATGTCGTAAATACGAACGGGCATAAATTACTTTCTTCGCCAGCCGGAATGTGCAATTGGCCTTCATGGCTAAATCGCAGAAACAAATTTTGTTCCGGCCGAAATCATAAAATCATCCAACTACCGCAGCGGGCGTACTGCCGCCACTTAAGTCAATTTTACGGCGCTCCGCTTCCGCGCGCGCCATGGTCAAAATTTCCGCAGCCTTATCGCCGATTTGCGGAATGCTGCTCAAATCACTTTCGTCGGCAGACAGGACATCTTCCAGCCGAGTCAGGCCGGCATGGACGAGCGCATCGGCCTGCTCGCCAGTAACCCCGGGAATGGCTGCGAGCGCCTGGATGGCCTCGGCCACTTTTTCTTCGAAACCCTTGGTCACGACTTCCTCGGCATCAATGTCCACTTCCCAGCCGGTCAGCTTGGACGTCAGTCGCGCGTTTTGTCCGCGCTTGCCGATGGCCAGTGACAACTGGTCTTCCGCCACCAAAATGCTCAGGCGTTTTCTTTGCTCATCCACTTCAATGCTCTTCAGTTTGGCTGGCTCGAGGGCTTTGGTCACAAACGCGCGAATGTCCGATGACCAGGGAATCACGTCCACTTTCTCGTTATTCAATTCGCGAACGATATTTTTGACACGCTGGCCACGCATCCCAACGCAAGCGCCGACTGGATCCACCTTCGGATCGCGGGAATAAACCGCCATCTTGGTGCGGAAACCCGGCTCGCGCGCGATCCCTTTGATTTCGATCGTGCCATCGCTGATTTCCGAGACTTCCACCTGGAAAAGCTTGATGATGAAGCGGGGGTCAGCGCGGGACAGGATAATTTCCGGCCCGTGCGGGCCTTCTTCCACTGCTTTGACGTAACAGCGAATGCGTTCGCCGACTTGATATTCCTCGGTAGGAACGCGTTCGCGATTGGGCAGAAGCGCCTCGTATTTGCCTAAATCCAGGATGACGTCAGAACGATCAAAGCGCCGGACAGTGCCGCTAACGATATCGCCGACGCGGTCTTTAAATTCACTGAAGATGAGGGATTTTTCGGCCTGCCGGATTTTCTGCATGAGGGCCTGCTTGGCGTATTGCGAGGCGATGCGGCCAAAGCCCGTGGGGGTAACTTCCTTTTCTACTTCGTCACCGACATTAGCATCGGCTTTGATGCGGCGGGCGTCGAAAACGGAAATCTGGTCGTGCTTGGAAATGGGCTTCTCGGTAACGATCAGCTTGGCAAACGCCCGGATATCACCGTTCTTAGGGTCAATATCTACACGCAGTTCACGCGCCGGGCCGACGGCTTTTTTAGCCGCGGAGAGCAATGCGTCCTGGACAGCGCCAACCAGGACATCACGACTGATGCCCTTTTCGCGTTCCCAAAATTCCAAAACTGCCAAAAAATCCGCGTTCATAAGCCATAACGGATTCTACCGTGGCCGCACGCGGAGAATAAAAAAGCCGGAAGATGAGGATCTCCGACTTTCGCGCGCTGGCAATACCAGCAGACTTTACCGTACTTGATATATAAGAATAATTTTTTTAGTTACTTCCGTCAAGCCTCAAAATAGCCCCTAAAAGAAGGGGAAAATGAAGGGGTCGTGCCGTAAAAACCGGACGTAAGGCATTTCGAACACGGTATTTGCTTTTACATTGCGTTTGCCGAAGCCGGAAATTTTGGCATGATACAGGCATGAAGAGTTGTTTCCGGCGGCTCCTTTTGGCCGCCGCCTTGTTTTGCCTGGTTACCGATGGGAGGGTTTTCGCACAGACGACCAACACTGATTTGCCCGGATGGATGACGCGCCCCCTTTCCATGCTGGATGCGCTGAACGTGGCGCTCCAGCAAAACGCGACCATCCTGAAAGCCCAAAATGATCTCCAGGCGTCTTACGGCATTGTCGTACAAACCCGCGCGGTTGCACTACCGCAATTAAGTGGCACCGGCCAATATAAATATACGCAGCCAACCGCGATTGAAACCCTTCCATTCCCCGGCTTTGATAATGCTAACCAGGGCTGGAATGCGGGCTTTCAATTAGTGCAAAACATTTACGACGGTGGCAGGTTGACGGCGGCGTTTCGTTCGGCCCGGTTGACCAAAGAACAGGCGCTGGCAGAGTATCAGACGAAACTGCAGGACACTCTACTGTCCACCCGGCTGGCTTATTACGACGTACTACTGGCACTGGAGCAAATCACGGTACACCAGGCATCGGTCAAGCTGCTGCAAAATGAAGTGGAGGACCAGCAACGTCGCTATAAAGCGGGGACGGTTCCCCAGTTCAATGTACTGCGCGCGGAAGTCCAATTGGCGAACGAACGCCCGCTTTTAATCCGGGCGCAGAATAGCTATCGCGTCTCCAAAAATAATTTGTCGAACCTGCTCGGTTACAATTTGCCGCGCGATGTGTGGGAAGACATCCCGATGGATTTAACCGACACGTTGGACGCCACACCCTACCCGGTGGATTTGCCTGTGGCCATCGCCCAGGCATTGGGAAGCCGGACTGAACTGGTCTCACTGCGCAAAGCGTCGGAATTGCAGCAGGAGGGGATTATCAACGCCAAGGCCGGATATAAGCCCACCTTGCAGGCTTTTGCGGGTTACAATTGGTTCAGCGCCCAGTATTCCGTAGCTCCAAACCCTCCTGTCACACCTGGCACGCCACCGCTTTCATTGGGCTGGATATACGGAGGTTATAATGTAGGCGCGCAGGTCAGTTGGAATATTTTTGATGGGATGCTGACGCACGGCAAAGTCGTGCAGGCGAAGGCCAATTTTGATAAATCCAAAAACGATTTGAGCGATAAAACGCGGCAAATTGAACTCGAGGTGCGCACCTCGTATTCCGATTTTATCGAGGCTACCGAAGTTTTGGATTCGCAAAAGACTGTCCTGGCTGAAGCGGCGGAAGCGTTGCGCGAAGCGCAGGCGCGATTCGATGCCGGCACCGGCACGCAATTGGACGTGCTCGATGCCGAGACCTCGCTCACCCAGGCGCGCGACACCAATGCGCTGGCGCTGCATGATTATGACGCCGCCCGCGCGCGGCTGGAACGCGCCATCGGCGAGAACATGATTCAGCCTGCGGCCGCTGCCACGAGCAATCATTGAGCCGGGATTTAGAACCCTGCTTCGATAAATATTCATGAGACTCCATGTCCACACCTGCCATTTGCAACTGGCGCATGAATGGAAAATCGCCAGTAGCGAAGGCTCGAGCGTGGATGAGGTCATCATTGTGGAACTGACGGACCGCGATGGTGTGACCGGATTGGGTGAAGCCCCGCCCTCGGCGGTTTATGGCGAGACGCCGGAAGGCGTCCTCGAATTTTACCGGCGCGTGGATGTCAGCCAATTTTCCTTCCACGACATTCCCGGCAGCATGGCGTGGCTCGAAGCATTCGCGCCCATCCCGTCCGCCGCGCGCTGCGGCTTGAACACGGCCCTTGCCGACGGCGCGGCCAAACACGCGAAGAAAGCACTTTGCGATTTTTTCAATCTCGGCTTCCGGGAGAATCATCATATCACTTCGTTCAGCATCGGAATTGATTCGCCGGACATCATCCGCAAAAAAGTTTTGGCTGCGGCTCATTATCCCATCCTGAAATTGAAGGTGGGCGTAGCGCATGACGAAGAAAACCTGGCGGCGTTGCGGTCGGCCGCACCGGACAAGCCGGTGCGCGTGGATGCCAATGAAGGTTGGAAAACAAAAGAGCGCGCGCTCGAAATGCTTGAATGGCTGGCCAGTGATGGCCGCATCCAATTTGTCGAACAGCCCATACCGCGCAACGCCAGCGTGAAGGATCTGCTGTGGCTTAAAAAGCGTTCACCATTGCCGCTGTTTGCAGATGAATCGTGCCAGACGGTTAAGGATATCCCGCATTGCGCGGAATATTTTCACGGCGTGAATGTGAAGCTGGTCAAAGCCGGTGGTGTGAGCATGGCGCATGACACTTTGCAGGCCGCGCGGCGCGCCGGCCTCAAAACAATGATTGGTTGCATGATTGAGACCAGCGTGCTCATCGGCGCTGCGGCGCATTTGGCGGAGCTGGCGGACTTCCTCGATCTCGACGGCAATTTGCTGATCACAAACGATCCCTACGCAGGGGTGACGGCCAGGAACGGCGTGCTTTCGTTTGCGAACGTCAAAGAGCAGTTTGGATTGCGGGTCGGTGAGCGCAGTTGAAATTTACTTTTCTTTGAACCCGCGAAAGACTCCATCTTTCCCAACGGCGTCGGCAAATTCATCAAAGCCCATGTTGGCAATGGAGAGATTATTTTCCACCGACCACAATTCAGAAGCGATTACCCTGAACGTGCGCCCCGGTTCATCCTGCAAATCAACCACGAGAACGGGATGCCCAGCATCCTCCAACGCTTTTTGGTCGATGATGAATGCAACGGAATGCGAATCATCCGAAACCAACGAAGGCAATTTCTTCGCGGTCACACCGGCAAACCGAGCATCGCTGACGAAATCCACGCTGGCTTGGAATTCCTGGTCCAGGTCTTCGATGATGGCGCGAAGCTTTTCCCACGCCGCGTCGTTGGAAAAATCCGTCCGCAACGCGAGGGTATTTTCCGTGGCGGGAATTTTCTTTGCCTTTGTATCCTTTTTTGGCGACGCGCCTTTCAATTCCTTTAGTTGTCGCTTTACGAACCCGCGCACTTCTTTAAAGGTCGGGTCGCTGGGGCCAAGTTTGAGTGCTTTATCCAAATCAGCGAGGGCATTCTCCAAATCCTTTTTCACCCACCTGATTAAACCGCGATTGCCATAGGCCTCGCCAAAATTGGGATCCAGTTCGATGGCGCGGCTGTATTCCGCCACGGCTCCATCGAGATCTTTTTGGGTATGTTTGGCCCGGCCGCGTTTGTTGCAATTTACCGCCGAATTAGCTGGCAGCAGCATCGCCCGGTCATACTCTTCTTTTAAGCGGGCCTGGTCTTTTTGAGCCTTTATGACATGAGAACGGCGGGTCTTATAGACATCAATATTCGGCTTAAGCTCGATTGATTTATCATGGTCGCTGAGCGCGCCATCCAAATCCTTTTTGACATACTTCACCAACCCGCGAAGGCTGTAAGCTCCCGCACTGGGTTTGAGTTCAATCGCCCGGTTAAAGTCCGCCAGCGCTCCGTCAAAATCCTGCGAGTTGCGTTTCACGTCACCGCGATTGACGTAAAAAGTAGCATTGTCCGGTTTAAGGCTAATCGCCTTGTCGCAATCTGACAGAGCGTCACTAAAGCCGTATCGGGAAAGCTTTATCAGGGCGCGATTGTTGTAGGCGGCGGCAAAATCCGGCTTGAGCTCGATCGATTTGTCGTAATCGTTGAGGGCGCCGTCCAAATCTTTTTTGGCGGATTTGACCTGTCCGCGAAGGCTGTAAGTCCCGGCATCAGGTTTGATCTGGATTGCCCGGTCAAAATCAGCCAATGCTCCGTCCAAATCCTTCGCGTTGCGTTTCGCATCACCACGATTGGTGTAAAACGTAGCATTGTCCGGCTTCAGGCTGATTGCTTTGTCATAATCTGACAAAGCGCCGACGAAGTCGCCTTTCCGGGATTTTACAAGGGCGCGATTATTGTAGGCGGCGGCAAAATCAGGTTTGAGTTCAATGGCCTTGCTGAAATCGGCAATCGCCCCATCAACGTTGCCGGCTTTTCGCCTGGCTTCACCGCGGACGTTATAGGCTTCGGTAAAATCAGGCTTAAACTGAATGGCATGGTCGAAGTCCGCCAGGGCCCCGGCGGAGTCACCCAGAGACTGCTTCAACACGCCGCGATTGATATAAGGCACAGGCGCGTCGGGTTTGAGTTCAACGGCCTTATTGAGATCGGCCAGGGCGCCGTTCAAATCGCCTTTGCTTTGCTTTGCCAGGGCCCGGTTATTGTAGGCAGGATGTAAATCCGGCTTGAGTTCGAGAGCTTTATCGAAGTCCGCCAGGGCGCCATCGAGGTCACCCTGCTTCCGCCTGACATCGCCCCGGTTATTGAATGCTTCAGCCGTTTCGGGTGGTTGGGCTGAAGGATCCATAGTGTCATTCGCTCAAACCCCGCTAATCCATTTGCGGTCCTCCCAGACGGCCTTGATGGAAGTCAGATTGCGCGAATCGAAAATATTCTTCGCCGCGCCGGCGAGGTTGCCGCGCTTCAAATTGTTCCAGGCATCGCTCGCGCTGATGGCGACGTGCTGCAGCACGCTCGGGTCGCGATAGCAATCAATCATGCAACGCGTGCAACCGTCGCGAATGAGCTTGGAATCGTCCCACTCCTGCACTTTGCACATCGGCTTTTCCCAGAAATGGCAGCGGTACAAATCGAGTTTCCAGTCGAGGTAGAAATATTTGTGGCCGCCCAGGCAACCAAACTTCTCTTTCTCGCCTCGCAAATGCCGCTGCATTTCATCGAGGGATTCGGAAGGATTGACCACCGGAAAGCCGCTGCGGGCTTTCATGATTTTGATTTTCTCGAAGAGGTCAATGAGCTCGTCCCGGGAATAATTCACCAGGCCGCTGTCGCTGAAGCTTAAATAACTGCTGGCCAGCGCCGTGAGCGGATAGCTGAACGTGCAGCTCTTGAAGCCGAGCGAATCGAGGAACGGCGGCAGCTTTTCGTAATCGTCAATCAACCGGCTGGCGGTGATGCTGGCCGTGGTCTGGATGCCGATGGAATGGAAAAATTCGTTGGCGCGTTTGATTTTCTGGCAGACATCCTGGAGCCCGCGGTTCTTTTCATGCTTGGCGATGTCATGCGCGTCTATGGACATGATGACGCTGGTCAGGCCGTCGGCCGCCAGATTCCGCATGTTTTCATCCGTCCACAAACCGCCGTTCGTACAAATCATCGGATGGATGCCGCGCTCGGCCGCGTAGCGCGTCATGGCTCGCAAATCACGGTGTACCATCGGCTCGCCACCGACAAACAGCAGGTAACCGATGTGGTTTTTCAACGCGATATCAATGACCATCTTCGCCTCGTCCAGCGTGACGCTGCGGCGCGCCTTGGGATCGAATTTCGAGCGGGCGAAGCCACAGAAATCGCAATCGGCATTGCAAATGTTCGTGATGGCGAACTGCAGGTAGCCGGGGCCGCCGTGGTCCAGGACTTCGCCAATGAGCTTGAGCGTGCCTTTTTTGGGGCGGACGACGGGCTTGGAGAAATCAGTGGCGGGCGTCGCCGGCGGTGAAGCCGGTTTCGCCGTGGGCGGCATATCAATAGTTGGCGTAGCGTTCATTTAGACGGACGTTGGGATATTGTGGCGGAGAAATTCACTTTGCGCAAAGCGAATTACAGATGGCCATCCATTGGGCCCTCCCCTTCCGTAGGCTTCCATAGCCTTCCGAAACGGTGGGGCGAGCGTACCCGCGAGCCGGCAGGGCCGTTTTTCAATTCATCATTCTGAATTCAACATTCATCATTTAATACCCCCCCGGGGGGCCGTTCTGTAGGGTTCTATAGGTTACAGTAGGGTTCACTAGGGTTCCGTTTTTAATCACGGATGGACACCCGCCTTCGCAGAGCTTCGGCGCGGCAAGCAGATGAACACGGATTGGCCTGGTGGAGCGTGTCAGCCCCCTGACCGCCGTTATGCCACCCGAAAGGAAAAAATGATTCTTATTTTTACCCTTCTAAAGCCTTCCGAAGGCTTCTAAAGGTTACTAAAGGCTTGATAAGCCTTAATGCCTTTCACGCGAATTACACGAATGGACGCGAATTTTCGCTTTCCGCATTTGCGTCGTATGTCAAAGAACAATAACCGAGACTCAACTATCAACCATTAGCCAACGACTTTGGCAATCGAAACTTGACTCCTAGTTGTTCACGCGATGCATTTGGAGGGCTTGATTCAAGGCAAGGAGAAAGCTTACGCCGCTGCGAGGATTTTGACTTCTTTATCCAGGCGACTGGCCAATCGCTCCTGTTCCTGTTCCAGGTCATAATGCGATTGCAGGTTCAGCCAGAATTCTGGGGCCATGCTAAAGTACCGGCCAAAACGCAAGGCCGTGTCCGCAGTAATCGCGCGTGCGCCCTTGACGATCTCATTGATGCGGCGGGGGGAAACCCCGATGTCTTTGGCCAGCCGGTATTGGGTGATGCTCATGGGCTTGAGAAACTCTTCTTCCAGAATTTCGCCCGGCGAAATATTGCTCAAAAGTTTGCTTTTCATTTTCAATGATAATCCACAATTTCAACGTTGTGCGCATGGCCTTCGCGCCAGCGAAAACAGATGCGCCACTGGTCATTCACGCGGATGCTGTGCTGCCCTTGCCGTCCGCTTTTCAAGGCTTCAAGCCGGTTGCCCGGCGGCACAGTCAGTTGCTGCAACTCCGTGGCGGCATGCAATAACAACAGTTTGCGTCTGGCACGACGCTGAATGTCGGGCGGGAAACGGCGGGATAATTCCGCACGAAACACCCGCTCGGTCTCCGCGCAAGCGAAACTCAGAATCACTCACCCATATTAACGCACTGCGTTAATAGCGTCAACTTTTTTCCTTTGGAATCCTGTGGAGGTTTATCACGCTTGATGTGCCAGCCGCTCCACGTTTCCGATTTACATTTTTCGTTTCCGATTTTGCAAGGCTTGGTTTCAAGTTGCTGATGGTGTCAAAACCAACTCCTTAATGAACTCAAACAGCCGTGCACCTAGGAGAATCGGGATTCAAATCCTATAACCCGTTGAAATTCTGCCCCAAGCTCAGCTTGATATAGGTTAGCACCCGACGGCGGCCAGAACGTGGTTGCTGTAGCGGCGGTCTATGACCGCCGGAACTTCAGCCTTTTTCTCCGGCGCGCTCGGAGAGGGCATGTGGTCAGCGGATGGGTGACAGTTTTTGGTCAGCGGATGGGTAACACTTTCCCGGCAATATGCCTTGGAAAACGACGTGTCCGAAGGAACAGCGATGGAGATTTATCCAGGAGTATCTCC
>DATJXK010000140.1:0-4454 GCA_035500235.1 Pseudomonadales bacterium | reverse complement strand
AGCATCCCAATCCAAACGCCATCCGCAGCCAGGTGAGGCTGGTCACGCCCAGTTTAATCGCCACGACCAGCGGGAATTCGTAGATGTAAAAGGCAAAATGCCGCGACCACATGAACGAGGCAAAGCTTTGCGCCTGCAACGTTTTGATAAATTCGTGGGCGCCATCTGCATAAAGGCAGCGCGATGACAGGATTTCAAAAACCACCGAAACGGCGAATAGCCCCAACGCCAATAACATCAAGCCGGAAAGCTTTGGGCGCGGGTCGTTCATGTCGGGTAAAATTTATTTCAAGGCGGCGTGGCGTTAAAGTTCAAAAGGACTTGCGTATATCACCTATCAATTTGAGATTTGACTTCACTGCCCCGGTGCCAAACTCTAAATACCTCACGGGTTTCCGGGATGAAAAAGTGTACACATTGCGGGAAAGAGTTTCCGGACGATACCAGCGTATGCCCGAATGATGGCCATGCGGTCATTGACCCCGCCCGCCCGCCGGCATCCATTCCGCCGCCTGTGCTGCTCAAATCAGGTCCCCAAAAATCGCCAGATGGCCGATACCTCAGATACGAAGACGTTCCCTGGTACCGGCGCGAGCCCGGTTTCCTCGCCATGATTGGCGTGCTCCTCTGCGGCTTTGTTACCATCGCTCTGTGCCTCATCTGCCTGACCGGCGATGTCTACAAAAAACGTTACGACCGGAATGGAAAATTGGAAGTCTGGGGCATTGGGAACAAAATTGCCGCCGTGGTCATCCTTATCTTCCAGGGCTTCATGCTTTGGCTTTATCACTGGTTGCAGAATCAGTGAATCCAATAAACCTTTATGACTTGTCCAAAATGCAATAGCCAGATGATCGATGGAAAAACGCACATTGGAGGCGGTGGCACCGCTCTTTTGTCCGGCGGCTTGAATTTCGGCAACGTTACCTTTAAGGCCGAGAAGTGGCGGGAGCATGTTCTCCAGGATACGCCGGACGTCTTGCCCGCACATTACTGCGACAATTGCGGCGCCATCACGATTGAAACCAAGCGACGCGGTTTATCCACGCTGGAAACTAAATCGTAAGGCCTGAAAAACTCTTCGCGTTTTGGGATCTTGAACCAATATGGTCGTTATCATTTCACAAAATCGGACGGCGATTCCCCCTCTCCTGGGGGAGACTTGAGCCGCTTGGGAAGCGGCGAAAGGAATTTGTTCCGCGTAGCGGAACGAAGGCCTGCAAGGCCGAGCGAGCGGGCGCGAGCGAGTCAGCGCAGAGGTGAGGGGGCACGCCTTGCGATTCGAGCCACTACCACTTCGCTATTTTACAAAGAAACCAATCCCAGCCGCTTTGCCACCCAAACAAAACGACCCAAAATCCCGGCGACGACGATGAGGCTCCATGTGGCCGGTTCAGGAACGGCCGTCGCCGTCACTTGCAGGCCGATGGCCGGCGCGTTAACGGAACTAAATTGTGTCCCTGTGTCGGTGGCAAATGCCAGCGCCGGCACGGTGCCCGTGGTGGCGGACGTTTCTTCCTGCACATCGTAATTCGGCAGGTTGCGATTACCTGCCGTGTTCCCTTGAATCGCCACCCAGTAATTGCCCGTCGCCGGGACGACCCAGCTCACCGTGGTGCTGCTCCAGCCGGGCCCCGTATAAGTTCCCGTGGCGGTAAATTCCAGGAACGGACTGAGCTGGGCGTTGCGCGTGCCCAGGAAGCTGATGCCGCTGTAACTATCCTGGTAGATATCAAAGGCGAAATTGTTGCCGTTGCCCGTCAGCGAGGTGAGATACGTGGAAAGCTGCGTGATCGTCTGGCCCGCCGTGGCCGAAAACTCCGCAGCAAACCACTGGGAGTTATTGAGGATTGGGAAAGTAGAACTGGTAGGCGTGCCACTGTCCAAAATAAATTGTTGGGCGCCTGCGCGATCTGATAATGCGAACGCTGCGAGGACCAGGATTTGGGCGAGGCCGGGAATAATGGTTCTGATTACTTTTTTCACGCGCAGGAATGTGTCCGTTTTGGGCCGCGCAAAGAAGCCCTTTATCGCAACATATCCGTGACAGAAAAGTGACAGGCCCGTGGCGGGTTAAGGCCCCGTAACCAGTATTGGTGACATGCGGGGGATAGGGGTTCTGGTAAACTGATTTTGTTGTTGGCCCACTTGTTCTCTGTGGGCTGTAGTAAGAAGCCCGGTGTAGTGCCCGGGCTTTTTTATTTTCTAAATCCTCCCCATCGTCGTTCTCGGAATCTTCTGAGTTTTTCTCTATTACGCGTTTACATCCGGCCACTGCCTGGGAAAAAACGCAAATTATCGGCCCTGCTATTCCCCCTCTCCTGGGGGAGAAGGCCGGGGTGAGGGCGAGCTATTCACTGATTCTTTTCCTCGACTTTCATCGGCTGCGTATAGTTCGGTAATGGATGCGGTGCACGCTTTTGCAATTCATTGAAAATCGTATCTCGGATGCCACGGGTATTGTGACGTAAATGAGAATTCCAGAACCTTAAGACTTTAATACCCCGCGATTTCAAAAACTCCTCGTGCTTGGCATCATGATCCTGCCGGCTTGGATGGCCGTGCTGACTCCCATCTAATTCTATGGCCAGTTCTGCCTCTTCGCAGAAAAAATCAAGATAGTAATCGCCAATCGGATGCTGGTGCCTGAATTTATAACGACTGAAGCGCCGATCGCGCAGCCAGCGCCAGATCAGCTTTTCCGCCCAGGTTTCTTTTTTTCTAAACTGGCGGGCTCGTTCAGTGCTGGCCATGAACTGGATTATGAGGCATACGGCGGGAAAATGGAGTTAGTTTTTTATCTCGCCCTCACCTGTTTCCTCTCCCCCAGGAGAGGACATACCTTCTCTCGATTTATACGTTAGCTAAGAACGTACGGCCGGGTCTGTTTCCCGTATTCCAAAACCATTGGCCCTGCTATTCACCATATATGCCGTGATTTAATTCGCGAAATTCGCGTAAAAAATCTATCCGCGTAATTCGCGGTTGCAAAACTTACCTGAACTCAATTCACCCCGGTCGCTTCCACCGGCCTGGACAGGATAATATCCTGCAACCGGCATAACGTGGTGAGCATCTCGTCCAATTCCGGATTCGTTAACATCTGCTCGCTGAGCACTTCGGTTGAAATGTAATACGGATTGATGCGCGAAAGCGTTTCGTTGATGAACAGCGTCCGATGCGAGAGCAACCCCTGCCGTGCCACTGCACGCGGCAGTGTGTCCAGGTGATACTGGCACACCCCACAAAGTTCCTCCCGCTTCTGGAATAGCTTTTCCAGCCGCCACTCATACTCCATGAGCTTCTCAAAATTTTGCTTGGGGCCAAACTCATAGGTCATGTCACCGGTGGCCAGCAACCCTTTGTAACCAGACGACAAGGCCTGGTCCAAAGCGTCCTCGAGCTTATTCAGCATCAAATCAATATCGAAATTGCCCTCCGCAGTCAGGGCCGGTTGTGAAGACAGGATCAGCCGGGCTTTGGAAGTCTCATTCACCACATCAACCCCTTTGGCCGCCAGCAGGGTCCGCAGACCCGCGATTATGGGGGGACTGTTCAGGTAAAAACACCGGAAGTCTTCCCGCAATTTTTGGTGAATCATGGACGCAAGCGCTGGCAGATGTCTGGATGGTGCGCCCTCATAAACGAGGCATTGATGGCGGGATCGGGCTTCCATTAGCGTTGTAATGTTGATTTCCATTAGGACGCCTGCCTGTGACCGACATCGTCCATTTTTGTGAATATCGCCTCATTTATCGAATCCGCAAGTGCTTTTTTAACAACCTGTTACAATTTAAAGGCCACGGGAGTATGCACTTCACGTACGCAGTGCCAGCTTGTCTCGCTCTCAAAGTGGATTGAATTGGAATGAATGGAATTGTCCCCGCTCGCGGGAGACTGGCGAACGGGTTCAGACGATGGATACTAACCGCAAGCGGCTTGGGATTATGCCCGGCGAGCGGCAGCCAATAGCTTCTTTCTGACCCATGCCGTCTTGGCTTCGCCTGATGCTTTGATGGCATCGGCTATCTCTTGATATTCCGGCTGTGACAGGCGCGTTGAGATGAATCGGCCGCGTTTCTCGTCTTTGGGCAGTGCTGGCCTGCCCATGTTGCTCGTAACTTTTTTCATAAAATGTGACACAATAAGTATTGACAGAAACTACATTGTGTGTCACACTTAGTCAAGATGAAAACCAAACTGGATGCCGAAGAATTGAACCTCGTCACACTGGCGAAGAAATATTCCAATGAGCGCAAAGCCCGTAAGCTATTTGAAGCCATGCGTTGGCCGGGTGGCAAGCCCATTTGCCCGCATTGCCAGTTTGACGAGACCTACAAACTCACTTCCAAGCCCGATAGCAAAACGAAACTTCGATCGGGCGTCTATTGCTGCGCGGCCTGTCGCAAGCCATTTACCGCCACCGTTGGAACGGTCTTTGAAGATTCGCACGT
>DATJXK010000139.1:0-23857 GCA_035500235.1 Pseudomonadales bacterium | reverse complement strand
CATCGATTATTCGGACAAGATCGAACTGCTAGGCCGTCGGATGTTTGGTCATTTGTGGAAGAAACGGCGATTGCCATGGGAGGATGAGGATTTTAATAAGGACGAGAAAGAGCTGGAACGGATGGAGGCGGAGAGAAGAGCCGAGGAAGGCGGGGAACCGGATGACGGAAGCCAGAAGGCAGAGGCCGGAAAGTCGGATAATTGGACCGATGGGACTGATGAGGTAGAGGGACGCCCCCTCACCCCTCCCCACGTGAAACGTGGCGAGCCTCTCCCCAATGGGGGCGAGGGAAGCGGTGTGGCAACGCAAGCCTCGCCATCGCTTACATCGGAACAAACGCAAAAGGATACGGTAGGGCCGCGCTGCGGCGCGGCCACGGCTGACCAGCAGGTCAGCACTACCACCGCTTCAACTGCCAATCCTTATGGAGGACGAACCAAGCAGGAAGTGATTGCTGAGATCGAAGAAAATTATGCCCAACAAAAAGCGGAGCGGCTTGATCGGAAGAGGCAAAAAGAAGGGTATGAGGAAGCGGCCGCGACGCAGGACGCGCGCGCCGTGCGCCCTACCATGACTCACATTGATCGGGGGATACAAAAGGAACTGAGTGCGTATGAGCGGGCATTGCTGGAGGGCAAAACGCATCTGGAGGCAATGTATGCTCAGGCAAGTCCGGTGGGAAAACCAAACGCCAAAGAGTCATTGTATTTTAAACCGAATCCGTTGGATGGGGTTTCGGAGCCACCCAGGGTTTCCGGCTATGAGTGTCGCTATGAGCCGATGCGTCCGCCGCCGGGGTTTAATTCGTTGGGGTAAACAGCCGGTCTTTGGTTAGGGCATCTGTCATTGAATCGCTTCGCGTAAAATTCGTTGACAATTTTTTACAATGATGGATGTATTGGTTGTCGGGAACTAAATGCCTATTCTCATCAAAAGCGGAAGCAAAACACGGCCGTTATGGCGGGAGTGTTTGATTGGTTGTGGATTGTTCCTGATATTTTCCGTTTTGCTTTTTTATACGGCGCGGAATTTAGAACAGGATTATCGGATTTATCGCCATGGTATATTTACCAATGGCACAGCATTGAAAGGTTACCCTATCAAGGGAGGATATGCTGTTGATTACAAATTCAATTATAATAGGTTGACGTATCAAGGCACGACTGACGCAAAAATATCGTGGGTATCTTCTGCAAAATTTCCAACCACGATTCGCGTGCACTTTCTTGCCAGCGATCCAAACATCAGCCGGGTTCCCGAGGTGAGACAATACAGCCTGCCTTGGTTAGAGATCTTTTTTTGTCCCTTCTTTTGCGTCGCGGCATTCGTTTCAGGTGCGTTCACGGTTGGGGAATTGCTGCAAACTCTGGAACGAAGGAAGGGAGACCGAAAAGGAAGCCAGCCGTGGCATCTGCCAGCATATCCCAAGGCCTGGCATTAATTATCGAAAGACTTGAACCGCATTGCCTTCGCTCCCACGGCTGGTTTAACGTCCTATCATGCAAAGCGGTATTCACGTCGCCTCTCCGCCGCCTAAACCGTTGATGGTTTACGACGGCGACTGCCGGTTCTGCGGCCTTTGGATTCGCCGCTGGCAACAGTTGACTGGCGATGCCGTGGATTACCTGCCGTCCCAAGACCCGCAGATCGCCGCGCGTTTTCCGGAAATTCCGCCGGACCATTATCAAACCTCTGTCCAATTAATCGAATTGAGCGGCGCGGTTTACTCCGGGGCGGAAGCCGTTTTTCGCACCCTGGCACGCAATCCAAACTTCCATTGGACCCGGCGCTCTTACGAATCATCCCCTGCCTTTGCGGACATCACGGAAGGCTGCTACCGGTTTGTCGCCAGCCATCGAACGGCTTTTTCATGGATGACCCGCCTTGTGTGGGGCAAACACGTTGAGCAACCGGATTATTTTCTATCACGCTGGATTTTTCTGCGCCTGGTCGGGTTCATTTACCTCATCGCCTTCGTCTCGCTCTGGACACAAATCATCGGGCTTATCGGCCATAATGGCATCGTGCCGGTGGACCAGTACCTGCCCGCCGCTAAAGAGCAATGCGAGGTGCAAGGACTGAATCCATTCTACCAGTTGCCGACGTTATGCTGGATCAATTCCTCCAATGGCTTTCTTGAGTTTCAATGCGGCGCAGGTGTCCTGCTGGCGATTTTATTAATCGTTGGGATCGCCCCTGCCCCTGCCCTGGCGCTGCTGTGGGTGCTTTATCTTTCGCTCACGACCGCGGGCAATTATTTTTTGCAGTTTCAATGGGATAATTTGCTCCTCGAAGCTGGTTTTCTCGCGATTTTTTTGGCGCCATGGCGGTTATTACCTAACCTTTCACGTGAAACGCCACCATCACGGGTTGTTATCTGGCTATTACGACTACTGCTGTTCAAGCTCATGTTTTCCTCCGGTTGTGTGAAGCTGGCCAGCCACGATCCCACCTGGCACGACCTTACCGCCCTCACTTTTCATTATTACACCCAACCATTGCCCACGTGGATAGCATGGTATGCCAACCTCGAGCCGTTATGGTTTCAAAAACTTTCGTGCGTCGTCATGTTTGCCATCGAAATCGGCACGCCCTTCCTGATTTTCATGCCCCGCCGGGTTCGCTTTTTGGGCGGCGGCGCCATTGCCATTTTGCAAATCCTGATTTTGCTGACCGGAAATTACACATTTTTCAACTGGCTCACACTGGCGCTGTGCCTGTTGTTACTGGATGATTTCGCATTACAAAAACTCTTTCCCGCGCGATTTCGAAAACGAACTGAACACAAAGCAAAGCCGCATTGGCGTCCGGCCTTCACGGTTCCGCTGGCGATTGTCTTTATCTCCGTTTCACTTTTACAGGTGACGGCAATCCTGGGAGCCCTCGGCCAGCCATGGGGCAGAGCTTTGTTCAGTCCCATAGCCGCTTTGGATGGATGGCTTGACCCGCTACGAACGATTAATGGCTACGGCTTATTTGCGGTGATGACCACGGAACGGCACGAAATCATCGTGCAAGGCAGCACCGACGGCGTGCATTGGCTGGACTATGAATTCAAGTACAAACCGGGTGATTTGAGCCGGTGCCCGGCATTTGTGGCCCCCTTTCAGCCGCGCCTGGATTGGCAAATGTGGTTTGCTGCGCTGGGCGATTACCAACAGAATCCATGGTTTGGGAGTTTCTGTGTGCAATTGTTACGAGGCTCGCCGGATGTCCTGGCGTTGCTTGCGAAAAATCCCTTCCCCGATAAGCCGCCAGTCTATATCCGGGCCGAAGTCTATAACTACCACTTCACCGACTTCACGGAACGCCGCATCACGGGCGCATGGTGGAAACGCGAATATCTCGGTGAATACTTGCCTGTTATTTCGCTTCATGAATAAAATCTGCCCCGGACATTGATGATCGATACCATTAACCGCCTTTCCTATTGGTTCACGCCCCGGCGTTTCGGCCTGCTGCTCGCCCTGATGGTTTTCGCTTCGTACCCGCAAGTCATCCTGGGGATGCAAACGTTCGTCGCGCGGGATTATGGTTTTTTTGCCTATCCCCTGGCATTGTTTCAAAAGGACACGTTTTGGCGTGGCGAAATTCCGTTCTGGGATGCTTTCAACAACTGCGGCGTCCCCTTCCTCGCGCAATGGAACACGATGCCGCTCTATCCCCCATCGCTGATTTATCTGCTCCTGCCCCTGACCTGGTCGTTAAGTTTCTTTTGCCTGCTGCATCTGTGGTTTGGCGGCGTGGGAATGTATCTGCTCGCACGGAAATGGACCGGGAATGATTTCGCCGGTGCATTTGCCGGAACCACGTTTTGTTTCAGCGGGTTGACCCTCAACCTGCTGATGTGGCCCAGCCATACGGCCACATGGGCCTGGATGCCATGGGTGGTGATGGCCGTGGAAAGCGCCTGGTGCGCGCACGCGTGCGAGAGCAGCAGGAAAATATTGATCGCGGCGATTTGTGGGGGACTGCAAATGCTCGCCGGTGGGCCGGAAATCATTTTCTTCACCTGGCTGGTGCTGTTGGCGTTGTGGATCCAGCAGTTAATTAACAATGATTTCCCCCGAAAAACGTTTTGGCGTTTTCCCGTGATGGTCGCGCTGGTTGCGGCGCTGGCCGCAGCGCAATTGCTTCCGTTTTTTGACCTGACGGCGCATTCGCAGCGGCAATCTGGTTATGCGGATTTGCGGTGGTCCATGCCCGGGAGCGGCTGGGCCAATTTCCTGGTGCCGATGGCCTTCGGCCACGTCCTCAGTGAAGGCATTTTTTTCCAGGATGGCCAATACTGGACCTCGTCATATTATCTCGGTTTCGCCCCCCTCATGCTGGCGCTGCTGGCGTTTTGGAAGGTCCGAAACGGCCGTGTTTGGTCGCTCGGCACTATCCTGGTAATCGCAGTGATTTTTGCGCTTGGGGCAAACACGCCTATTTTCCCCGCCATCCGACACGTCTTTCCGCAACTGGGCTTCGTCACCTATCCGGTTAAATACCTTTTGCTGGTTACCTTTATTGCCCCACTACTCGCAGCATTCTCCCTGGCACAGTTGCGGGAATTGAATGCCCAAAAAAGCATTGTAGCCATTGGCATTGTCCTTCTGGTGTTGCTCGTGGCCGTTCTTGGCTGGCAATGGAAATCGCAGGCGGATGATGTGGACGCCGCGATGGCCAACGGAATCGAACGCATTCCTTTTTTGGTTTTAACAGCCGCCGCTCTTTATATTTTGGCACAAAAACCCAAGCTGGATTTTCCCCGTACCGCCTCAGTGATTCTTATTTTACTCGCGTGGGTGGATGTTTTAACGCATGAACCGACCCAAAATCCCACGGTGCCGCCGTATGTATATGAATGGAGGCTGGCGAGCCAAAAACTGGCCATGAACCCGCCACCGGCCCTCCGCGCTTCCCGCGCCATGGTTTCGCCGAAGGCTTACATGGAATTCATTCAAAGGGCTTTGCAAGACCCCGCCAAAAATTTCCTGGCCAAGCGCCTGGGTTTTTGCGGCGACTGCAATTTGCTGGACGGCGTGCCCAAGGTGGATGGTTTCTTTTCCCTGACGACGCGCGAAAATAACGATTTGTTTTTGCTCATGTACCAGGCCACGAACGAGTTTCCACACCTCGAGGATTTCCTGGGCGTTTCACAAATCACTGCGCCGGATGAAATTTACAACTGGCAGCCGCGTAAAACATTTCTGCCCCTGGTGACCATCGGGCCAAAACCGGTATTTCTGGATGACGCAGACGCATTACGGATGCTGACGGACACTCATTTCGACGCAAGTAAAGTGGTGATTCTGCCTCCGGAAGCCAGGACGCTTGTGGCTGTTACCAACCAAACGACGGCCACGTTTACCAAATTTTATTTCACTGGGCGAAATATGAGAATCAGGGTTGATGTCCCCGCCCCTGCCCTCGTGGTCGTCGCCGAGACGTTTTATCATAATTGGCATGCTACGGTGGATGACAAGGAAGCTCCCATTTTTCGCGCAAATTATGGGTTTGATGCGATTCAAGTGCCGGAAGGCTTGCACGACATCCAGTTGGTCTATCGCGACCGGGCGTTTGATGTCGGCGCCATGATTTCGGCAGTTGCATGGCTTGGCTGCCTGGTTGGGTGCCGCATTCTTCGGCCCAAGCCCGAATAAAAAATCAAAAAAAAATTAAAACTTCTGCTGGACAAAAAATTTGTCAGAAATTCAAATAGAGCACAGCAATGGGCAAAGCAAAACGTATCGGCATCTTAACGGCGGGCGGTGACAGCCCGGGACTGAACGCAGCCATCCGCGGCGTGGGCAAAACGGCGCTCGGATATTACGGCATGGACATCATCGGTTTTCGCGATGGCTTTCGCGGCATCGTCGAGGACCGCCGGCTCAAACTGGACAAATCCACCCTGGCGGGAATTCTCACCGTGGGCGGCACTATCCTCGGCACCAGCCGCGATAAGCCGCACCGGATGTTGATTGACGGCCGTACGCGCGACATGACGGCAACCATCAAGGAAAATTACAAGAAGCTCGATCTCGATGCCCTGGTCTGCCTGGGCGGCGGTGGTACGCAAAAGAGCGCCATGCACCTTTCCGACGCCGGGCTGAATATCGTTACCTTGCCCAAGACAATTGACAACGACGTGGCCATGACGGATTCCACCTTTGGTTTCGCCACGGCGCTGGACATTGCCACTGAGGCGATTGACCGTTTGCACAGCACGGCCCATAGCCATCATCGTATTATTGTGGCCGAAGTCATGGGCCATCGCGCGGGGTGGCTGACGCTGGGCGCAGGCATCGCCGGCGGCGCTGACGTGATTCTCATCCCGGAAATTCCCTACAATGTCGAAAAAATTGCGGAAGCGATTAAACGCCGCAGCGGGCGCGGAACGAATTTCAGCATCGTAGCCGTGGCCGAAGGCGCCATGAGCCTGGAAGACGCGCGCGCGTTTAAGCTGGTAGAAAACAAGCGCGAACGAGCGAAGACGTTGCACGACAAAAAAGAGGCCAAAGTAGAATTGGCAGCCCTCGAACAGCGCCATACGGGAAATACCATGCGCCTGGCTAGGCAGCTTGAAGAGCTGACTCATTTGGAATCACGCGTGACGATCCTGGGCTATGTCCAGCGCGGCGGAATACCTTCGCCCACCGACCGGCTCCTGGCATCGCGCCTGGGCGCGGCCTGCGCAGATTTAATCCATGAAAACGTCTTTGGTGTGATGGTAGCCGCCCGCGGCGACGGCACCGAACCAGTGCCTCTCGAAAAAGTCGCCGGTAAACGCAAGATCGTTCCCCAGGACCATCCCTGGGTGGAAGCAGCGCGAAGAGTCGGGACGTGTTTAGGAGACTGATTCCAGAGAACTTCAGCCCTTGACGACGGTTGCCCCAGGGGCCGGGCGCGTGGTAAAGATCGTCGCTTCAATGCCGGTTTTTTGTTTGTAATCAGCGGCGAACTTTGCGGAGATGGCTTCGATTTGCTCGGTCTTCACCAGTGCAATGGTGCAGCCGCCAAAACCGCCGCCGGTCATGCGGCATCCAAAAATACCGCCCTTGATGCCAATGCCTTCAGCGATTTCCACAATGGTATCCAATTCCTTGCAACTGACCTCATAGTCGTCACGCAATGATTGGTGGCTTGCATACATTAACTGGCCCACCGACGGCCAGTTGGATGCCTTGATGCCTTCGGCTGCATGAATCGTGCGTTCAATTTCTCCGATCACATGGCGGGCGCGGCGGTAAACAACATCGTCCATCTTGCTTTTAGATTTCTCGAGCAATTCAGGCGTCGCATCACGCAAAGAAGCCACATTAAGAGCTTTTGCGGCGGCTTCACATTGGGCGCGGCGCTGGCCATATTCGCCGTTAGCCAGCTCGTGCTTGACGTTTGTGTTCGTGATAAGCAAGGAGACAGCAGGGTCATTCATCGGCACCAATTCCGTCTCGTGCGAACGGCAGTCGAGCAGCAATAAATTATTTTGCCGTCCCATGGCCGAGATAAATTGGTCCATGATGCCGCAAGGAACGCCGGCAAATTCATGCTCGGCCTTCTGGCATAGCAAAGCCTTCTCCACCGGAGGAATCGTTCGGCCGGTAACGGCCTCGACCAATGTAGCTGTGCAAACCTCAAGTGAGGCGCTGCTGGAAAGGCCGCTGCCTAATGGCACAGTGGAATTGAGCAAAACATCCAGGCCGCCGGGATTTAAGTCGCGTTTCAAAAAGCCGGCAATCACTCCACGCGGATAATTCGACCACTTGGGAGAGCCCGGTTTAAGCGGTACTGAAAGGTCAATGATGGCCGGCTCGACACCGGAAGTATCACGGATTTGGATCACGTTTTTGCCGTCCGCCGCCTTATCGGCCGCCATGACCGCATACCGTTCTATGGCCGTAGGCAGCACAAAACCGTCATTGTAATCCGTATGTTCACCGATGAGATTGACCCGGCCCGGCGCGGCAACGATCCAGCGGGGCTGGCGTCCGAAGGTTTTAGCGAATTGGTTGGCGGTGTCAGCGGCAAGTTTCTGCAAATACGTCATAGCGATGAAGTGGCGAGCTTAGGTAAATTTGAAGCCGCTTTCCAGTCAATTTTAAAGCCTTTGTGGCAAGGCAACGAAACTCTCCCCGCAGAGAGGTTAAAAATGGCTTTAAAAAACCTGCTATTTCGCCAGATAATAATTCCGGGTGTATTCCTTCACCATGCGATCGGTGGTGAATTGCGGGACGAGCGTCACCATGGCACGGCGGATACGCTGGATCCATTTGCGCGGGACGCCGCTCGCATCACGGTCGAAATACATCGGGATAACCTGCTCCGTCAGCGCTTTAAAGAGGTTGGCACTATCCAGGCGGTCCTGTTCTTCGACGTTGTCAGGTTGGGAATCATCGCCGATGGCAAAGCCATTGGTGCCGTCGTAGCCTTCGCGCCACCAGCCGTCCAGGATGCTTAAGTTGAGGCAGCCGTGACAGCCGGCCTTCATGCCGCTGGTACCGCTGGCTTCGAGCGGACGGCGCGGGTTATTCAACCAGATATCGCAGCCGCTGACCATTTGGCGGGCAACGTGGACGTCATAATTTTCCACGAATACCAGGTAGCCTGACAGCCCGCTGTGTTTGCTTAAATGAATAATTTGCTGGATGAACCGCTTGCCGTCGTCGTCACGAGGATGGGCTTTGCCGGCAAAAACAAATTGCACCGGACGATTCGTGTCCTGGCAAAGTTTGATGATGTTATCAAATTGCTGGAAAATGAGCGGCGCGCGCTTGTAGGTGGCGAAGCGGCGCGCGAAACCGATAGTCAGCGCATCGGGATTGAGCAAATGATCAAAGCGAATGAAATCGCCCGACGAAACCCGCGACGACATATAGAGAGAGCGGCGGCGGATAAACTCGATCATTTCGCGCTTCTGGCGATAACGCAACGCCCATAGTTCCTCGTCCGAAACAAAGGACGGGTCGGCCATCTTTTCCCAGAATTCGGCGGAATTAATGGCGGCCGCCCAATCGTGCCCAAATTTCTCATGCCACATTTTGGTGGCTTCGTCCTGGTCGTTCGTCAATCGGTCCCGCCAAAACTTTCGCACGGAGCCTTTCATCCAGCCGAGCATATGGATGCCGTTGGTAATGTGCCCGATGGGAACTTTTTCAACCGGCAGGCTGGGGAAAAGCGGCTGCCACATTTGGCGGCTCACCTGCCCGTGCAATTCGCTCACGCCGTTGGCGGCGCGCGAGAGCTTCAAGGCCAGCACCGTCATGCAAAACGGTTCTTGCGGATTTTTGGGCTCGACGCGTCCCAGGCCCAGAATTTCCTCGAAAGGCACGTTTAATTTTTGCCGGAACAATTGCAGCGCGTAATCCATCAGGCCCTGGCTGAAACGGTCATGGCCAGCCTCGACCGGTGTGTGCGTGGTGAAAATACATTCGGCCTTGGTGGCCGTGCAGGCTTCGGCGAAGCTCTTGCCGGCGTCCATTTTCTCACGAATCAGTTCCAGCGTCAAAAAAGCCGCGTGCCCTTCATTCATGTGAAAAACAGAGGGAGCGACGCCGAGCCGGCGCAACAACCTCACGCCGCCGATGCCCAGCAGTATCTCCTGCATCACGCGCATGGTGCTGTCGCCGCCATAGACACGCGCGGTCAAATCGCGGAAATGTTGCGCGTTATCCGGATGGTTGGCGTCCAACAAATAGACCGGCACCCGCCCGACGTTGATGCGCCATGCTTTGAACAGGACGCGATTGAGGTCCACTTCCACTTCCAACACCAGCGGCTGGCCTTTTTCGTCCAGTACCGGCTCCAATGGGGCATTTTGCGGGTCAATGAGATTGTAAAATTCCGTCTGCCAATTGTTGGAATCAATTGCCTGCTGGAAATAACCTTCGCGATAAAACAAGCTGATGCCGACGAAACCAAGCCCCAGGTCGCTGGCGGATTTGGCGTGATCACCCGCTAAAATCCCCAGGCCCCCTGCGGAAATCGGGAGGGATTCATGAAAACCAAATTCAGCCGAGAAATAAGCGACCGGATTTTTGAGCAATTGCGGCGCGTTGGCTGCCCCCCAAGTATTTTTTTGGTTCAGGTAACAATCGAAATCCTTGAGAACGTTGCGCACGCGCTGCGCAAAGCCGCTGTCCTGTAAATGCACGCGCAATTCGTAATCCGACACTTCGCGCAAAACAGCCACGGCGTTGTGGTAAAGATTTTGCCATCCCCGCGGGGAAAGTTCCTGGAAGATATCCTGGGCCTCCTGGTCCCAGCACCATTCGATATTGCGCGACATATTTTTAAGTCGAGCGACCAAATCATCCAATTCTGCAGCCGATAGCGGTTGTTTCATAGTCGATTCGAGTTCTAAATCCGACCTCGATGGCGGATGCCGTTGACACTAGAACGCACGCACCCTTTCGGCAAACAAAAAAGTTGCTAAATTAATAAAAGTTAACGAAGTGATAATGAAGAGGAGAAGTATTAGCTCCTCGAAAGATGGTCGTCCATCCGCATTTTCATGCGGCGCGAATTACAATAGGTGCCCCATTTTTTCCCGCTTTGCCTTCAAATAGCGTTCGTTATGCGGATTGGGTTTAACGCGGATGGGCACCTGTTCTGTAATTTTTAAACCATAGCCTTCGAGGCCGACGACTTTCTTCGGATTATTCGTCAACAAGCGAATAGTCTTCAGGCCCAGATCGCAAAGAATTTGCGCGCCCAGGCCGTATTCGCGCAGATCCATGCCATAGCCCAATTTTTCATTAGCTTCGACGGTATCGTAACCCTTCTCCTGCAATTTATAGGCTTTGATTTTGGGAGCCAGCCCGATACCGCGGCCTTCCTGTCGCATATAAACAATAACGCCACGCCCGGCTTCAGCCACCTGGCGCATGGCCTGGTGCAGTTGCGGGCCACAATCGCAGCGGCGGGAACCAAAAACATCGCCCGTCAGGCATTCGCTATGAACGCGCACGAGGACATTCTTCTGCCCTGACACATCACCGCGCACCAGCGCCACATGATGCTGCCCGTCAATTTTGGAGCGATAGAGATGCAAATCAAAATTGCCGTAGTCCGTAGGCATATTTACGGTTTCAACCCGCTCAACGAGCTTTTCACGGGTGCGACGGAATTGAATTAAGTCCTCAATCGTGCAGATCTTTAATTTGTGCTTTTTAGCAAATTTAAATAACTGCGGCAGACGAGCCATGGTGCCGTCATCATTTAAAATCTCGCAAAGCACGCCAATAGGACGGCAACCGCCGAGCATCGCCAGGTCAACGGCAGCTTCCGTATGACCGGCACGCTGGAGCACCCCGCCGGGGCGGGCGCGCAGCGGAAAAACATGGCCGGGCTGGACCAAATCCTCCGGCACAGCCGTGGGATCGGCCATGATATGAATCGTTTTGGCGCGGTCCGCGGCGGAAATACCTGTGGTAACTCCACGCGCTGCATCCACACTCACCTGGAAATCAGTGCGGAAGACTTCGCGATTCTGACGGACCATCCTCTCGATACCCAACTGCTGCAGCCGTTCAGATGTCGTGGGCACGCAAATTAAGCCACGTCCATATTTGGCCATGAAGTTGACAGCTTCCGGCGTGATATGCTGCGCCGCCACGATTAAATCGCCTTCGTTCTCGCGGTCAGCATCGTCCACCACAATGACCGTCTTTCCCTTGCGAATGTCCGCGACGACGGATTCGATACTGTCAAATTTAGCACCCATGCATTTATTGTGCGATGAATCCGGTGCAAAGTCAGTTTTAAATATTCAAACTGCGCAAATGTAAATTTTTTGTTTGTCGTATACAGGCCCGCGACTTACCTTGAAAGAAGAAATGGTTTCCCACGAAGAAATGGAAAATCACAACGGAGACAAAAGCGCGCCACAGAAGCCTCTGGCAATTCTGGATGAGAATCTTCAGCGCCTTGATCGCCTCGCCAATTTGGGAACACTTTCTGCCGGTATTGCCCACGAAATTAAAAACGCCCTCGTCCCCATCAAGACGTTCGTGGAATTGATGCTGGAAAAAAGCGATGACCGGGAGCTGGCCATTACAGTTGAACGAGAAGTAAAGCGGCTGGATTCCATGGTCAGCCAAATGCTCCGCTTCGCTTCGCCCCGGCCCACGACATTCACCTCTGTCCAGGTTCACGATGTCCTGGACATTTCCCTGAAACTCTTGCAACACCAAATCACCGGCAAGATGATTTCTGTGACCCGGGATTTCCGGGCGGTACCGGGCATTGTTCGCGGTGACGAAGCGCAATTGCAGCAGGTCATCATGAATTTGCTGCTGAACGCCCTCGAGGCCATGGGCACCAGCGGGACTCTCACGATCTCCACGGAGATCACCGAAGATAGTAGTGGCGCGCATTTGATCCGAATTAACATCCATGATTCCGGCATGGGCATTAAAAAAGAAAACCTGGAGCGCATCTTTGAGCCGTTTTTTACTACGAAGAAAAACGGGACCGGCCTGGGATTGGCAATTTCCCAGCGCGTCGCCCGGGAACATCATGGACTGATTGAAGCCCAAAGCGAACCCGGCAAAGGCACCACTTTCATCATTTCATTGCCATTATTGAAATAATCAGGGCTTGAAATTTCTGTAAGCAGTCCGATATTGCATCAAGGCATCGGATTATTATCCGGCGAAAGGAGTACGTTATGAATAAAATGCCTCGCAAAACAAAAGAACGGAAATTGGCGGCTGACCATTCGGTTTCCCTGGCTGGCAGTCATGCGGAATTACAAAAGTTTCACCTGCCTAAATCGGGCAGCATTCGGGAAATTCAATATCGCGCCGAAACTGTAACGCCAGTATTGAAAGAGATTTTGGACTATCGGCCGTCACCTCGTTGGTGAATTAGCCCTTTCTTAAGGGAAAAGATAAAGCATTCCCTTGAGATTGAACCGGTAGGGATTTTTTGTAATTCTTAAACGGTGCTTTCTTTAACGTTAGCCGGTTATTGGGCCAAGCTGCCTAAAAATACCCGGAACATATTGCAGACCTGCCTTTATGGCGTCGTCGCGGGGTTGGCCGTCGTCGCTTTTCAGTTATTAATTAACGTTCTTTATAACGCCACCTTCGTCCGCTTAGCCACGCAATCACGCCTGACGTTCCTGCTGGGCAGCTTCGCCGTAATGATCGGCACGGCAATTATCGCCGGTATTTTACTAAATGTATTTTGCCCCGAAGCGGCGGGCAGTGGTATTCCCCAGGCCAAGGCAGCGTTTTGGAAAGATTTTGGGGTGATACCATGGCGCACTGTTTGGGTGAAATTTGTCGCGGGCATTCTGGCCATTGGCGGCGGTGGCAGCCTGGGACGCGAAGGCCCCAGCGTGCATATGGGTGCCGGCCTGGCCTCCACACTGGCGGGCATAACCGGTGAAGCGAAGCAAAACCGCCGGCGGGCCATGGCTTCCGGCGCTGCCGTGGGACTGGCGGCGGCCTTCAACGCCCCGATCGCCGCGGTGACTTTCGTGCTGGAAGAAATTATCCAGGACTTGAACAGCAATTTGCTGGGAAGTGTGCTGCTGGCGTCGGTTATTGGGGCTCTCATGGTGCACGGATTGATTGGCAGACAACCGGCCTTTATCATGAAAAACATCGATACGCCGACATGGCATGCCTACCTGCTGACTCCTTTCGCCGCAGGGCTGGCCAGCCTGTCGGGAGTTTTTTTTCAGAAAAATACCCTGAACCTGCGCCTGCAACTTCGCGGCTGGAATAAAATTCCCGGCTGGCTCAAACCGGCCATTGGAGCGGCGCTGGCCTGGGGCCTGGCGACAATTGTATTTTTCACCACCGGCCATTTGGGAGTGTTCAGCCTGGGTTACGGCGATCTGTCAATGGGACTGGACAACCAATTGCCATGGAAAATTGCCGGCATCCTGCTCGCGGCGAAATTGCTGGCGACGATTCTTTCCTATGGCTTTGGTGGTTGTGGCGGGATTTTCTCTCCCACGCTCTTTTTCGGTGGCATGAGCGGATTACTAATAGCGGGGGTAGCGGGATTG
Organism: Pseudomonadales bacterium; assembly: GCA_035500235.1. Lineage (GTDB taxonomy): Bacteria > Verrucomicrobiota > Verrucomicrobiia > Limisphaerales > UBA11358 > UBA11358. Next base: position 9,851 of record DATJXK010000139.1, on the reverse strand, counting down.
GTCATGCCCATGCCGGGCGAAGATTCCATCACGCTGGCAGTAGCAGGCATGAGTGCGTGCCTTGGCGCAGTGGTGCGCGCGCCCGTGACAGGCATCCTGATCGTTTTTGAAATGACCCACCAATTTTCCCTCGTGCCGGTGTTGATGATCAGCGCGCTCGTGAGCCAGGCCATCAGCCGCCGCATGACAACCGCGAACTTTTATGACGCCGTTTTAGAACAGGACGGTTACAAGCTTGAGAAGTTGCTTCCTCCGCGCGATTTCCAGAGCTGGCAAAAGCTGCCGGTTTCTGCCATCGCCAACTTCCAACCGGTCATTTTAAACAGCTTCGCGCCGGCAGAAATGGAACAGGCGCTCAAAGCCCATGCATTCGCGCATTTTCCCGTACTCATCGACGGTAAGGTTGCAGGCACCGTCTCGCGCGATGAATTGACCTCGGCACTGGCTGATAAACGAACGCCTAAACTTAATCCTGAAATCCGTTGTGAGCCGCGGCAAACGGTTCGCGAACTGCAAACTCTCCTTTTAGATTCACCCAGCGGCGTGGCTATCGTTTGTGACGGTCCCAAGCTTCTCGGCATCGTCACGCTTCACGATTTACTACGCGCACAAATGAATGCTGCGCAAAGCAGCCTCTGATGGCGTGACAAGGAACGCAGAATCGCATTAACTCAATCCCGTGAGCGTAACATCGCAAAAACGTTCGGACGAATTCCTCAAAATCAGTGGCCAATTCAAGCTTGGCGCGCTCACCACTGAATCCTCCCACCTCGTCACCGCCAATTTGAGCGAAGTGGCCAAAGAGGACATCGCCAGTGCTCTGAAATTGCTCTTTGAAGCTGATGGCGATGTCGTTAAAAAATTTCGCGAATTCACCAGCTCCGGCCAAGCAGAGAAAACCAGAGAAGTCATCCTGACCGCGCTCAAAAATGGCGGCCGCATCTTTTTTACCGGCTGCGGCTCAACCGGCCGCCTAAGCATTTTGCTCGATTCTGTCTGGCGCGATTTTTGGCAACGGCAATCCTCTTCCAGCCAAACGGCTCCCCTGCCCGACCTGGAAAACCGCACGTTCAGCGTCATGGCCGGCGGCGATTACGCGTTGATAAAATCAGTCGAAGGCTTTGAAGACTTTACTGAATTTGGAAAAAAGCAAATCTTTGATCTCGGGGTTTCATCGAAGGACATCGTCTTTGCCATTACTGAAGGCGGGGAAACTTCATTTGTCATTGGCACCGCCTGGGCGGGCGTGGAAGCCGGCGCAAAAGTCTACTTCGTCTATAACAATCCCGACGACATCCTTTGCGAGCACGTCCAGCGCAGTTGCGAAGTCATCCAAGATTCCCGCATCGAGAAAATCAATCTCACCACCGGCCCCATGTCCATCACCGGCTCCACGCGTATGCAGGCGACGAGCATCCAGCTCTGCGTGATGTTGACCATCCTGGAAATGGTTGCGCGCGAACTCACTGGCAAAACCTCCGGATCTCCCCTCCCCTCCCAATTCCTGACCGCGCTCGAGCAGCTTCACACTACCTTAATATCTTCACAAGTCCTCACGCCCCTGGCCGAACTCGTCGCGCTTGAAGAATCCGTTTACCGTTCCGGCCATAAAAATAATTACTTTGCCGACCATTTGGGCATCGATGTCCTTACTGATACCACGGAACGTTCCCCCACCTATTGCACTCCACCATTCCGAAAATTTGATGACACCACCGCCTCTGAATCGTGGGCATTTCTCTATCTGCCTAATGAAAAAACGCCGTCCGCCTGGCAAAATATTTTAAAACGGCCGCCTCGTTGCGTCGAATGGACCGAAAGCGAAGCCCGCAACCTCGTCGGCGAGGACAAGATTCCCCGCACCATGGAAACCATCCGTAAAATCAGCCGCCTGGAATTGATGCGTTTCAGAATCGGCCTGGACGGCTCGCCCGCGCGCCCTTTGAAAATTGGCGACAGCGCTATTGGCATCGCATCTGAAATAGATTTAAAAGCCCCGGGAACCTTTTTTCAAACCCAGCTCGACGCCGCGCGAAAAGCAGGAGCGGAAACGGGCCTGATTTATTTTGGCAAATCATCCGTTGAAAAACCATTGGCGGATAAAACAGTTTTTATTCCCCTGCCAGAAACTGGCTTTCTTCTGGATGGCATCACGCGCATCGCCGTGAAATTGGTCATGAACGCCCTTTCCACCTGCACCATGGTCCGGCTCGGACGCGTCATGGGCAACACCATGATCTGGGTCGTGCCGAGCAATTTGAAACTGATCGACCGCGCCACGCGTTACATCTCCCGGCTGGCCACGCTGGACTACGTCCGGGCAAATCAACTGCTCTTCGAGGTCATCGAATACGTCGAGCCGCGCATGAAATCAGACCGCGCCTATCCACCTGTCGTGGGCATGGCCGTGTTACGCGCGAAAGAAAATCTGACCAATGAAGAGGCCGAAAAAGAGCTGTATAATTTTTTGTCGCAGTCGCCGGTTAACTGAGGCATAAAAGTGGGATTCCATGATTTCGATTGAGCAATTGACCAAGCGTTTCGGGGCGCAAGTCGCCGTTGACTCGCTTTCCCTTCAAATCCCGGCCGGGGAGATTGTCGGTTTTCTTGGGCCAAACGGCGCCGGCAAATCCACCACGTTGAAAATGTTGACGGGAATGATCGAACCTACGAGCGGCAGTGCTACGATTTGTGGATTTGATTTGCGACGCGACCCGATTGAGGTCAAACGCCACGTTGGGTTTGTGCCGGAATCGGGCGCGGTCTTTGAATCATTGACTGGCCTTGAATATCTTGAAATGGTTGCCGCCCTCTATGGCATTGCGCCGAATGCGGCGCGCGCCCGCATTGAGCAGTTCATCGCGTTCTTTGATTTAAGTTTCGAAACGCTTACCGACAAGCTCCTGGGCGCGTATTCAAAAGGCATGCGGCGCAAAGTGGTCATTACCTCCGCATTATTGCACAATCCGCCGGTGGTATTTTTCGATGAGCCGCTGGATGGCCTGGACGCCAACGCCGCTGTGGGTTTTAAGGCCTTGATTCAAACCCTCGCCCGCGAAGGAAAGACCATCGTTTACAGCTCGCACATACTGGATGTCGTTGAACGCGTCTGCCATCGCGTCATTATCATTGATAAAGGGAAGCTGCTCCTGGATGGTAAACCGGATGAGCTGGTGGCCTCGCACAACAGTGGGACCCTTGAAAAACTTTTCACGCAATTGACTGGCGGTGCAGAACTGGAGCGGCGTGCCGAAGATTTTGCAAAAACGTTCCGGCCATGAACGCTCCCGGTGACAAGCCACCCTTGCTGCCGTCACAAATGAGCGCGCCGACGCCCCAAAAGGCCTTGCGACGGCTGTTCCTGACCTTGTTCCTGCGCGGACGCGGCGCGCGCGGGCTGAATCAAAAAAACACACCGAAATCTATTAGTGACAAGCTCCGTTTAACGCTTCTTTTCTACGGCTTATTTGGCTGTTTTACATTTTCCATGATTGGCCAGCCGGTGTTTGCGCTGGCAGTTTATCTTCATTCCCTGACCTTTGCCTTTCTCGGGATGTTCGTCGCCTCTTCTGCCGGCGAAATTTTATTCAACAAAGAGGAGGCAGATATTCTTTTGCACCGGCCAATTGATCCCAAAACGATGCTTTGGTCCAAAATCCGGGTACTGGTGGAAATTTCCCTTTGGATCGCGGGCGCATTCAATCTTGCCGGATTTTTTGTCGGCCTGGGCTCACCGGACGGGAGCTGGCGTTTCCCCCTGGCCCACGCCCTTTCCACTTCACTTGAAGCCCTGTTTTGCGCCGGCTGCGTTGTGCTGGCCTATCAACTGTGCCTGCGCTGGTTCGGACGCGAACGCCTTGATGGCCTGATGACCACCACCCAGGTTCTTGTCTCCGTAGCGGTCGTTGCCAGCAGCCAGATTTTGCCGCGCGTCATTTTCCGGCATAGCAATGCCCTCTCCGCCAGTGAAAGTTCCTGGTGGATCTGGTTGTTTCCCCCGGCATGGTTCGCGGGGTTTGATGATGCGCTCGCTGGCGGCTCGTGGTCCATCTCCTGGCTGTTGGGAGCCGTTGCCATTGTCGCCACCGGCCTGATTTTGTGGCTCGCTTTTGACAAATTGGCCAAAAATTACGAGGCCGGCCTCCAACTCCTTGGCGAAACCGTTTCTAAACCAAAGCGGACCAGGCCTCGCCGCCGATGGATGGACCGGCTGGTCGCCATGCCGCCCTTTAATTGGTGGTTGCGCGACCCCGTCTCACGGGCGTCCTTCCTGCTGACCACCGCCTACCTGATTCGCGACCGCGACGTGAAACTGCGCATTTATCCGGGCATCGCCCCAATGCTGGTGGTTCCGTTTGTTTTTTTATTCCAGAAAAATAACATGGGTGGTTTCGGCATTGCCTTATCCGGCGGCTATCTTGGAATGATTCCGTTGCTCGGGCTGAACATCCTCAAATATTCCCAACAATGGCAGGCGGCCGATATCTTCCGGATGGCGCCGGTACGCGGCCCCGCCGGAATCTGCAACGGGGCGCGCCGCGCCGTTCTTTGTTTTCTCACACTTCCGATGATCATTGCCGCTACAGCCATCATTCTTTTGCTGTACGGGATTAATTCACAAATTTTTTTATTACTGCCGGGCTTTGTCGCGCTGCCGGTCTTCGCCATGGTCCCGGGCCTGCTCGGACGTGCGATACCTCTTTCGTCCCCGATTGAAGAAGGCAAATCCGCCGGGCGCGGACTTACCATGATGCTCATGATGTTTATCTCCATAGGTTTGTCCGCCATTGCCAATTGGATGTGGACCCTGAATTGGTTTTGGCCATTTATGCTGGCTGAAACCATCGTCGTCATCGGTGCTTACACGGGAATGCGCCTGGCGCTGGCACGAGTTCAGTGGGAATCAGCCGAATGAGTCCGCAATTTTCATTCGACCCGCGCGGCGTTCGTTGTTAATTTTTCCTGATTATGAAGCCTGATGAGATTTTGCTGGAAGCCGAAGACAAGATGATTAAGACCGAGCACGTGGTGGCCAATGAATTTGCCAGCGTGCGCACTGGAAAAGCCTCCCCGGCACTGGTCGAAAACATCATGGTCGAGGTTTATGGCTCAATGATGCGCGTGCGTGAACTTGCCGGCATCACCACCCCTGAGCCGCGCCAGCTCGTGCTACAGCCGTGGGACGTCGGCTCCCTGCAACCCATAGAAAAAGCCATCCAAAAGGCCAATCTCGGTCTTTCTCCCGTAGTCCAAGGAAAGGTTATCCGTCTCTCTTTTCCCGAATTGAGCCAGGAACGGCGTTTGGAATTTGTCAAAATCATCAAGGGTATGGCTGAGAACGGCCGCGTGGCCGTGCGCCATGTGCGTCGCGACGCCCTGGAACTCCTGAAAAAAGCCAAGACCGCCGGCGGTGTGGGCGAGGAAGAAATCGAAAGCGCGGAGAAAGAAATTCAGAAGCTGACCGACCAGTACATTGCCAAGATTGACGAGCAGGTCACCGGCAAGGAAAAAGAAATCATGACGGTCTAAGGCTGGCCGCCCTTCTCTTTCCGCTTCGCTTTAGAATCGCTTTGGGCGCGTTGCGCTGCCTGGATGGCTGCCTCCAAATCTTCCACCTTTTTCCAGGACTTCTGCAATTCAATGCGATTTTTCTCGGCGGCTTTTAATAGCGCTTCCAATTCCCGTTTGGTATCAGGCTTACCCATTGGCACCCAAACCTTTCGTGGCTGTTACCAAAACATCATCAAGCGACTCGATCCGCACGGGCTTGGTTAAATGGGCGATGAATCCCGCCTCCTGGCTGCGGCTGATGTCCTGCTCCCTGCCAAAACCCGTCAGCGCAATCCCCTTCAGATCCCTCCGGCACTCTTCCATCAAATCACAGCCATTGCCGTCCGGCAAACCGATGTCGGAAATGAGCAGGTTAAATTTTTCTTTTTCCAACAGGTTGCGCGCTTCGGATAAGGAGCCTGCGGGAACAACCTTGTAATCGCGCCGCAACAAGAGGTGTGTCAGGCTCGTGCGTGTCGGTTCATGGTCTTCCACCAGCAAAATACGAATACCCTTGCCTGAAACTCTGGCTACCGGCCGAATGTCCGCAGTCGCGGCACGTTCGACTTTGCTTTCTTTGGCAAGGGGCAATTCGATGGTAAAAGTAGCCCCATGACCTTTACCCGGGCTTTCCGCGCGAATAGCTCCTGAATGCAATTCCACCAGGGCGCGTGAAATCGCCAGCCCGAGGCCCAATCCGCCAAATTGATGGGTTCCCTGTGCAAACGCGCCAAAAATCCGCTTTATTTCATCCAGGCTTATCCCGATTCCAGTATCCGTCACGGTAATGACCATCTGGCCATTATTCAGCAACCTGGTTTCAACGATGATTTTGCCGCCATCAGGGGTAAACTTGACAGCATTCTTTAACAAATTCCAAAAAATCTGCCGCAGCCGCACCGAGTCGCCCGTAACGATCGGCTTCTCGGCATTTAAATTCAGGACCAACTCGATTTTTTTATGCTCCACGTCGGCATGAACCGTCCCCGCGGCATCGTGCAGCGCGGAGTGAACGTCAACGGGCTTCGTTTCGAGGGTGAGTTTGCCCCGGGTGATGCGCGTCAAATCCAGCATGTCATCAATCAGCCGCGCCTCCAATTCGACATTTTGGCGAATCGTATTGAAATCCATTCGGGCCTGCGGCGAAAAATCCGCGTTGCGCACACCGTCGCTGGCCAGCAATAGAACGGGATTAAGCGGAGTGCGCAGCTCATGCGAAAGTGCCGCCAGGAAATCGTCCTTGGCCCGGTTGGCGGCCTTCTCCCGCTTCAAACTTTCTTCCAGTTTCCGTTCGCCTTCTTTGCGCTCGGTAATGTCATGGGCGATGTTAGAAATGCCAATGATTCTGTCGTGGTCATCACGAATGGGTGAGATGGTGAGTGAAACCGGCACGAGCGTGCCATCCTTGCGCTGGCGTGTCGTTTCATAACGCTCCATCTTTTCGCCCCGCCGGAGCCGCTGCAGAATTTCCAGTTCTTCTTTTTGAAGGTCCTGGGGAATTAAAACCGTCATTGGTTTACCCACCAATTCTCTGCCCGGATAGCCAAACAGCCGCTCCGCTCCGCGATTACAACTGATAATCCGGCCGTCCAAATCTTTGCCGATAATCGCATCAGCGGTGGATTCCACGATACCCGCCAGCCAGCGATGCACCTCCTGCATCTCTTTAATCTCAGTGATATCGCGGAAAACACATTTCAGAAAAGTCAGTTCGTTTTTCGCTGATGGCAGGCTGACTAATTCGATAAAGACCGGCTTTTCACTACCCTTGCGCGCCAGTTTCAACTCCACTGACATGGGTTGCATGACATCCCGATTGCTGCGGCAGCGGGAAAGATGCGCAATAAAAATCTTTTTGTCTCCCGGAGCAACGAACGAGGTAAAAGGCCAGCCTTTAAAATCCCTTTGGCGCGGGTTCAATAGATGCATGCCGGGATGATTGATTTCCCGAATCACGCCCTTCTGGGTCAGCGTGACGAAGCAGACCGGGGCACCGTCGTACAATTCAGCATAGTGATCGCGGGAAGTCTCTAATACCAGTTGTGCCTGCAGCAATGTCTCATGTTGCAACTCCAGCTCTTCATGGTCTTTCTCCAACGCCCGGACGTAAGCACTGCGTTTTCCCTCCCTGGGAGGTTGCATTCCTTTTTGCACACTTTCTTTACGCGCAACTCTCATTCCTGCCCTTTCTCTGGAAATCTTTTCTTTCCTAAGCTGGCGACGGCCTTTAGAAATCAGGCTTCGGCTCATGATCACGCTCCTTTTTTTCTACACTTTACCATACGCCAGATTGTTGAAGGTGTCAGCATTTTTATTTTCTCACTTTAAAAATAGCAAGAACATGCATTTTGCAAGCAGCCTTATTCTTTGGCGGGTTTTGCTCCGGCTTTAATGGCATTAATGTCCAACAAGGCTATCACCGCGCCGTCAATCTTATGGTCGGTGGTTTTGTAAGGACGGATGCGCACACTCCACCAATGGTCTTGTTTATCCTTCACTTCGATATCTTTCGGTGTCAGCGAATCGAAAACGTCCAACACCTGTTTGTCCAGCGAAGGGATATCAAGCGGCAACGCAATATCCGTGATCGGCCGGCCAATGTCCCCCGGAATCAGCTTGAACATCTTTTCCGCCATGGCAGTGAAACGGCGTATTTTTAAGTCCGCGCTCAAAATCACTATCGGAATGTTCACGCTCGCCAGCAGGTTATGCAGGTCATTGTTCACCTGCTCCAGTTCGCTGTTGCGGCTTTCCAGTTCGTCATTGAGCGTCGTCAGTTCCTCATTGGTGGACTGCAATTCCTCCTTGGCTGTTTCGAGTTCTTCGTTCGTGCTCTGCAACTCTTCGTTGCTGGACATGATCTCTTCGTTGGCCGAGCGCAACTCCTCGTTCGTGGCCTCCTGCTCTTCAATGATCGTTTGCAGGGACTCGCGGGTGGCGCCCAGTTCCTCCCGCAAGTGCGCGAGTTCCGCACTGTCCGTCGCCCGGTGAACCAGTGTTTTTTTCGTTCTGCCTTTACCGGTCTCCTCGATGATCGGCACGGCCGGCTCAAACAGGACCAGGTAAAATTTTTCCAGGCCCGGCGGAACGGTGAAGGGAATAATTTCCACGTGGCATTCGATAAAATGCCCGTTTTGCCGTACCCGCAAACCTTCCTGCCGTACCCGCACGTTTTGCTTGATCGTTTTAGCCACCGCTGTCCGCAATTCCGGCATCAACCCATCGCGGGCCATTTTCATCAAATTCAAGGTGGCCTCGCCGTGCGAATGTTCCAGGAACACTCCCGTACGCCCCCGGAATTGCAGCACCTCCAGGTTGGCATTGATCACCACCCCGGGCAGGCTATAGCTCGTAAGTACGATGCGGTCTGCCTGCTTTTGCACTTCCGTAATGGATGGCATGATTTGCAGCGGTGGCAATATTTCCGTTTCCCTGCCCCTGGCCGGCTCGGGCAATTCATGCCCAAAACTGACCGAAGGACGCGATTGGGCCGCTTTTTTGGAATAAATTTTCGCCTTTTTGTCCATCAGCGAAAACAAATCCGAAAAGGCGCCAATGGTTTCCGAAACCCCCAGCATCAGCAAACCCGTCTGCCTTAGGGCATAATGGAATACGGGCATGACTTTGCGCTGCAGGGTCGGCCCCAGGTAAATCAGTACGTTGCGGCAACTGATTAAATCCAGGTTGGAAAAAGGCGGGTCGTTTACCAGGTTTTGTCGCGCGAAAATGCACATTTCCCGGATCGCCTTGTTTACCCGGTACCCTCCCTCCACCTTTACAAAAAAACGCCGCACCCGGTCCGCCGAAATCTCGGTCTTTATGTTCTCGCCATACAGGCCGGATCGCGCTTTTTCGAGGGCGGAATCATTGATATCCGTCGCGAAGATCTGGACGGGACGGACCATTTTTTTCTCCGTCATCAATTCCATCAGGGAAATGGCCACGGAATAAACCTCCTCGCCGGTCGAGCAACCGGGAATCCAAATGCGCAGGGATTCATCCGACCCCTTGCTTTTGAGCAACTTCGGGAACAATTTTTTCCGTAACGTTTGGAAAACCGCGGGGTCCCGGAAAAAGCCCGTCACATGGATAAGAATATCATTGAACAATTCCTTCACCTCGGCGGCATGTCCGCGCAGGTAACTGCCGTAATCTTTTAATGAATCCAGCTTGTGGAGGATCATGCGCCGCTGGATGCGCCGCCGCAGCGTGGCATGTTTATAATAGGTAAAATCCACGGCCGTGCGCTGTCGCAACAGCAGCAAAATCTCTTCGAACGCCTTTTCATCCGTGGGCCGGTC
>DATJXK010000138.1:0-22656 GCA_035500235.1 Pseudomonadales bacterium | reverse complement strand
AAAACTTTAGCAATTATGTTGCTTGTTAGCCTGATTCTCGCCGGAAGCCTGGTTACCGGCTGCGGCTCTAAAGATATCGGCACGGATGAAAACGCCGGGGTAGCCGCTGCCCAAACCTGGCTGGCTCTGATTGATGAAGGTAAATATGAAGAAAGTTGGAACGAAGCTGCTCCTGTGTTTCAAGGCGCCGGGACGGAACAAAAGTGGACGGATGCCCTGGATAAAGTCCGCAAACCGCTAGGCAGCTTGATTTCACGGAACCTGAAATCAGCCAAGGAAACCACACAAATGCCGGGTGCACCCGATGGCAAGTATATCGTCATGCAATTTGAAACGTCGTTTGCAAACAAAGCGTCCGCGATTGAAACCGTCACGATGGGCCCCGAGGTGAATGGCCAGTGGAAGGCTTCGGGATATTATATCAAGTAACGAGGCGGACTACCGATCAGGGCACTACCTGGATTTTATAAAATTTCTCAGGTGCGGGTGATGAAACGTCCGTATAAGAGGTGGAAAGCCCCGTTGCCGTGATGACACCGCTCACCGGGGCGAAGGGCATGGTGAGGTTGGTGGTGCCTAATACCCTATATTTATACCCCGGAGTACTGCTCCAGATAATTTCTGAATTATTACTGCCGATGGTGACCACGGGTCCAGCGGCGGAGATTTGCATGGTATTAAAAAAAGCGTTTTGGAAGGAGCTGGTATCCACGTTAAAAGCGGCAAACATTTGAATGGGTGAACCCGGAGCGCCGGTCAATGTTCCCGTGTGTGTGGCCAGGATGGCAGAGGTAGCGACGGAAAGTACGGTCAGCTTGTATGTATTGGCGGTGAGCAGGGAGAATTGCAGCGTGACACCGCTGGCCGCGTAGGGAATGCCACTATCAACGGCACCGTTTGCGTCCCAAATCGTGTAGTCAGCCTGCCCGCCGCCATAGTAAAAGGCGAAGCGCGTGGGTGTATTGGTGACGATGGGAGGCGGAAGCGTCGCACTGCCGATGAGCGATGCGCTGTTGCTGTTCTGCAAACAAAAGCCCACCGCACCGGGCGAAATTCCGGCGGAGCTGGCAAACTGTACCCCGAAGATTTCGCCGATGGTCAATGCATTGCTGAAACCACGCCAGGCATAGGCATAGGGATTTCCGCTGCCATTGGCGTAGAGCGTCCAGGAATTGCCGGATGTATCAATCAAACCTGAAGGTGCAAGGATAAAGCCGTTGTACTGTCCGCCGCCCGAAAGGACCCATGGCTGAAAACCGTACCCGCCGTTTTGGCCGCTCGACCAACTGTTATAATTCGCTTCAACATCATACGCGATGCTGGGATTAACCGTGACGTTCACCACCGATGAGGTCGCCGAATTGCCGGAGGAACCGCTGGCCACGGCGGTAAGCCCGTAGGAACCGCTGGGGACATTCGTCCACGTAAAATTCCAGGGGGAGATCGTCGCATCGCCGATACCTATGCCATTCGCATAGTAGGCGATGTTAGTGAGGCCGCTGCCGAATCCGGAAACATCAACGGTAATCGGGACGGTAGAACCCGGGGCGTAGTCGGCGTTATTGGCAGGCGATGCAATCAGAACCGGCACCGATATCCCGGCCAGAAAAGACAAGCTGTAAGGCGCGAAGAGAGATTTTCCGGTAGCAGCGCTCAGAGCTGAATTGCTTACTGTAACGGTGACTTGCGAGTTAGCGGGCCAACCACTCGCAGGTATAAAAGTCATCGTATCGTTGGGAGCCACGGCAGATGCCCAACTGAATGAACCGCTCACGGACGGGCTTGTACTGAAAGCCGCCTGCACACTGTTCGTATCCATGGAATCGCTGAATTGCAACACGACTGGCGAACCAGGCGGGACATTGGTTGTCCAATGCGCCGGTGAATTACCGGTCACTACCGGGTCAGTCGGCTGCCATTGCGAGCGGGCGATGAAAATTTTCGCGGTGACGGCGGGGACAGTAATGGAGGGAGTTTGCGAGCCGCTGGCGAGCGTATAGGTTTCGTTCGTATTCAATAAATTAACCAGCACCGTGCCCGTGGGATAGGTAAGTGTGCGCGCGGTTAAAGTCTGGCTGGAACCGGCGGTGTTGAGGATCACGAAAATTTCCTGCCCGTTGAGAATTCGCGAATAGGAAAACAACCCGGGGCTCGAGGAATTGTACCACTGGTTGACATAGGAACCGAGGGACATTGCGGGATACAGCCGGCGAAAATTATTCAGGCGGGCAATCCATTGGAAGAGCGGATGCGTCATGTTGAAATTATCCGCGCCGGGTGCACTCAATGATGTGACCGTGTTCCCTGAGTCTTTCCATTGCCCGGCGAACATGTCTTCGCGGCAATCGGGATCGGTGGTGCCGTCAAAGCCCTGCTCAGTGCCGTAGTACAAACTCGGGATGCCGATCGACGTGTAAAGGAACGCGAGCGCGACCTTGAGGGCGTTAGTGTTGCCATTGGATTCGCTTGTGCTGAGGAAGCGCGGGTTATCCTGGTTATCCAGGAAGATGATTTGCTGCGCCCAGGTGCCCGGGTCGTAATAGGTTCGCAGATTATTGTAATGGTTTTGGATCTGGAAGGTATTGCCGCTCAGCGAAGCGAACACGCTGTTGAGGTCGTAGAAGAGCGGATAATCCTCGGTGGATTCAAATTCGTACGGGCCGCCGGCCCTGGTCCCGGTATAAGGACCAACGGTACTTTCAGAGCCGTTGTCTACTTCGCCAAACATGAAGAAATTTGTGTTGGGGCTGGTCGCACCGAAAGGAATGTTCGTGGCGGTGAAGGCATAAATTGCCGGGCAGAACGTTTGCCAGCAGCCGTGGTCTACCTCCAACACCGTATCCACCCGAAAGGCGTCGAGGCCAATCTGGCTTATCCAGTATTCGTAAATGTTAATCATGTTCGTTCGAACATAGGTGGTTTCCGTCCTTAAATCATTCAATCCATCGAGCGAGCCCAGGACCGTCTGCTGCGAGTCGTTGAAATTGCCAATGTTGCCGTAGTTGTGCCACAGATTGGTCAAATTGGGGTTGGATGCCGAGAGATTGAAGGGCGCAGGATACGTTTTATTTGCTTTTACGTACTTGAGCGAATAACCGGCAGGATATTTATAAGCCGGGTAACCCGAGCCGCTGCCGGTTACGAGGTCGCCGGCATGGTTTACCACGATGTCATCGATCACCTTCAAGCCGCGTGCGTGGGCCATTTGCACGACGTTTTGCAGATCGGTGATGGAACCCCAGTGCGGAGCCACCTGATAATAATTCCAGGCGCTGTAACCGTGGTATTGGCCTTCCGTATTCAAGACGATGGGGGAGATCCAAATCGCTGTTGCGCCGAGGGCCTTGATGTAATCGAGCTTTTGCCCCAGGCCCGCAAAATCCCCACCGTGAACGCCGGTGGGATTGCCCGGGGCGTATGTGCCCTCCACATTATTGTTGTTGGTGTTGCCGTCGTAGAAACGATCGGTGACGATTTGATAGATGCTTTGCGCCTGCCAGTAGCTGTTGGAGGTCTGAGCAGAAGTGGTAAAAAGGCTGAATACCGCCGGAATCAACAGACACCAGAGTCTCAAACGCTTAAGATAAACCGCAGGGTTCGCCATGGAACAAGGAGCATTATTTTATCATTTCTGACTGACAAAAACCATGTCGAGGCGTGACATGTTTGTGCGGGTAGTTTCAACCACGGATGGACACAGATGGACACGGATTTTAAAGCAACCAACTCCCCTGGGGGACCCCTTCCGTAGGCTTCCCTAGCCTTCCGGAACCGCAAATTACAGGGGTTTTCACATCCGGCAGAATAAAGCTGGGCAAGGATCTCAGAGCGCACCCCAGTCCCCCCCGGGGGGCGTTCTGTAGGGTTCTATAGGGTACAGTAGAGTTCCGCAGGGTTCCAAAACCGTGAAGGAAAAGCGGTGCTGAAGCACACGCACTCCAGACGCTACCGCGACCGTTGTGAGTCAAAGGCCTTCGCCAAGCGTATAGAGCAGCGTTTCACGGCCGCTTTTGCCCCATCAATTCCCTCTCATTATGTCAAAGAGCAATGGCCATTGTACCACAGAAGGCACAGGCCGGAACCGAAACTTGACTCCTCGTTGTTCACGCGGTTCCGTTAAAATAAAGCCCAGCTAGAACGAACGTTCGAAAGACGAAACCGGCAAATAGATGTATACGTCTTATGGCTCAGTACTGGTATGCCCATTCGATTCCATTGGTGGCTGGCTTTTTTGGCTGTTTTTACGGCCCTGACGGTCCATGCCCAAATGGGGGATGGCGCGTGGGTGGCCAGTCCCGTGCAATTCAAGGTACAATGGCCGACGAATGCGTCGCTCAGCCAGCGTTACTGGAACAGCAACGGGGTTTATCATTTCCAGGTTTTCAGCAGCGACGGCGCCTTCACCCCGGGCAACCAAACCAAGCCGCGCACGGAGCAGCGTTTCCCGGATTATACCCATGGCGAGGTGCAGTATCAGTCCATGGAAATGGCGCCTTCCAATGAGAACAGCTATTGCATTTTCCAAATCCACACGGGCAATGCCCAGACGCACCAGTACGGAGCGACGGCATTCATGCTCTTCTGGTTCAGCAACGACGGGGGATCGGTGTATAATTATTCCCGGCAGGAACTGGCATCGCACCTGGGAAATAAATGGTTTCAGTTAAACGTGGACCACGATGTGGACCATCATGTTTTGAAGGTTTGGATCAATAAAAAGCTGGTTTGGACACAAAAGACCAAGGACGCGAAGGATTTTTATTTTAAGGACGGTGTTTATGTGCAAAAGCACAATCCCAGCCACCAGATGGACGCTTACATCACCGATATCCGGATTTGGACCAAGGCGGATACGGCCAGCCCGCGAATGGTTTCGACCAAATAGCCTTACCCGAGGCCTCGCTCGCTTAGCATCAGGTAGAACAAACGTTCAAAGGACGGCAAGCATAAGTGTGGTATATTCTGTTAGTTATCAGCCCATAAAACACTCTTGCAACAATATTACTACGTACTGTTTAGACCTTTGACCATGTCCCGATATTCTCAAGTTCTACTGATATTTTTGGGGTTATTTTTGGCAGTAACGGTTTTAGCGCAAGCGCCGCAACCCCTTGGCGGCGGGATAGGATGGGTTTCGTTTCCAGTGACATTTAAAATCCAATCGCCGACGAATGTGCCGGAGAGCGATCGTTACTGGGCCACGAACAATATTTATCACTGCCAGGTTTTCAGCACGGACGGCGCATTTTCCATTGGCAACACGACATCGCCGCGCACAGAACAGCGCTTCGAGCCGGATTACACGAACGGCGGGAAACAGTCTATTGGAGAGATTCAATATCAGTCCACCGAGATGGCGCCTTCCAACGAGAACAGCTATTGCGTTTTTCAGATCCACACGGGCGACGCGGAATCGGATGCGGACGGTTCCACGACGTTTATGTTATTTTGGTTCACCAACAATGGGGGGTCGGTGCATGACTACAGCGGAACGTTATTGGCATCCAACCTGGGCAATAAATGGTTCCAGTTGAACGTGGACCATAACCTGGTCAATCACAGCATCAGAGTCTGGATCAACCGGAATTTAGTCTGGACGCAGCAGGACAATAACGCGGGCGATTATTATTTTAAGGATGGGGTGTATGAACAAAGCCATAACCCGACGCTGCAGATGGATACTTACATCACCAACATCCTGATGTGGACAAATTCCGGCAGCCCGGTCGTGCCATTGACATGGTCGGGCCAAACAAACGGAGTCAATGACGGGTCATGGAACCTGGCCGGGGACACAAATTGGGTGAATTCGACCAATGGCTCCCTGCAATTTTACCAGGACAATGCGGCGGTAACGTTTGATGACAGCGCACCCGGCACGACGGCGGTGAATTTGCAGAGCCTGCTCCAGCCGGGCAGTGTGGTCACCAGCAATACGGTCAAAAATTATTTGTTCACTGGAAGCGGAAATATCGGCGGGGCTGCGGCCTGGCTTAAAGAAGGTTCGGGCACAGTAACCGACGCCGTCGCGAACACGTTCACCGGCGGGGTGAATTTGAACGGCGGCATCGTTAATTTGGACGCAGCGGAAACGGCGGGCACATCCGGACCACTGGGCAAGAGCGGCACAATATCGTTCGGCGGCGGGACGCTGCAATACAACACAAATGAGGCGGACATTGCGGATTATTCCTCGCGCTTCAACTCGGCGGCCGGGCAGCAATATAACATTGATGTCCCGATACCTTACGGCGCGAATTTCTCGGCGGCATTGAGCATTACCTATGCTTCGGTTTTGAGCAGCAGCGGCGGTTCCCTGACGAAGAACGGGGCCGGTTCATTAATATTGAGTGCAGCCAACACGTTCACTGGTCCAATCACGGTGAACAATGGTCAGTTGCGCGCGAATAATGTTGGTGCTTTTAACAGCAATCCCATTACTGAAGCCGCTCCCGGTACTCAAATTTATCATAACAGTCCTGGGACTTATGGCGGCACCTATAGCATTACCGGATACGGCGTGGCCGAATCGGATGGCATTACGCATTTAGGCGCGATTCGCATGGCGACGGCGGGGGTGGTCCTTGCGAACACCATAACTTTGACGGGCAATGCCGGCATTTCCGCGCGTGGAAGCGGCGTAACGGAAGACGCTATTTCCGGTCAAATCACAGGTAATTACGGAATCCAATTTGGTTGCTGCAGCACGACCACCAGCGCGAGTGGTGGCGTCATTATCCTGTCCAATATTTTAAATAATTGGACCGGCGATACGACGATTGCGGATGGGACACTTAAGCCCGGCGTGCCGGGAGTGATCCCGAACGGGGCTGGTTACGGCAACCTGGTGCTGACCAACGCGGGAACAGGTTACAACCCGGGCATCAGTAACAGCGTCTTCGATTTGAACGGGTACAGCCAAACTATCAATGGGCTATCCCAAGCGACAGGCATAGCGGGCAACGCATTGAGCCTGTTGTGGGTCACCAACGGCGGGTCTTCGCCCGTGACTCTCACGTTAGGCAACGGAAATGCGAACGGCAGTTTCGGTGGAATTATTGGAAGTGGCGCCAACGCGCTTTCTTTAAATAAAATTGGCAGTGGGACACAAACGTTGAGTGGCGGCAATACGTACAGGGGCAATACGACTATCAATGCGGGTAAGCTGGCGCTCGTTGGCCTTGGCTCTATGGTGAACAGTCCCAATGTCATTATCGCGGGCGGAGCGACGTTTGATGTGTCTGCTGATGGAGTAGTGGGTCCTTTCAGGCTGGGATCGAGCCAGACATTGAGTAACAGCACTTCAACGGCGACAATCAATGGGACGATTGACGCGCGTGTGGGAAGTTTGGCACTAACGTATGTTCCCGGCACGCCATCATTGAGCATTACTAACGGCACATTGATATTGAGTGCAGCCACGGGACTGAAAATCAATAACACCGGCGCACCCCTGGGTAGCGGCAGTTACATCATTATTTCGACCAACACAGGAGGATCGGTTTCGGGCGTGTTGCCATCGTCGTTTGCAGTCAACGGCAGCGGGATAGCTGCCGGCGCGACTGCTTCGCTGGCGACGAACGACGGCGCACTGGAACTGGTCGTGACGCTGCCTGTGCCACGCATCACCGGCATGAATGTGAGCGGCACGACGTTGACGATGACAGCAACCAACGGCCCGGCGAACGGGCAATTTGTATTGATCGGAAGCACAAACCTCGCGTTGCCCCTGAATCAATGGATGCCGATATTGACCAATTCATTTGACGGGAACGGAAACCTCAATTTCTCGACAAACATTATTAATCCCGACAATCCGCTGGAGTTCTACCTGTTGCAAGTGCCATAGACAACGCGATGAAAAATAAATTTGCGGTAATGGCAATCGCATTCATGGCATTGAATGCTTTTTTGGCGACTCCAATGTTCGGGGGGCAAGGGGCAAGCCGGATGCTTTATACGGTTCCCACCAATAACTTCATTGAAAAGATTTCCGGGGATAGCGTCGTTACCATCAACGATACGTCAGGTTCCATTTCGACGCTGCAAGCCTTGATTAACAATGCGCGGTCGCTGAATCCAAATTCCATCATCGTTATCCATTTGTTAAGCGGCGCAACGTATTGGGTAAATAATTCCAATGGCGGATTGGTGCTGGGCTCGCAGGAATGCCTTATTGCGAGCGGAGCGCTGATGGAAGCGACCAATTCGGCCGTAACGAATGCGCTGATCACGATCAGCACCGGCTCGACAAACGTTTCGGTGGCCGGGGGAACTCTAGATGCGGCGGGAGCGAATATTTTTGGGATTTTCGCCACTGCCAGTTCAACGCGCATCAACATAGACAAGGTAACGGTGCGGAACTGCGGGCAGGATTGCATCCAGTTAAACGGCCAGGGCGACACGACATATGACAACGAAATGACGGTCACACGCTGTGACGCATCGGGCAGCCCCGCCCATGCGGGGATCAGCATTTGGAACGCAACGCAGGCGGTGTGCGTGGATAACAACTGCCACAGCAATTCGGTAGGCATCTGGCTGGGCAATTGCGGCGACAGCACCGTGGCCAACAACACGTGCGAAAACAATGCGGTGGGAATAAATATGAATAGCGGCAGTGAAAACAACATCGCCAACAACACCTGCAACAACAACGGCACGGGAATTATTGATTCGGATTCAAACACGATGGTGGCTTCCGATTCGCTTGGCAGCAACACCGTCGCGGGCATCAGTTCGTCAGGCGGCGGGAATTTTTTCATTGATAACTTTTTTACGGCGGGCAATGCCACGAATTTTACCAGCGCGGGCTCGGGTAATTATGTCGTGGCCTACCAGGGCGCGCTGAACGCGCCGGGGCAAAAATACTTTTATCCGCCGCTGATTGGCGACCAACATACAAACGCGATTGTCAATGGGCTGGGCCGGTTTGATTTGACGAACAGCTCGGCCACAACAATCGATGCGATCCAGAGCCAGTATAACGCCGCGATCAGCGCCAACCCGGGCAAGGTCATTGTGCTGCATCTCAACGGCACATACACCGTGGGGGCCAATCCATTGACGCTCTATTCCAACACTTGCATCCTCCTGGGCGGGACGATCCAAATTAATTCTTCAACGACGGCGAGTACAGCGATCCAGTCCACCAACGCGTCGCAACTCAATATTTCCATCTCGGGCGGAACCATCGATGGCGGTAATGACACCGGGCAGAACGCGATTTCAATGAACGGCTCGGGCATGGTGCAGGTAGACGGAATGACGCTGCGAAATTTCGGGCCGGACAACCCGCGCGTAGGCGGCTCCGATGTGATTCATTTTGACGGCGAGAGTAACGGCGGGAAGCCGCCTTACATCGTCACCCGTTGTTTGATTAACGGTGGCGCGGCGCGCGGGATCTGGTCGCAGAACAGCGGCATCCGGGGGCTTTATAGCGATAACACGGTGACCAATGTCAATATGGACGGAGTGGATTGCGATTCCGGCACGAGCGGCGCGCTGGTGAAGTTCAACAATTTGAGCGGGAATGTTCGCTACGGCGTATTTTTCGAGCAGCGGGATAAATTTGATGTAGCCATCGGCAACATCTGCAACAACGACGGGCGGGACCTGAACGACTATAACAACGATGAGCCGGGCAGCCCGGTGGAATATAACAGTGATATTTGCAACAGTTGCCTAGGCGGTGGCAATGGAATGCGCAGCGGTTCCACGGGTGTGAACGGGGGTTCCGACAGCACGAACACGCTGACTTCGCATAATTTCTTTTTCAATAATGTCGTGCGAAACAGCACGGGCGACGGCATCGAGGGTGACCAGGCGGGGACGCAAAATTATTATTCACAAAATTATCTGGCCGGCAACTCAACAGAAGTTACCACCAGTGGAAGTGAGGCGTTTTTCAATCCACCGGGGGTGGATGGTTTTGAGCAAATGCAAAGCGGCCAGAGCCGGTTTACCGTTGTGGTGACGAATGCTTCGACGGCCCAAGGCGCGGCAGCCATTCTGGGACCGGCGAATACGGCCGGCAGCGGCCAGTGGATATTCATACCGACGGACAGTGGATATTATCAAATCAGGAACAAGAATAGCGGGCTGGATGCCGTGGTCCAAAGTGCTTCTACGTCCAGCGGCGCAAAGATTATCCAATGGGCCCTCGGCTCTTCGGGCGACGATCAATGGATGCCGATATCCGTGGGGAACGGGCTTTATTATTTTCTTAACCGGCACAGCGGCCTGGCGCTGGACGTCCCGACCGGCGGCACAGGTACGCAACTGGACCAGCAGCCATACACGGGCGGTACGAGCCAGCAATTCAATCTCGTTGACGGTTTGGCCCTCGTTACTACATCTCCGGCTGTGTATTTCACGGGCATTAGTTTGAAAGGAGCCACGTTGACATTGACGGCGACCAATGGTCCTGCGAATGGGTTATTTGTGCTGCTCAGCAGCGCAAGTGTCACGTTACCTTTGAGCCAATGGACGCCAGTATTGACCAATAATTTTGACGGGAACGGAAACCTCAGCCTGACTACGAATATTATCAGTCCAAACAGTCCCCTGGAATTTTATCTGCTGCAGATGCCCTACTAAGAATCTGAAAAGGCGGAAGACGGCATGATGCGCTTGATTGGCGGGAGATCGCTCCTTAGACTGGCTCGAGTTAAATCATGAATCGCTTCTGTCTTCGTCATCTTTATTACCTTGTTGGTTTGTTTCTCGTTTCTCTCACGTTGCGTGTGGCCGCGGCGGACAAGCAGTCATGGCTGGATAAGTATGATGTCGTTTGGAATTCGCAAAGTGCGGATGCGCGGGGTTCGATGCCGCTGGGGAACGGAGAAGTGACGTTAAATGCCTGGGTGCAGACCAACGGCGATTTGCAATTTTACATCGGGCGAAGTGATTCCTACAGCGAGATTTCGCGCCTGCTGAAAGTGGGCTTGATCCGGGTACACCTTACGCGCAATCCATTCAAGGCCGGCCAGCCGTTTTCGCAGCGCGTGCGTTTGCACGATGGAGTCATCGAAATTTTTGGAGGAGGCGCAACGAACCAGGTGGCCCTGATGCTTTTTACCGACCCTAACAAGCCGGTGATTTATGTCACCGTGCAGTCGGCACAGCCGGAGAGTGTGACGGTAACCGTCGAGTCGTGGCGCACGGAGCCGCGCACGATTACCAATGATGTTTCGGCCTGGACGATGGATGGCGCGCCGTTTCCGCTGGTGGAATCGCAAGACCGGTTCTTTTCGTCCCAGGCCACGCCGGACGATTCCATTGTCTGGTATCACCGCAACGAAACGAGCGTGATGACAAATACGCTCTCACTCCAGGGCCTCACGAGCGCCGCGGACAAGGTCAAAGACCCGCTGCTGGACCGGACGTTTGGCGGTTGCGTGACCGGAGAGGGATTTATGGCGCGTGACGACCGGACGCTGGTCACGAAAAAGCCCGTGCAGACATTTTCTTTTCACGTGGCCTGCCCTTGCGCACAAACGGAAACGATGCCCGACTGGATGGTCCTGGCAGCGCAGTATGCCACTGATTCATACGACACGAATGAGGCTTTGAACCGGAACATGAAATGGTGGCATAACTATTGGCAACGCAGCTGGATCAATGTCACCGGAAGCGAACAGGCGGATTTGATTACCCGTGGCTATGTGCTCCAGAGGTACATGCAGGCGTGCGATGGGCGCGGGATGCTGCCGATTAAATTTAACGGCGGGGCTTTCACGCTGCCGCCGGATGGCCAAATGGATGATGCGGACTATCGCAGATGGGGCGATTGCCACTGGTGGCAAAACATTCGCCATATGTACTATCCGATGATGGAGAGCGGCGATTTTGAAATGACGGAGCCTTTCTTCAGAATGTACGAAAATGCGGTGCCGATTTGCGAAGCGCGCGCGAAAATATACGAAGGTGTTGACGGGGCCTATTTTCCGGAAACGATGACCGTTTGGGGAACCTATGCGAACCATGATTACGGATGGAAGCGCGCGGGCCGCGAATCTTCGGACGTGCGATGCCCCTGGTGGGCCAAGACGCGCAACCAGGGGCCGGAACTGGTGGGCATGATGCTGGATCGCTGGGATTATACCGGCGACACAAATTTTTTAGAAAATGAACTATTGCCCATGGCGACCGCCGTGCTGACCTACTTTGACCAGCGGTTTCCGCGCAACGCCGACGGAAAACTGGTTTTAACACCAACCCAGGCAGTGGAGACTTACTGGGAGGATGTAACGAACGATACGCCGACGGTGGCAGGCTTGAAAAATATTACTGCAAGGCTGGCGAGTTTGCCGCTCAAATTGACATCGCCGGAACAGCAGGAACTGTTCGACAATATGCTGACTGCCTGCCCGGATGTGCCACTGCAGACGATCAAGACGAATGACGTGAGCTTTCGGGTGATTGCGCCGGCGCGTGATTACAATCCCAAAAGGCACAATGTCGAGAACCCAGAACTCTATGCGGTGTGGCCATTTTTTCTCTATGGAGTGGACAAGCCGGATTTGCAATTGGCGCGCGACACTTACACGCTCCGGGGCAGCCACAAGCTGGATGTGGGCTGGGGGCCGGACGGTAATTGCGCCGCGGTATTAGGGATGACCGACGAAGCCGCGCGCATCCTGGAAATAAAATGCAACAATTCAAATCCTGAATACCGTTGGCCGGCCACCTGGGGGCCCAATTTTGACTGGTTGCCTGACCAAAACCACGGCGGCAATTTGCTGAACACCGCGCAATTAATGCTCCTGCAAAGTGACGGCCGGAAGATTTTACTTTTTCCCGCGTGGCCGAAGAGTTGGGACGTGGATTTCAAGCTGCATGCGCCGTATGAAACGACAGTCGAAGGCACATTGCGCGGCGGGAAATTGGTGCGTTTGAAAGTGACTCCTCACTCACGGGCAAAAGATGTCGTGAACGAATTGGAACACCAAAGTTAAATCAACCGCACACGACCATTCATCCGGGAGGCCAGGCTAAACCGGGAGATCCTTCATTTGTTTTGGGGCGATACGCAATGCTGGATGAGGTAAGCGGCATCAATACCTTTTTGAGGCAGGGCGGTAGTGCCACCGGGGCATTTGCTATATTCATAATCCCCGGAGCCAGGCGCCACGCTGGCCAGACCATCCGCGATCATTGCACCCGTATGCCAGGTCTTGGCTTCGGCATGACCATCGGCAAACGAAAATGTCCCGACTGTGCCATGATACATGGAGAAAACATCCTCGTAGCCGATGGGCGAGCTCCCGGGCAAAATCACTTTTAAGGCAAAGGCCCCTTCATTGTAACCGCGCGTGTCCGCCTGCTCGACGAAGACCATGCAGTCGGAGACCCGGTGAATTTGCGACATTTTGGTAAAGCTGTTGGTTTCGCTGCTGCCAGGCGCATTTTCCACATTTTCTGCGATGGCATAACTGTCATACGCCCAATCAACATTATCGCTGCTGCCAATGGGCTGAGTAAACCGCGCGTCACCCGGGCAATGATAAGCCCCGACATTCCCGGCGTACTGGAACAACAAATTATTGGTCTGTAAACAACTTTGGATATTTTGCAGGGCCAGCCCTTCGTTAGCAGTTCCGGTGGGCCCAGTGAAGGGAGGGAAATTTTTATTTACGCCCCAAAATCCATCGGCTACGGAGGTATTCGGCCAGATGGACGATCCGCTTGATGTATAGGCATCCGCCAACGTGTCTTTGTTATCATTTACGTACATAATCCATGCCGTGGCCAATTGCTTTTGGTTGTTTACACAATAGGCCTGCGTGGCTTTCAATTTTGCCCGGGCCAGCACGGGGAGAAGTACCGCCGCCAGGATGGCGATGATGGCGATGACCACGAGCAGTTCGATCAGGGTAAAGCCGCCTGATGAGATACGTTTGAAGGACACGCTGGTGCCCTGGTTTACGCTGGTGTCTTTTTCAAAACCGGCGGACGGCCCGCCAACATAACACGCTGGATTCATACTTAAATTTTCGCATCCCCGGGCGTGATTATATATTGGATATTCGTTCTATTTTTGGTTGATATTGCGACCAGGCTGCAAGTGCGTCTTTTCCAAAGGGTGTATTAGCAAACCGGGTCATGGCCGGATCGAAATCCGGTGGGACCGAAAAGTAATCCGGTGATTTTCCCTCCACAGCTATCAAAATATTCCATCACTACAACGACTTAAAGCACTACAAATAAGCGAGTTAACACAGTTCTGGCCCCCTCGCACAATTGACACAACCTTAAAATAGGGTAGAGTAAGGGGTTAAAACGTTGGAAATAGCTAAGTAATCTCAATTTTCCGTTATCCTGCCGTCAATTTTATGGCGTACAAGTTGCTGCCAACAGCACGTTTAAAATAATGAAAATGAGGATCCAGAAAGCATATCGTTTATTCATTCGAACCGGCAGCGTTTGCGCATTCCTGCTGATGGTGGCCATGGCACCGGCGCAAAATCTGTTTGTGGCGGATTATGGCAGCAGCAACATTTTTGAACTTACCCCAAGTGGCGTTCAAACGACATTTGCTTCAGGATTAAGCAATCCGATAGGCCTGGCTTTTGATTACGCAGGCAATCTTTATGTCTCGGAATTTTTTGGGCACGATGTATTGAAATTTACCCCAGACGGAACTGAAAGCATTTATGCCGCAGGCATAAGCGGTCCTACCGGGCTGGCCTTTGACCGATCAGGCAATTTGTTTGTGGCCCAGGCGCTCGGGCGCATCATGGAAGTAAATACGAATGGAACGCAAAGCATTTTTGCCTCCGGTTTTGGGAGCCTTTATGGAATAGCTTTTGACCGGGCGGGAAATTTGTATGCAGCGGACACACTGCGGGGCGCCATTTATGAATTTGCATTGGGTGGGACAACGACCACAAATATCTCAGGATTGGGTAGTCCGGTGGCGATCGCTTTTGATTGGCAGACTAATTTTTACGTGGCCAACGCCTTCAGCAATAACATCATTCAGTTTCCCTTGGGCGGGACACCAACCAATTTCGCTTCACTGTTCAATCCATGGGGACTGGCTTTCGATAATGCGGGCAACTTGTTTGTGACTGAAGGGACGGGAGGCAGCATCATGGAAATCAATACTAGCGGCGTGCAAAGCAACTTTGCGTCTGGCTTTACCAATCTTATTGGCCTGGCCTTCCAGCCTGTGCCTCAATTAACTGCAACCCCCACCAATGGCGTGTTCCAACTCACCGTATCGGCGCCGTCTCCTGCTCCGTTTAATCCTACGGTTGTCCAAACGTCAGTGGATCTGATGAACTGGAGCAACGTTTACACCAATATTTCGCCTTTTGTGTTTACCGATTCGATTGATCTGGCGACGCCTTATCGTTTCTATCGAACGATATTGTGGCCGTAGTGTTCGGGAGCCGCCATTATCCTTGTGGGATAATGCCGACACTGCCGAACTGAGGCATCATGGCCATTCCGACCATTGGGCTTATCCGCCGCCACATTACTGTTACCAATTTTCGAGGCTGAAAAGTTTGGAACTTGCTAAAGGGGATCGACAATCACCTCCATCCGGAATTGTATTGTTCATTGAGGCAACTGCCTCTATCAAATGGGATTTTACTTGCCCATTCAAATCGGCCTCGTAACGTTTAAACAATGCTGTGAAAAAGACTTTTGCTGTCATTATTATAATTGGCTTGATTGCGCTTATGTACCTAGTGTTATGGGGTGAGAAAGTGCCACGAATATATTCGCCAGATCCAAATATTCCCCTTCAAGTACGTTAGTCATGGCTTGGTAATTGGTTGTTCAAAGCACATCATTGTTAGAATATTGGTTGATTCGTGATTCGATTTAGTTGGTACAAGCATTGGAAATGCACGGAGAGGGTAATTTTTCTCCCATATCCTTGGTTTTCAAGAAATTGGGATTTTTGCATGATGGGTTCGTTTGGTAAAATTCATAATTAAGCGCCTGTGGATATGTCCATGGCCAAAGGGGCAGGTACATTTTCGCCCAGACGGCGACGTTTCAGGCGTTCGAAATGATTCATGGCACGATATAATCGTTTTTGAAGGGCTGATTCATAACGCAGCAATTTTTCCAATGTTTCTGCCGATGGCAGAACATCGGCAGCCTGCCGGGCATGCTCCTCCATATCTTCCCGTTTTTCACAGCAGTCGACATCCCAAGAAATGACGCGGAGTTTCCGGTTAATAGAGACGAGCGCCTGCTCTTTCTGTTTTGCCCGCAGTGCTTCCTCGTCCAATCCATCTGGGTTTTGTTGCAACTGCAACCACAGCTTTTCCAATTCCCTCGTGAGGCTGTACGGTTTTCCATGGAAGACGACGGACTGGATGGCGGCCTCCGTTAATTGACCTTCCTTTTCGACTGAATTGCGAACTTTTTCCAATTGATGATACATCAATTGGTTTCCGAAAGCCGACTCCCGCATTTTCATAGCAGGGTCGCCAACCATTCCCCACAACATTCCGGTTAATGTGAGATCGCGATTTTTTCGTTTCCATTCACCATTATCCACACTCAAGGCGATTTCGCCTGATTCCGCCCTAAGCACGCGCTGCAAACGCCAGGATGTAGTGGCAATTTGTTGCACAAGCATTTCCTCAAGCGCACCACAGGGTTGCAAATCATCCCTCAAGCCCTGGTAGAATGTATTGTATTCCCGAAGACTTTCTTTTATGCACCTGCCACGAACCACAACTTGCTCCGACCGAAGACCGTGCTTTAAGGCGTTCATTTTAGAGGCGGCCTTACCATTGGGCGTTTTAGGACCATGGGAGAGGTGGCCGTTGCGCTGATTGGCGGCAAGTTGATAACGCGACACTTGTTTTTTCATAAATGAGTCATTGAAATTTGCCACGGATGTAGTGGTTATAGAATTCGCCCATGGACGTGGAGTTCATGAAAGCTTCGAAGAGAGAATAAGGGCAGCCGTGATGCTCGTAGATTATGTCGCTGGTATGGAACTGGACAAAGAGGGTGTATCCGTCGAAGCCCACGGCGGCGACGGCCGATGAATTGACCGCAATTAAAATCACGCCCAAGTTTACAAAGGGCGAGGCAGAGATTCATTCCGAGTCAGTTTCGGATTTTCATTCCGGGCTGATTCCGAAAGCACGACTTAGGGATACGAATCCGCGCCTGCGGACAAAGAGGATTTTATAATCGTCGGCGTGGTTTAAATCGTTAAACGCTTTACTCGGATGCCCATAACTGCCACATATTTTTACGAGTTCATCGTCTTTGGTGCTTAACTCAGGCAGCCCTCTTTCCCGGGCCCGGTGGACCACGGCAACGATATTCGGCAATGCACCACCAAGAGAAATGACCTGGTCAGAGCTTACTCTAATTTGCGTGAAACCTGCATCATGAATCCAGCCACAAATGTCGCAAGACTTCCGATTTGGTTGTTCTCGAATATTGTCCGGTTGACCGATCGTGAATTCAACGATTTCACCAATCTGGCCATGGACATCGGCCACTAGTTTTATGGTGGCGCTTCGATTTTCAGGGCGCCACAATTCAGCGGAGATTTTTAACTTCGCATTGACCGGCAGAACTATGGACTCCAAGGTTTCAACTTTGGGAATCAACATGTCTTTTAATTTCCCGATGTTGGCAAGCAAGCCCTCCCAAAATTTTTCTCTATCACTTGCCGGCCAATCAGTGGGAGAATCTTCCACAATTTGGCCTTCTTCCAAGCGAGTCGTGAATCCCAAGCCAATGACTATGGGGTGATATGCTTTTTTCCTGTCATAGTCTGCGATCATTGGCTGAATTTCAAAGGCCAGCCAAGCCTCGAACTTTCGCCCTCTTACTTCGCCGCTAATTTTGACGGGGTTTATGTCCATTCGATTTCGGCTGTCGGCCAATTTCCTGCTAACATTTTTGGGGATGCGCTTTCCCCATTTGGATTTTGTGAAAGCCCAATTAAGTCTCTGCACGCCAATGGAAAAAGGCCGCACAAATTCTTCAAACCGTTCGCGGCGTTTTTGTTCGTCATTAATGGCAGACAATTCTGCCGCGAGTTGGACAGGGAGCACCGGAGTATAATAATTCTTAAGTTTTTCATACCAAGCCCAGTTTGTCGCATTGGCAAGGGCCATGGCGAAAAATTGATTCACCATGATGCGAGACAGTGTTTTATTCGCGAGGTTTTTGGTGGCGGTATTCCGAGCCGTGATTTTTCCGAAAATATGGCCACCCGGGGCGACGGCAGCCTTAGGGCTCCTTCTTTGCCAATTCCAAGTGATTGGATAATGGAGTTCGACAAACGGGTTATCCCACGTAATTTTGGTTTTGGGGACTTCCTCGATATTATATCTCAAACGCTCCAAGCCCCATTTTATTAAGGAAACAAGCAATTCGATCTGCCAATGAGGGTGTTCCTTTTCGTGTTGAGCCAGTGATTTTTGCAGGATTGGGAAATATTTTTCAATGGGCTTCATACTTTAAAATGTTTTGATACATGACCAATATAAATAATTGGTTGGACAAAGGCTGTCCAAGCTGAACCAAATTTACTGCACCATGGGGCTTTAGCGCGCAAAAATCTATTAGAGGTTGATGTTCTCGTAACCGACGTTGAAGCGAAAGGAAAAGATATAGGAATTTGCGCGCAGTCCTTTCACGAGGTTATAAACATGCCGCTCGGGGGAGGAGGGCGATGAGATTTGAACTCGCTCATGCTTTGCCGACTTTCACCCGAAAACCAACTGTTTTCAAGGAAATCAGTAATTTCAAAAACCCAAGGAAAAATATTTCAATGAAGCAAGGGCACTAAGCTGGTGTCTGCCGATGCGCTCAACGCCATCACAAACGGTGACGTGGAAGCAGGGAAGCCCGTGCTGGCGGTGAGATGTTGGGGTTGCGGGTTGCCCTGGGCAGGAAGGGAAGCAACCGCTACCACCAATGGCTCACGGCCAGGCTGATGTCAGGGACAGTGAGCGAGTCAGGGCCGTTGACGGCGTCGTCTCCCCGAGGGGAAGTCTAACGGGCCTGTCTCGCGAACAAGGGATGATTTTTGTGTGTTACGGGCGTTGCCATTCGCATTGCCACGCCTGTGCCGCTCTATGTGTCACGCTGTGTGCCGTCCCGTGTGCTAAAAGTGCCTTACCACGCTAAGGAGTAAAGCGTCCCCCCTCCTAAAAGCCGATTCTGTGGTGCAAATTCGTGCGCGTTTAGCTCCCAAAATGGTTGTATCAATGTAATTCTGCGGGTGACTCAGAGCCTTCCAAATCAAATTGAAACACACCAGGAACGCGGATACCCATACCGCCAAGAGCAGCTATTTGGGACCACTTGCGTCCGGCGAGTGACTCGTTAAACTCCAATGGGTCGGCAATTTCAATAGTCTGTACTTTTGTCCCATGTTTTCGTAGAAGCGATTCGATTGCCTTAGAAGATTCTGATGCATTCAATTGCTGCACTATTGCATCGGTGACAGCAGCAGGAATAGCCCCGACGATATACCGATAACCATCTCCAGCTTTGCCGTGTTGATCAACAACAGTTTTACGGTTAAGCTCTGTAACATGCGGTATATAGGGTATCAAAAGGCCGCTCCGATTTAGAGCATAACTCATCCGCGTCGCACAGGTGTCGTTATCTTTTGGAGGCCCATAATTCACGTCGAGAGATCCGCCGACCAATAACCAGACCTTGTCCTTCTGGCCCTCAGGAATATGATCATCGTCATAGTCCACAGGTGCATATGCGCTCCAAAAAGCTTTACTGCTTATACGAGGCGTGTATGCAGCAAAAGAGCCGAGCCCTGATTCAGACGCTACTGGAGCGCCGCCCGCCGACTCAAAGAAACCCATTAATGGTCTTAAAATGGAAGCCAGTATTATATCGAACGACCCATAGTCATTTCCTGACGGGTCCATTAGATTGACGGGATCATCGGCCCCATAGAGGTATTTGTGCAGGCTCAACGAATCTTCGTTGTTGCCTTGGTAGGTATCCATCGTCCAGAACCTGCCAGTGCCGGTGTTGAGGTAACGCGCCCGGTTAGCAATTTGATTCCGATATCGGCCTTTACCAATGTATTTCGTCATTTTGACTTAGCAAGATAGCTTTATTCAACGTTGGACAATTGATACAAGCGAAATGCGCCACCCTTGGGAATGCCGATTTGCACCTTCGCCGTCGCAAACGTGCCCGGGATTGTCCGGCCCATCACCGTGGTGATTTCCGGGGAGTAGTTGATGATTTGCTGCACCAGCCCGATCTCCTTGTCCGTGCCGCGCCGTGCTGCCAGGTCCGCCATCGTTAACAGAGTCTTCATACTTTTATTTCAATTGTTCGAACGTTGTGGCCCGGCATTTCGCCACTTTGGTGAGTGCCAAAGGCGCGCTCACGTGAGCACAAAGGCCGCGGTGATAACCGCCATGCACGCATCTTCTCACGACTCCTCCAAAACCTATAGTTAGTGACTACCGCTATTTTTTTGAAGAAAAACGGAAGAGCGAATGAAGAATAACTTGTTGAAGTTAAGCGCTTAACACGATTTATTTTTCCGCGTTAAGGCGATTTTCAACTGGTAATTAATTGAAAATAAATAAAAGTACCCGCCGAAATTTTTGAATACGAACGGAAGAAATTTGAAGGTACCGAAGGGAGTTCAGTCGTATTGCATGACAGGTTTAAGACAAGACTTGCACCAATTCGCCGGATGCAATCTGGGCAATCCCCCCGGCAAAATATGCCATGCCAATACCGATAATCAGTGCCGCCACAGCGAACGAAAGACTCCAAATCCAAGCGCGTCGAGAACAAAGACCAACCTGAATAATTCCCCCAGCTAACAAGATAAGCCCACAAAAAAGATATCCTGCCGCAACAAAACTCGCGAAGGTATAAAAATCATCCATGGCCATAATAACAGGATCCGCCAATGGGGCGAAATTCGATGGGTATGGAGGATAGGTCGGCAAACAGGCATGCCAGATCACCATCCAAACTACTGCCAGCACGGTATAAATTTTGAGGGGAAACAACGACGCATCCAAATACGTCCGCCAATCGACTTCAGCCGCACGATTACGCATAAGATTTAATGGTTTTTTGGATTACAAAACCAATATTCACCCTCAAATTTCGAAACGCAACCTCAAAAAAGATAAATTCCAGCCAGGAACCGTTGCGTATTTAAACAAAAAAAGGCTCAACTCCAAGAGTTGAGCCTTCTGCAATAATCTATGCTGGGCGGTGCTAGGCCAGTTTCGGCATCGCCTGCCCATTCCTTTGGTTCTCGCTATCAAATATTCCCGCCAGGTCCACCCTCATGTTTCCCTGAGAATCCTTCGATACGAACCGCCCCTGCCCATCAATCTGGCTCGTCATTCCCCTTGCCGATAGCGGCACCGTTGCCGGTGTGTTCGCGTGTAGCAATTTCAGCGTTGGCACGTCCAGCGCCAACAATTCATCCCGCGAATACGCCGCGCCATCTTCGCGTTTCGGCGATTTTCCCTCTGCCGACAGCAAGGTCACCATCCGGGATCGTTCTGCTTCCTGTCCTCCGTCGGCCGTTTTTTTGAAGTGTTCTTCCAATATTTGAATACGAGCGCTAAGAGCCGTAATCTCTCCGGCCTCCGTATTTGGCTTACTTAATGCGAGACACAGCACGTTCTTGAGCTTCTCCAGCACTTCCTTTTCCTCCGCTGTCTCCGGCAAATTCAGCATCTGCGCTACGGATAACAACGTCAGTTTTTTTTCTGCCAGTTCCGTTGGTGGTGCGGCCTGATTTTCCAGCACGGCTTGCGTTGCCGTAAAAAATTCCAGTCCTTCCACCTTGCCGTTTGGAGTCAATGCTACCGAATGCACCAGCGTTACTTCACCGTCTTCATCCTGGATTGCCGGCGATAAGTCTTCGAAATTTCTCGCATGTTGTACACCGAGCGGCGTCCAGATGATGTCCTCCAAATAGATTCCATCATTCGGCACGGCTTCGACTCGTCCGTATCCGAATATTAACGGCGGTTGACCCACCTTGAGCAGGTCCTTGTAGGTATCCGTGCCCGGTACTGAGCAATGATTGAAATCAATCGCCACCCGTTCGAAACCGTATTTTTTTTGGTTTGCCGGAAGTTCGGATGATGTTCGGTCGCCCGCGCGGAAGTTTCCGTCTGTGGATTTGTTATCGCCCCAGGCAAAGAATTTAAGCCGCCGCGGCAGCATTTCGCCTTTGAGAGCGCCGTTAGTGATTTTACAGGTCTTCAGACCATTTGCGTCTATCATGCCCGCATTTTCTCACAAGGCCTTCAAAACTCATAGTTAGTGACTACCGCTATTTTTTAAACGTCAGAAATGCGAAACCTCCCCGTCCTGCCTGAAGTGTATGAAAAAACACTGCCACCGTTCAGCGGTAAAAAATATTGAAAAATTCTAATCTACTATTGCTGCTTCGGCTCTCTGCGCCGTGCTCGGTTCGTAGTCTATATCCGACATCGTTGCCGTTTTTGATGTCTTTTTTGCCGCAGCATCGGCAGTCGCCCTGGCCGCCAGCGTGTCACGGATCGCCAAAAGCATCAACGGCGGAGAACATTGGGATTTTAAAAGACGTCTCGAAGCTCCTTCCAGCACCGGTTCATCCTGCGATTCAATAATTGAATTAGTGGAAAAAATAATCACCGGCACCGCCTTGAG
>DATJXK010000137.1:0-6558 GCA_035500235.1 Pseudomonadales bacterium | reverse complement strand
CACAGGATTGAACGTAATGGAGTAGTCACCCGGAGGCAGTCCGGCAACGGTTTTCTCCCAGCTATTGCCGCTGGGGGTGATCACCCAGTTGGGCGAAATGACACCGGCCGGCGGACTTAATGAAAACGAGGCGGCATTGGTGCTGGCGGTCACGCATAAGGTGCCCAGATTGTAGGAATTGACACTCAGGTTGGTTGAACTGACGGCGACAGTGTAGCTGGTGTTGGATGCTACCGTGAGCACCTGCCAGGGCGCTGCCATAGTGACATAAGAATTGTTGGTGTTGAGCCAAAACGGAGAGGGATTGTCGTCCTGGAACAGCCGGACCAGGTCAAAACCGACCGGGCTCACATTCGTATAATCTCCGAATGTCTCTACGATGGGTCCCCAATTAAAACCACCGTTTTGGATCTGGTTGCGAGTAAAGGTCAGCGTGGTGTAGTTATAGGAATAAATCAGGTCCCAGTCACCACGGTTGAAATTAAACAGCATCACCCGGTTCTGCCAGTTGTAGATGCCGTTAAATCCCAGGTAATAAGTCCCATTGCGCAGATGGACCATTTGTCTCATAACGCCGAACTCATCCGGTCGCGTGGTTAGGTATTGGGGATTACCTGGCAGATCCATGACTACTACCCATGGATTGGGAAGGGCCGGGTACCTGGCCCAATCGTAGACCATGAAAAAGCACTCACGATTATTTTCGTACTCAACGAGCGACTCAGTCCCGAGTGGAGCGCGGCACGTCGACGTGAGATAGAGATACTGGACGTACCCGCCCAGAAGGGTTGGCGCCACCACATAATAATCCGCGACCGTGGAATTCGTCCAATAAAGGGCGTCACTGTAAAAAATAAAGCCGTAACCCCAGCCGCCAGGCGGAGGCTGCGTTTTTCCCTGCGGCAAAGGTCGTTGGTTCCTCCAATCGTGTTTCGGAGGCATGTGGCCATCTGGAAAATGGATGGCACGATTCCATTCCGATTGTTGGGCGATTTCTTTTCGCACGTCCTGAATCTCTGCCTTGAGAGGCAATGTCATCACCGACCATGTCAGAATGACAATGGCCACAACTGGCCAGGATGGCCGGCGCCGGTGGGTATTTGCTGTATCCATCATATCATGGCGTGTACTGCCTAGACTGAATGAATAGTGAGATCTTTTGCTGATTAAGCGCCACTATAGCACTGGTAATGCCAATGCGGTTTTTCAACGAAAACCCTGAAATCTGTGAGGTACCTGCCGGAATTGACGCGCCGTTCTCACGCTTAATGCGTGAGAACCACGCGATACTGGAGGGCGGGGATTTCTTCTTAAATTGGTAGCGCGTACGGGAATCGAACCCGTCTTTCAGCCTTGAGAGGGCCGTGTCCTAACCGATAGACGAACACGCCACTACCTACCAGAATACAGAAGGCAGAGGGCGGAAGCCAGAAAAAATCAGAGGACAGAGGCTGGGAAACGGAAGTTAGAGGAGAGGAGCAATCAGACACCTGTATACATCACAAGAGCTTGCCCTGTTCCTTACCATTCCGCGCGCCGATTTGCATTTTGCCGACGATGATCGCGCCGTCTTCAACGACAATATTTCGCGCGTCCACATTCCCAAATAATCGCGCGTCTGCTTTTATAATGACCGTTCCTTCGGCCCAAAGATCGGCCGCCAGTTCACCGGCAATTTCTGCTGAGCCTACTTTGATTTGGTTGGGCCAGCGGAAATGATTTTTAGGCGGGACGACCAACTGTCCGGCAGTCAAACTGCCCTTCATCTCGGCGGTGGAATGGATGGTCAATGAGCGTTCGACGGTGAGTTTGCCGTGGAATTTGCCCTTGATGACGGCGTCGCCGACGGAGCTCTCGGTATTGAACACCCAGCCTTTGGGTTCGATGATGAAGGTGCCTTTGGTCTTGAAGTTTTTCGCCAGGGAAGAGGTGATGGTGTAATCGTGCAGGTCCACATAGGCGCTGCACTGTTTGCACATCGTGGATTCGGCCCCAAGAGGCACGGCCAGTTCAGCGCCGCATTCGAAACAGGTGATGAGCTTTTTTTTCGGCGCTCGATCCGGGGCCTTCGCCGACGGCTTGAGGATTTCCTGGACGCGAAGGTGCTGCCCGCAACTTTTACAAATTGTGGAAAACGCCTCGCGGGATTCCGGCTGCTGGTGGCCGCAATGGGGGCACGCCAGCAGGACCTGGTCCTGTAGCCTGGCCGGCATTCAATGTTCAGGCGGACTAACGGGATTTAGCGAGCTCAGGCGCTTTGGGCGCTTCATTGTTGCGCGGCAGGGGCGGCACGGGGCTCACCTTATTGGGGTTCACCTCGGTCTTGCCGACAAACGTCACGCCCTCCTCGATGGCCAGTTTCGTTGCGCGAATATCGCCAAACAATTCCGCCCTGGCTTTAATCTCAATCTTTTCCTTGGCGGTGATGTTGCCGTTAACCTTCCCGCGAACGATGACGGATTGCGCATTAATGTTGCCGTTGACGACCGCGCTGTCGCCGAGGGTCAGGGTGCCTTCCGTGTGAATTTCGCCGTCCAGCTTGCCGTCGAAGGCGAGTTCGCCCGTGAATTTGATATTGCCTTTAATCTCGAAGTCGGGGCCGAGAACGTTTTTGGATGTATTATTTGTGTGGTCCATTGATTTTTCCTTTCGCTATGAACCATACGTAATCCATCAAAGCCGGACGTCAAAGTTAAGATATGTTAAGACGGCGAAAAACAGAGGACAGACGCCAGAAATTTAGCGGCGTGAAGAGAAATTTTTAGAGAGCTACGGTTCCTCACCGAGTTCAACGTTCCAGTAGGCGAGGTCGATGAAATGTTTCCAGCTATCGTGACGGTGCAGGCTGAAATTGATTTGCACAAATGGCCGCCACTTGGGCCGCTTGGGCTTGCGAATGAGATGCAAACCGGCTTCCTGGGGAGTGTGGTTGGCCTTTTTGGTGTTACATTCGATGCAGGAGCAAACGATGTTTTCCCACGTGGTCGGGCCGCCGCGATCGCGCGGGATGACGTGGTCCAAATTCAAGTCTTTGCGCTCAAAGACGATGCCGCAGTATTGGCAGGTGTTTTTATCGCGTTCAAAGATGTTGTGGCGCGTGAATTTGACTTCTTTCTTCGGCAAACGATCGTAAATCAAAAGCAGGATGATGCGCGGCACGCGGATGCGGAAGGAAATCGCATGGATGGACTCGTCATTGGGCGCGCCTTCGGAGAGGTCGCGCCACTCATTGAAATTGAAGGTGCGGAAGGAGCCGTCATCGGCATTCACAACGACCTGCGCCTGCCCCTGAAAAAGCAGCGTAAGGGCGCGCCGGGCGGTGCAGACATTGACTGCCTGCCAAAGCCGATTCAACACTAGCACATGTTGATTTAACGAGACGCTCATGGCCTTGGGCGGGGAGAATAGCAAAAGGCATTCCCTGTGTCAATTCGGCCCAAGGTGACAAATAGGTGTCGAGTTTATCAATATTAGCGTTAACGTTTTGGGCTTCGCCACCCTTGAGATTTCTATTACTGGCCGGTCTTGCACGCGAAATTGTAGGAGCCGGATTCGATGTCGGCGACGACCTTGCCATTGTTGGTGCCGAGCAATTTCACGCCGATGGCATTGGCCAATGGTTGTCCGCTTTCGGTGATGTCTGCCGCCGTTGCGGCTGGCAGATAGATGGTAGCAGTGGTGCCGGTGGGGATTTTGATTTGCCACTGGAATTCGTTGCCGTTTTTTTGCCATTGGCTGCTAATCCAGCCGTAAGGTGACAGATGTGAAGCTTTCACCCAGGTCAGATCGGCAACGGGTGTTGGTTGCATGAGGATGTGCTTGAAGCCGGGCTGCTCGGGGTCGGGCATGATGCCGGCGAGGTTTTCGTAGAGCCAGATCCCGACGTCGCCGATGAGCATGACGTGGTTGCCGGAATTCATGCTGGGGTCGGCGGTGTCGCCATTCCACAATTCCCAGGTAGTAGTCGCGCCGTGGTCCGCCATATAACCCCAGCTTGGGTAATTGGTTTGTGTGACGATGGTGTAGGCGAGGTCGGGACGGCCGTTGTCCGACAGCACGCGCATAAGGTATTTGGCGCCGACGAGCCCGGTGCCGATGTGGCTGTGCCAATCGTTGGTCAATTTGTTGACGAGATAATCGAACACTTTTTGGTGCATGTCGTCGGGCACCATGTCGAAGGCGAGGGGCAGGACGGAGGAGGTAGGCGTGCCGTTGTCATACTGGCCGGTCTCGCGATTGAGATATTGGGTATTGAAAGCAACCCTGATTTGGGTGGCGGCGTTTCCGAAGTCCTCGGCGTCATTCGTTTTGCCCAGTTGCAACGCGTAGTCCTGCATCAACTTCAAATCGTGATAAAAGAATGGCGTCGCCAACAGCGCCGGATGGGTAATGCGGTTGGTATCGTGGGAATGGATAATCCTGGGGTCTTCCGGCGGCATGCACCAATCGCCGTAGTTATCTTTGGTGATAATGCCATTGGTGACGAACGTTTCCATGTGTTCAATCCATTTTTTGGCGCTGTCATAGTGCTCGGCGATGGCCTGGGTATCGCCGAACTGGTCGCGCAGCATGGCGGGAATCATGATGCTGGCGCTGGGCCAGGTGACGTTGTCGCGGTAGTTGTGCCAGTAGGCCGGGCTGACATCGGAGAATGTGCCATTGGTCCTTTGCGCATCGGTTATGTCCACAAGCCATTTGGAATAAAGCGCGTCATTATCGAAGAAATATGTTTCACCGCGCGATTCCTCGGCGCGGTCGCCGAGCCAGCCCTGGCGTTCATCGCGTTGCGGGCAATCGGTAGGGATGCTGCGATAATTGCCGCGCACGCCCCAGACGATATTATGGTAGATTTGGTTGAGCAGAGGATTGGAGCATTCGAAGCTGCCGGTCATGGGCATATCATCATTCACTACGCAACCAGTCAGCGTATCCAGCGAAGGTTTGCCGGGATAACCGGTTAGTTCGACGTAGCGGAAGCCGTGCAGGGTGAAGCGCGGTTCCCAAACTTCCTGTCCCTGGCCTTTGAGCGTGTAAATATCGGTCGCGCGCGCGGTGCGCAGATTATTGGTATAAAGCTCGCCGCTATCGTCCAGAGTTTCGGCAAAACGCATGCCGACTTCCGTGCCTGCGGGGCCTTGTACTTTGAGGCGGCACCAGCCGACCATATTTTGTCCCATGTCAAAAACGTAAACGCCGGGCTTCAATTCTTTCATGGTCACGGGCTTAATTTCTCCGGTGATACGCATGGGATTCTGGCGAATGCCGGATAGTTCGCCGCCGGGCGGGGAAACGACCTGGGCCGATTGCCAGGTGGAATCATTAAAACCGGCGCTGCTCCAGCCGGGAAATTCCTTCCGGGCGTCGTAATCTTCGCCGTCGTAGTCGTTGTTGGCAACGATGGGCCCGTTCGTGGTCAGCTTCCAGGATTCGTCGCTGATGAGAGTGGTGGTAGTGCCGTCGGCGAATTCGATGTCGAGTTCCAAAAGTAATTTGGGAAAGCCGGAATTAAACGCGTTGGTGCGGGGGGCATAGAAGCGGCCGTTGCCCAGTACGACGCCGATGGCGTTGGTGCCCGATTTCAACAGGCGGCCGACTTCGTACGTTTCGTAATAGTCGCGCCGGTGATATTCGCTCAAGGGCGGCGACAGGACGTAGTCGCCGATTTTTTGGCCGTTGATGTAAAGTTCCGACCAGCCGAGGCCTGAAAAGTAAACTGTGGCGCGCCGCACGTTATCCGGCAGGGCAAATTCCTTGCGCAACCAACGCGCCGGTAATGGACGGAATTTATTGGTGGTGGATTCCCCATCGAGGCCAATCCATTTTGCGGTCCAGTTGGTGGCTTCCAGCAAACCCATGGTCCAAAAAGCGGGTTCGCTCCATTCCGAGGACGCGCCCTTCGTGTCCCAGATCCGCACCTTCCAGAAATAAAACGCGCTGGACGCGAGCGGTTTGCCGGCGTAAGGCACCTGGATGGATTGGCCGGAGTTCAACCTGCCGCTGTCCCATAAGTCTCCCTTGTTCGCCGCGAGGTTTTGCCGGGAGGAGGCGACCAGAATTTCATAGGCCGCCTGTTCATGGCCGCGGCCGGTGGAATTTAAAATCCAACTGAGCACCGGCCGGGGATCGTCAAGGCCGGTAGGGTTTTTTAGGCTGTTGCAACGCAGATCCACCGGCGTGAGCCTGGCCTGCCAGGAAGTTTCCTGAGCACGATTGGCCAGGTAAAGGGAGTAGAGGGCCACGGCAATGGCGGCCAGTAATCCATAAATGATGATTCGTTGGGCGGGTTTGTTCATATGGACGTGCCATTTTTGAAAAAAGTGTAACCGATTTGCAACGGTTTTTTATTACCTTGAAATGAAAGGCTTTCTTCCGATTGCCCCTCACCCCGGCCCTCCCCATGAACTTTTTAAACAGGGCCTCGCGGACTCGGCTGTGAAGAAGCTCGCCCTCACCCCGGCGCTGACTCGCTCGCGCCCGCTCGCTCGGTCGCATGCGACCTTCGTTCCGCTCTGCGGAACAAATTCCTTTCGCCGCTTCCCAAGCGGCTCAAGTCTCCCC
>DATJXK010000136.1:0-18463 GCA_035500235.1 Pseudomonadales bacterium | reverse complement strand
ATTCATCAGCCCAAACCAGCTTCCAGCCGCCCTGTGCTTCATAGGTTCCAAATCCAATGGCCATGAGACCAAGGGAAAGGACCGAACCACAAAGCAACGTTTGGATCGTGCCCGCCATCTGCATCCCTCTTCGCGCCCGGGAACAGACGTTTTTTTTCAAGTTCATAATCTTTATTTTCAAATCAAAGGTCGGCGCCCACTTGCGTCGGCGCCGACCCTTGTTGTTATTCGCGCTTCAACTGTCCCCCCAGTTTTACTGTATCTGCAATACGTAGAACCGTGTCTTCCCCGTAATGGTGTCAGGCACAGTCTTGACCGTGCCGTCACCAGGGATGGAGGCAGACAACGGCTGCCAGGTGCCAGTGCCGAGGGTGTTATTGTAAAGCACAGTATAATTGTGCCCGCTTACCGTCGGGAAGTGAAGCGTAACGGCGGAGCCGCTTACGGTCACAGTCAACGTCGGCGGCCCTGAAGTCGCCGGTACGAGCATAAAGAAGTGTGCATTGAGGTTATTTCCACTCGTGAGCCTCAGGGTTTCTACGCCGCCGAGGGTAATCGTCGCGAGTTGATTACTGGCCATCATGGGCACCCAGTGCCAGGTCGCCCAGCCTGCCGGGGCAGGATCGGCAAACGTGCCCAGCACCTTGGTAGTTTGGGATGTTGTCCCTCTGCCTGCGGTGACCATGGACAAGGTAGTACCGCTGAAAGGTCCATTACCGCCAGCCAGGCGGGCATAGACATTGTAGGTGCCCGCCGGATAGGTGCGGGTATAGTTTTCCCAGAATCCATTGTTCCAATAGCCAATGTCATAATCGCTGGCATTATCACCCTGGCCATCGGCGTTGTAGAATTGGGCGCGCAAGAAGTCGGTGGTGACTTCCTGGCCGATATCGACATCAAGAGGACGATAAGGGAACGCAGCTCCAGTTTGTTGAGCGCCATAATAATCGATATTGGATACCGCAAAATTGGCCTGGTCAACGCCACCGGCATAATAGCTGTTGGTGGCAAGGAAGAGCGGCGCAGTCGGGATCGGGTTGTCAATGAATTGACCGCTATTGAAGTCAAAATCTTGAGCATTAACCATGTAGTTGCTCTGGCTGAACGTGTCAAAGGTCTCCGAGACCGTATTGGACGCGCCCGTGGCATCCGTGGCGAAGATAGACAGGTTAATCAACTGGTTTTGCGGGCAGGGCACACTGACATTCCAGGCAGTATTATTGCCGGTGTAGGTGGCCTTGGACGAGATATCAACCCCGTTTACCACGGTGTGAATCGCGCTTTGCGCCACCGTGCTGAAGTGAGAGCTGACCGAGTAAGTAATATTCGTGACTTGCAGGAATATATTCGTATTAATCGGTGAATTGAGCAGGTTCGGATTCAAATTGTTAATGACTGGCGGGAAGGTGCCGCTCGCCGGAACAAAGATGAAGTCAACGAAGTTTTCAAGGTTGCCGCTCAATAATTGCAGCGTATGTTGTCCCGCCGGCAAATTAAAGATGACGGAATTGCCGTAAATATCCGTCAGGGGTACCCAAGCATAATTGGCCCCTATGGCGGCGCCGATAAATTGACCCAGGTTGGTGACTGTTTGGCTTGAGGTTCCGGCTCCGCTGGTCACCAGGTTGAGGCTTTCATAGGCGCCCGCAGTGGCATTATTGTACCGCATATAGACAATATAATTACCCACCGGATAACTCCTCGTGTAATTCTCCCAGTTGCCGGCATTATTATACGCGATTTGGACGTTATACACATTCGGGTCATTCTGGGCGGCATAAAGAGGCAATTGGATATCGCCGGCGCGTTGGATAGCCACGTTGTTGTCTGACCGAACAAGCTGGCTGGCGCCATTACCAGGCAGAATGCCCGTGCCACCGTAGGTGGAGTCATCCACGCCTAAAGTACCCGCCAATCCGTAATAGCTGTTCGGAGCCGGAGCGGAGGTGGGTGTCGGGTTTTCAATGAACTGGCCGTTCGTGTAGTCGTAGTCTTCCGCGCTGACGATGAAAACGTTAGCGGGGAACGTATCAAAAGAGACGGATTTGGAGGTGGTCAAACCAACACTGTTGGTCGAGAAGACGCTGATGTTGTAGACCGTATTCGTTGCCAGACCCGGCAGGGTCACTGACAAATTGGTGGACGGCCCGCTAAACTGCAGGCTGCTGGTTTTGTTCTGGCCATTCACAATGATGCCGACGTTGCTGGTCGCATTGGTAGGCAGCGGCGCGCCGCCCGCGGAAGCGGAGGTGATATTGAAAGTAAAGTTAGCGTTGGTACTGAAAAATGTCGTACCGTCGGGAGACAGGTTTCCAATGACCGACTGGGACGGGCCACCCACCTGGTTTAAAGTGGCGTCATCATAGAAAGGAGCGCCTGCTTCGTATTGCGCCTGAAACATGCTTACCCTGAATTCTACTTTAACTGTTCCCGGCGGCGCTACCATCACTTGCCCCGCACCCAGGACATTGGTGATCGTCCCGTTGAGGGCGGGATCTGCCCCGGTCGTGATGGTGCTGACGTCATACTGGTTGGTCACAGGAAAATCCTGCCAGGGCAAATAGGTGCCGTAGGCATTGGTCACCAAAGTCTCGGTAGCCGCGGCATTGTTGCAGAAGGCCGGAGTAATGATGGTGGACTTGTAATCCGCAAGCAAAGTGTTACCTGTGCCAAGGAACTGCACTTCAATCCATCCATCTTCATTGCCGGCAGCATCGTTAGCGAAGAGACCGCTCCCGCCGCCACCGCTCCCGCCGATACTCCCGTTCTGGGCCGTATACGCGGAATACCAGCAATCCGCGGTATAGCTGTTTCCGGGAAAGCAGGCGAAGTCCTGCGCGGCGTAGCCGCCTCCCACGTAGACGCCCTGCATCCAAAGGGAATTAGCGCCACTGTGAGTCAGATTGCGTGGTGCCCAGGCTGTGCCCTGATTCATGCTCCAGGTGACGGTAGCATTTTGCGACCAGCTCCCTGAGGCAAAGAGAGGATTTAAATCAAAACTGGGATTCACCAGTATGTTACCCGCCTTGACGGACAGGGTAAGCAACAGGAGGATGGTTGTGAAAACGAGCGTCGCTGGAATACGGCGGCGTTCGCTCAATGATGGATTTATGTTTGGGAGGTTTATGGGGATGTTTCGAGTTTTCATAACAACGTGTGTCTGGTCAGCAGCACTTTTTTTCGGGGTTACGGTGAGGTTTGGAGGAGAGCATTGGTCGTTAAATTTGTTTAATAGGAATAAATGGCAAAGACGTCGTTCTTATCCGATACCAGGTCTTCCCATCGCCAGGTTTCGGAATGGCCATCGCAACAACAAAAGACCGCGCGCCGGGTATGGCGGCAGGCTGCCTCTTTCATATTGGGCATGCTTGCAGATGCGCCGGCCCAGCCTTGGCCGGGAAGCAACCCGGGACGGTAAGGCTGACGGGTGCTGAACTCTGTGATATAGCCGCCACTGGGATATGCGTTAACTGACACCTGGGCGGCAATTTTTGGAACCCCCACATCGCCAGTTAACCACATTTGCGCGGAGCGCCTTAGTTTGGTCAATTTTCGGCTGCCCTGGGCTATGCCATTGACATAACCGAAACGGATAATGCCGGCTGTATTATTTGCTGAGACATCCGGGTTATTGGGATAGTACACCCCCGATTGCATCGGGTTGCCTTCCATCGGGCCGTAGCCTTCCAACTGAATGCCGTAGGTGCCGGAGCCTAACAAATCCGCAGCCTGCACCGATGGACAGCGCCAGACGTTGCCTTCCGAATTGGTATTCACGTCCGTCGTCACGTATTTGCCATTGGCCAGATATTCAAACCACCAATAGACGCCTACGGGTTCAGGATTGGGTGGGGGATAGGCATCCGTATTTAAAGGGGGTGGAATATCATTAGCATCATTGGCATACACCAGCATGCCGATCCCGATTTGCCGGTTATTATTGAGGCACCTGATCGCCTGCGCTTTGGCCTGCGCTTTGGCCAGTACAGGCAAAAGAATCGCCGCCAGAATGGCAATGATGGCGATCACAACCAAAAGCTCAATCAACGTAAAAGCACTGCGTGAAGTGCGTAGGTTCATCGTACGGGGCTTGTTGTAATACTTCGTATCACGTGAATCCGTTTGCGTCAACATTTATTTCAATTATTTAGTAGATTTGTTCCCGCCCAAGTGGGGAATTTGAAGTAGCTGCTTAGTTCCCACCGTTCCATTTTAAAGTACCGGCCTCAATCGTCGACCCAAACGTAAAATCGTCCATTCTTTGGTAAAACCACATTTGGTTGCCAGAAG
Source organism: Pseudomonadales bacterium (assembly GCA_035500235.1). Classification (GTDB taxonomy): domain Bacteria; phylum Verrucomicrobiota; class Verrucomicrobiia; order Limisphaerales; family UBA11358; genus UBA11358. The sequence goes on along the minus strand of DATJXK010000136.1, from coordinate 14,173 downwards.
TCCAACTCGTAAAATTATGCATCGTCTCAACTTTCTGCCAGGAGGCTGAACCGTCCACAAACACCTCAGTTCCACCATCCATGTATGTCGCATGCGACCTTTTATGCGGAGGCCAGGATTTATAGGATTTAACAATGGTCGGCGCTGTGACCAGAGTCTCAGAACCACCCCAGGAACCGCTGATTTTGGCCATCAAATCCGCCGCCAGGCACCAATACGGTTTAGTCTGGCTATTGAGTTTAACCGGACTATGGGTTCCCGAGATCAAGGTGCCGCTAGTGCTGCCATTAGGCGTCCATTGGGTGATACCTCCAAAATATTGGTAGCCGATGATCCATTGCGGATAATCGCTTGTATCAGGGAACGGCAATCCTGGGATTTCGGGATCCGACCAAACACACGGAGCATTAATGGCTAGCGGTAGACCCACTCCTGCGAGTGAATTGGTGTACGCCGAAGCGATAGCATACTGCACAAACGGGGGGTTACCCGGCGAATTGTTATCGTTGTCGTCTGGTTTGGCGGGTATTACGAAGTCGTGATTGTCTGTGGCATAAATGATTGTGCCAACGCCAATCTGGCGCAGATTATTCCCGTCTATGGCCCGGTTCGCCCGTTCCTTGGCCTGACTCAACACTGGCAATAGAATTGCCGCAAGGATGGCTATGATGGCAATAACCACTAACAGCTCAATCAAGGTGAAGGCGCCGGATATGCGTCGACCAGACTGATTATCCGGCTGGGCAGCCAAACTGGTTGGGTGGGGTGAGTTAACCTGTAGTTTAGTAACGTTCAATGGGTTCATTGAAACACGTAAATTCATCGTCGGGATTGTTGTAGTATTTTGTATCACGTGAATGGGTTTGCGTCAACAATTTATTTAATTATTTTCATCAGCCTAAATGGCTTTAAATAAACAATTTGAATTTTTGTGTGTCGGAATGTGAAAAAAAAGTACGGTAACAAGACAACGCTAATAAACTTACGGACATAATTGGCTTCGAAAAAAGTGATACGATACCATTATAGCACATCATCGCCTCGCGCTAAAAAACATGTTTGTGCGGTATCGGGAGGACGAAAATACTACGGAGATTCCAGCCGGTAAAAAACGGGGGCGTTGGAGAGAGGAGGGGATAAGACAAAGGGATTCGTCGAATTCGCAACATCATACCAGGTGCCTTGCAGGGAATTGGTTTGCGCCTGCAAATGGGCAACAATGTTGGTAGGCCAGGTAAATTTGAGAGAGTTAGATTGTTTGGTTACGGTAAGCGCCATGGGAGCGGTCAGTTCATAAACACGCACGTAATCCACAAGTATCTGGGCCGGGAAGACGGTGCCGGAATTGATGTCGGTGATGGAAGGATTCCCAACGTAGTTGCCGCCGACAGCGAGATTCATGAGAAGAAAAAATGGCGCATTAAACGGTGTTGGATACGGGCTGTTTGGGCTGGGCAGATTGGGGCTGCCCCAGGTGGTTTGCGTCTCAAAGACATTGCCATCCACCGAGAAACTAATGGACCCATACTGCCATTGAACCATGTAGGTATGGAAATTCGTCGCATTATTTCCGGACGGCAATGTGTAAAGGGCGGTTTCGTAGGCATCCTGGTTGTTCACGTTGCCGGAGTGAATCGTGCTCTGGACCTGGTTGGTGTACGTGCCATTTTCTTCCATCACGTCAATCTCACCACAGGCCGGCCAGCCGACACTGGAGAAATTGGATCCCAGCATCCACAGCGCCGGCCACATGCCGGTGCCGGCGGGTAACGCAGCCCTCCAGACGATCCGCCCATAGGTGGTGCTAAAATTATTCTGCGTTTTCATGCGCGCCGAGGTATAGGAGTAACCGTTGGTGCTTTGTTGCAGCGCCACGATATGCAGTAATCCATTAGTGACGTAAGCGTTTAAGGAGTTTGAGGTATAATATTCCAGTTCATTGTTTCCCCAGCCGCCATTGTTGCCGGTCTCAAATGCCCAGATATTCGTGTTGATGGTTTTGCCATTGAATTCATCGCTCCAAACGATGTTCCATTGGGTGGTTGGGTTTGGCACCTGCGTGCCGCCGGTTTGGTTTAAAGTAAGGTTGTCGTAATACATCGAGCCGTTGGCGTTATCGGGTCCCTGTTCAAAAACCATCAGGTAGCACACGTAAGCTGTTCCCGCGGGAGCGGTCAGTGACGTCGCTGTATTGGTCACTGCGCTGGCTAAAATAAAAAAGGCGGAAGGGTTCGTGATGGAACAACGGTTGGTGATTTGCAAATTAATCCACTTACCGAATCCACCGAATGAGGCGATGTTGGCGGCGGTGATTACCGGTGAACGATAAACCGCCAGGGCGTTGTAGGATGAATCGCGGAAGCTGACTTCCAGCCAGATTTGATCCTGGCCATTAATGGCGTCCGTGGACAGCGAGTTTATCCAGCCATTGGCCGAATAAATAGCGCCCGGGGTGGAGACGTTGTCCTGATAAACACAGGCGAAGTTGGTAGCCCCGATGAAACTGCCATAAGCCTTGTAACTGCTGGAGCCGGCCTGGGCCGTCCCGGACACAATATAATTGTTTGGACCATATGTGGACCAGTTGGTAAAGCCCGATTCAAAACTGGCATTTGATAGAACGTTGCCAAATGCGCTCGTCGCGAGAATGGGAAAGGCAAATAAAGTGAAAACAAGTGCAAGCCGCTGGACGCGGACTTCCCGCAAAAATACAAAGAAATTGCGCATATGGTTAACGAGTATCGTGATTGATACTCGTATAGTAGCACACTTTTAAAATTATGTAATCAAAAATGTTATAATTGAATGTGCAGGGCTGGTGTTCTTAACGGATTTGCCCTGAATCCAGAGGTTAAAGGTTTGGGGTTTATCTGCCGTATTTAGCACCACCACGGCGATGGACCCGTCTGGATTGACAAAAGCGGTGGTCTCAATCGTATCGATCGAAGGTGAGCTGACGATTCGTTTAGCACCGGGCCGAATGAATTTTGAAAAGTGGCCAATATAGTAATACGAATTCATGTAGACCAATTCGCCTGTTTTGGTGTCAGCATGAATGGGAGCAAAACAATAGTTTTGGACATGGTTCGGGCCGCCTTTTTCATCCAGGAGCACATTCCAATCTGTCCAGCCCTCGGCGCCGTTATTGAAGTCGTGGACCATTGAAGTACCGTAACGCTCGCCCCAATACCAGTCGTTGATCGTGTTGGTATCAAATGGTCCGTTGCAGCCTTCAGTCAATAGAATATGCGTTTGTGGATAAGCTTCTTTGACGAGTTTGACATTGTCGAAGCTGTCATTGACATACCAGTGAAAGGCGACGCCCCAGACGTATTGAGCGGCAGCAGAGTCATCCAAAATGGTCGAAGCATAATGATAAAGCAGGCCGCGATTATGGTCCCAAATAAGGATTTTTTTATCTCCCAGCCCATTTTGCTGCATCACCGGCCCGAGACTGTGTTTTACAAACTCTCCTTCCTCCTCAGCAGTGAAGTTGCAGGACTCCCAGGTTTGTACTGCTAACGGTTCGTTTTGGACCGTCACGCCCCAAATCGGAATGCCTTCTTTCGCATAGGCGTTGATAAATTTGCAGAAGTAGAGCGCCCAGCTGTCATAGTACTTGGGCAACAAATGGCCGCCATGCAGCATATTGGTGTTATCCTTCATCCATGCAGGCGGGCTCCAGGGGCTGGCGTACAACGTAAAATTATCTTTGCCCGCGGTTTTTAGGGCGGCCTTGATAAAGGGAACGCGATATTTCAGGTCATGCGAGATATCAAAGGTATCGAGGTTTACGTCACCGTCCTGTACATAGGTATAACTCTCGCTGGAAAAATCACAGCTATGAATGTGCGTGCGCCCCAGCGAATAACCGATGCCTTTTTTATCATCGAAGTAGGCGGTGAGAATTTCGCGTTGTTTCTCTTTGGGAAGTTTATAGAACGTTTCCGCCGAGGCATCCGTAAGCGCGCCGCCAATGCCCAAAACCGTTTGGAAGGTTTTTGACGGATCCACAAAGATGTATTCCTGTTTTTCAGTGATCGGATCGCTCACTGCGAGCTGTTCATCGTTAGTCCTGGCGAGCCGCTCTCCCGTATCGCGCGCCGTGACATAAACGGTCACGTGGGAAAGTTCTGCCGGAGAAATGTTGGGAAGTAAAAATGTCAGCGTGGCAATTGTGGCGATAAATATGTGTTTCACTCGAGTATCTTTTGGTTAGGACTTTTTGTATTTTCCGGAATTGGCTGATGCTGCGGAAGAATCCGCAGGTAGTTTTAAATTTTTGGGAGTGTGCATATACCGGGCTGTCCACGCAAGTTAACAACATGAGCCCGGTCTGGGCATCCCTCTTTTGGGGGATGATAAACAGAGTGCGTCTGCCCGGCGGGTTTTTGAATGGTGGCGTTTAAAAACTTATTTGACGGCAAAACTTTCCGTTACCTTCCGGTCACACACTTGTAACACTTTTCTATTTGCCCGCTGGGGGGCGCTTGCCGATATAGGATTGAATCGGTTTAACGTTTTGAAGACTGATATGCAGCCATTTGCGAAATTCTGGCGTGAACGCGTGGTCGCGCCCATCATAGCGCAACTCGTCCAGGGCGTGACGCCGCAAAAAATGGCGCTCACCATCGCGCTGGGATTCAGCTTCGGCGTCTTTCCGGTGCTGGGCACCACCACGGCGTTATGCGCCATTGCCGCGGTCCGGCTGAAATTGAACCAGCCGGTCATTCAGTTGGTTAACTGGCTGGTCTATCCGTTGCAACTGGCCTGGCTTTTGATTTTTATCCGTCTGGGCGAATGGATGATGCATGCGCCGCAAATGTCTCTTTCCCTTCCTGAATTGATCGAGAAATTTCACGAATCGCCCGGAAAATTTTTGCAGGAATTCGGAATGGCGCAATTACATGGAGTGGTGGCCTGGCTCTTCATCGCACCCTTTTTAACCGCGATAACTTTCTCAGTACTTCAGCTCCCGCTCAAAGGACTGGCGGATATGCAGGCCAACATGGCCAGGCAACGCCGTCCTGACTAAGCCGTTTTTTGCACCCTTCTAATATGGTCCAAATGCAATACCTTCTCCCAGCGGGAGAGGGCAGGGTGAAGGAGAGTTGCCCGGGTCAAAATAGCATCACTGTCTTCAAACGCTCGATAAAACTCTTTCCACCGCGTGTGTTGCTCTGAAATTTTCAATTTAGGACACTGATTGCCGGTGTGGTATAATTGTTTGCCCGATATGCGAAATGTTCTAAATATTATCGGAACGGGTTTTGTGTTCCTGTTTATCTGCCGGGTTGTCCTGGCGGAAGATGCTGCCTTTACCAACTCACTCGCCCGCGCCGACCTTGCGCAAAAAGACGGTAACATCCAGGAGGCGGTAAAAATTTATCATGCGGATGAACAGGCTGAAGGCAGCAATGCCGTTTATTTATGCGTGCTGTCCCGGCGTTATTGTGACCTCACGTACCTGACAAACTCCGCGGCCGTGCAGAAAGATTTAGTGGCTCACGCCCTCACATGCGCGCAGCAGGCGGTGCAGGACAACCCCACCAATGCCACGGCGCATTCCAGCCTCGCGGTTTGCTACGCAAAAAGCTGCAATTATACCGATATCAAAACCAAACTGGCCTATTCCCGCATTTTTAAATCTGAAGCGGAGAAAGCCATCGCGCTCGACCCGCGGCAGGACGTCGCCTGGTATTTGCTGGGCCGTTGGAATTATGCCATGGCCAACGTCGGCTTGCTGTCGAGGGCTTACGTAAAAATGGTTTACGGCGGCCTTCCGCAGGCCAGCCTCGAGCAGGCCGTTCAGAATTTTAAAAAAGCCTGCGAACTGGCGCCCAACAGCATTCTCAATCATGCCGGCCTCGCGATGGCCTATGGCGCCGCCGGCGAGAAAAAATTGGAAATCGCCGAACTGGAAAAATGCTGCGCCTTAAAACCGCACAGCCCGGAAGATAAAGAAGCGTTTCAGGACGCGGCCAAAAAGCTGGCGGCATTACAATGAAATTGCCGGTGAAGTTTCTTGTTTACAGGACGGTTGGACTGCCGTTGTCCAACCCCTATGACAAAATGGGGCATGAATGGAGCCCGATATTTTCAGAGGAAAGAGGAGTACGCCCCGCGAAAGGCAAACCGCGACAGCCCTTTTGAGAAATTCAATGTTCAATGCCTTCACTGCCAGTCGTACAAATTAACGGTCAAAGCGGAATTCAATGAAGGCGAGGGCGAATTAAGAATCTTCCTTGTGTGCCCCTCCTGTAAAGCGAGTGAAAAAATTGCGGTAAAATAAAGTTCGCGGACATAAGGCCTTTTCCTCATCGCCGGAGGTGCTTGACGCCCTTTGCTAAATTGGTATTTTCCGCTGGAATATGGCCTCTTCAAAGACAAGTTCCACTCCTGGTTGCCCTGCTTGACGCTTCGGCGCAATGTATCATGCAATCAGACCGCTCCTCTAACTATCCACTCTCGATTGTTATTCCCGTTTATAACGAGGAATTGGTCCTGCCCGCGCTCTTTGCGGCCCTGGATAAGATCCGGGCTGACCTGGTGAAAGCCTATGGGCGCGTGGAACTCGTGCTCGTCAACGACGGCAGCAAAGACAAAAGCTGGCAATTGATGGCGGATTATTGCCGCCGCCGGCCGGATTCGATCGGCGTGAATCTTTCCCGCAACTTCGGCCATCAACTTTGCCTTGTCGCCGGCCTGGAAACAGCACGCGGCGAAGCCGTGGTTTCCATGGACGCGGATCTGCAAGACCCGCCCGAAGTCATCACGCAAATGATGGAAGCGTATCGCCAAGGCTACGACGTCGTTTATGCCACGCGCCGCGAGCGGGGCAACGAAACCTTTACCAAACGGTTTACCGCCCATTTTTTTTATTTCCTGATAGAAAAACTGAGCGGCGTGCCAATCCCGCGCAACACCGGCGATTTCCGTTTGCTGAGCCGTCGCGCGTTGACCGAATTGTCCCGCCTGCGGGAGACGCACCATTTTCTTCGCGGCCTCGTGCCGTGGATCGGATTTCCGCAAACGCAGATTTTCTACGACCGCGCCGACCGCGCCGCCGGCGAGACGCATTACCCGTTCCGGAAAATGATGCGGTTTGCTTTCGACGGGATCGCTTCCATGTCCGCCGTGCCATTGCGGCTGGCGTATGTGTTTTCGCTATTGCTGTTTGGCGTTTTCGTCGGGTACATCGTCTACGTTCTGTATGAACATATCTTTCGCGGGAGTGTTCTCGTGCCGGGCTGGACGTCGATTATGTCTGCCATCACGATTTTTGGAACAATTCAGCTTCTTTTGTTCGGTGTGTTTGGCGAATATCTTGGCCGTATCTATGAACAGTCCAAAAACCGGCCCCTTTTTATTGTCCAGGAAATTGTCCAGGCTGACAGCGTAACGGAATCCACCTCTCAAAAATCTTAATGCTTTCATTTCTTCGCCAGGCCAGTCCCACGCGACTCGCGGTTTTTCTCATTGCTGTCCTGACACTCTTTCGTCTTTGGTATTCCACCCAGGTTGGGTTGATCGCGGACGAAGCGTACTACTGGCTTTGGGCCCGGCATCCTGCGCTTTCCTACCGGGACAAAGGCCCGCTCGTCGCGTGGTTCATCTGGGTGGGCATCAAGATGTTTGGCAACACCGTCTTCGGCATCCGGTTTTTTGCCGTGCTGTTGAGCAGCGCCACCGGCTGGCTGATTTTTGTGCTGGCACGGCGGCTCTATGATGAACGCACGGCGTTATGGTGCCTGCTCATGGCGCTGGTCATCCCCGAAATGGCTGTAGGCTCCATCATCATGACCATTGATACGCCCAGCGTATTTTTTTGGGCGCTGGCGGCCATGCTGTTTTGGAACGGTTTGCATAATGACAAAATTTCCACGTGGTTCTGGCTTGGCCTGGCGGTGGGCGCGGGCTTCCTCGCCAAATTTACCAACGGCGTGCAGTTGATCGGGATTGGTTTTTTCCTGATTTGGGCGAAAGAATATCGTCATCTTTTAATCAGCCGCAAAACCATCGCCATGTCGGTGGCGTTTCTTCTGTCCAGCCTGCCGATACTGATATGGAATATTCAGACCCACTGGGTCCACCTGATTGCGTTGCACTCACGCAGCGGGGTTACGAATACCTTTCACATCAGTCTCACGCCCTTTAGCCGTTTCGTGGGTGAACAATTCGGTGTCATTTCACCATTCTTTATGGCCGGCATCGTTGTGGCGGCTGTGGCGCTTTTTTTGCATCACCGCGACGATCTGCGCGTGCGTTTCCTCTTGAGCCTGTACCTCCCGGTCTATGCCTTGTTTGGTTTTTTCGCGCTCAACAACGCCGGCCAGCCGAACTGGACTGTTCCTGCGCTCGTGACCGGGATTGTCTTCACGGTGGTTTACTGGCGCGAAGTTGTGGCGCGCAGCCTGATTTGGCGGCGCATCGTCACCGCGGCATTTATCATCACAGCCATTGCCACGGCGGCTTTGCATGACGTCCAAAATTTTCATCTGCCTGCAAAAGTTGACTTGCTGGCCCGCGCCGAAGGCTGGCCGGATTTCGTAACGCATCTCCAGAAGGTCCGCACCGACCAGAAAGTGAACCTGTTATTGGGCAGCGATTACCAGAGTGCCAGTCTCATGGCGTTTTATTTGCCGGACCAGCCGCACACGTATTTGCCGCCTGCTCCTTACGGCAGCTCGCAATTTACCCTTTGGCCGTCTTACGAAGTGACACCGGACACGAGAGCCATCTATCTCACGTGGAACGAGCAGGACGCGCCGGACTCACTGAAAAAGCAGTTTCCCCATATTCAATTGGTGGATGATTTCTTCACCCAAAACCAGGGCCTGCCCCGAAAACATGTTTGCATCTACCTTTGCACCCAATAGCGCAAGGGCAGGGGACCTTTCTCAAACATATCGAATTGACTACATGAGTGTTCCTGAAGATATTTAATTCAGGCGTCATGAAGATAAACCTGTGGGGTTCAATATTGTCGAAGAAACGTAAACTCATTTATTGGGTTCTCGGGCTTTTCTTATTTTATACCGTTACCGGGTTTTTGATTTTGCCTCCCATTATTCGCGCAGTTGCGGTGAAACAGCTGTCCTCCCAACTCGACCGCAATGTTTCGATTAAGCAGGTAAAGCTCAATCCCTTTGCCTTCTCGACCACCATTCGCGGTTTGCTCATCCAGGATAAAGACGGTGAGCCGTTCGTCTCCTGGGATGAAGTTTATGTGCGTTTCCAAATCACTTCAATTTTCCGAAAGGAATGGACGTTCCGGGAAATCAGTGTCGTTCGCCCGTATGCCCGGGCGCAGATGAACAAGGATTACACGCTGAATTTCTCAGACCTCGTCCAAAAGTTTTCCACGAACGCGCCTGCAGCAGCTCCCGAACAACCTTCCAAGCCGCTGCTGGTGCATGTCCGGCATTTGAAAATCATGGATGCCAGGCTTTCCGTAGCGGATTTTACGGTTCGCACTCCGTTCAAGCGGATTATTGGCCCACTGGACCTGGACCTGGAAAATTTTCATACGGCCCCGGATAACAACAGTCCCTATTCATTTGCTGGCACCACCGATGCGGGCGAGAATTTTTCCTGGCGTGGTTATGTTTGCCTTGATCCCTTGCGCTCGGAAGGGCAGTTGACCGTGGACCATGTCACGCTGAATAAATTCGCGCCGCTCTATCAGGATCTCGTGCAATTTAACATCCGCAGCGGCCAATTTGGTGTCCATGCGGATTACCGGTTTGAATTGAGCAAATCCAACCGCATCGCTGCCGTCTCTAATGCCGCTTATGCCCTTCGTAATTTCAAGCTCGCCGAGTTGGGCAGCACCAATGACATTGTCGAGGTCCGTCACCTTGCCGTGACTGGTGCCAGTGCCGACCTGGAAGCGCACCACGCCGAAGTCGGGCGCATTGCGGCGTCCGATGCCAAACTTTTTTTGCTGCGTGACAAAAGCAAATCGGTAAACGTCGTTGAGATTGCCGCCCCGAAAAATGACGTCAATCAAGCCGGGGTCGTTATGTTTCTTCTGCATTCGATTACCAACGCAGTAACGATGCTGTTGAACAGCACGAACGAATGGACCGGTATCATCCATGAGGTCAGTTATACCAACTGCTCAGTGCATTTGGAGGATTTCGCCAACTCCCGCCCGGCTACGCTGGCCCTTGATGACATTTCATTCACGGCCAAAAATATCTCCAATTTTTCCAAATCCAACCTCACTGCCGAGCTTTCATTGCATTGGAATACCAATGGCAGCATTAAGATTCAGGCCAGCGCTTCTTTCTCCCCGCTGACCGCCGACCTCCATTTCGCTTTTGATAATCTTGGTTTGAACACATTGGATCCATATCTGGAATCCCAATTGAATTTGCTCATCCCGGATGCCAGCTTCGGCCTCGACGGCAATTTTCATGTTCGCACACCGCAGAATGAACTGCCGAACGCCACGTTCGAGGGCGATACCTGGTTTGATAATTTTCGCGCCGTGGACGGCGTCACGGCCCAGGATTTGTTAAGATGGGGTTCTCTCCGCGTTTCCGGCATGGAAGCCAGCCTGAATCCCCAGACCATTTCGATTAAGCAAATTTCCGTTGATAACGCCTGCGCACAGATCGTGATTGAAACAAATAAAGACATTAATCTACTTTTGGCCTTGAAGCCAGCCGGCGCCGGCAATGTGGAAACAACCAATGTTGTAGCCGTCGTCAAAAAGCCAGCTATTGCTGAAACCAATCTCGTTCCAGCAACGGCATTGCCCCAGATTTCCATTTCTGAAATTGTCATCACCAACACACAAATCAAGTTTACCGATCGTTCATTGACGCCAAATGTGAATATGGCCGTTGACCAGGCCGGCGGCACCATATCCGGGATCTCCACATCTCAGCTTCGCCACGGTGATATCGATTTGCATGCGCTGGTGGACGGCGTTGGCCCGGTACAAATAACCGGTCATATTAATCCGTTCAGCGGCACGGAAACCAATGAGCTCAAAATCTTCATGACGAACATGGATTTGCTGCCTACCAGTCCGTATTCGGGAAAATACGCGGGTTACCGTATCGCGCGCGGAAACCTGAGCCTGGACCTGACCTACCATCTGGTGGGGCGCAATTTGAAATCGCAAAACGTTATCACGATCGACCAGTTCAATTTTGGCGATAAAGTGAATAGTCCGGATGCCACTCATCTTCCCGTGCGCCTCGCTGTGGCCATCATGAAGGATCGCGAAGGCAAGATTGTCCTGGATGTTCCTATCGAGGGCAATCTGGACGATCCCAAATTTCGTATCCATAAAGTCGTGATGCGCGCCATCGTTGACATCCTTACCAAGGTGGCGACCTCGCCGTTCTCCCTGCTGGGCGCGGCGTTTGGCGGCGGTGGCGAAGAATTGAGTTATGAAGAATTTGTCCCGGGCAGCGCCGACCTCTCCGATACGAGCAAAACGAAACTCGATACCATCGTGAAAGCCTTATATGCCCGCCCGGCATTGCGGTTGCAGCTTTCCGGCAGTATTGATCCCGCGGATGACCGCGACGCCCTGCAACGCGCCGCTTTTCAACATGAACTCCAAATGAGCCAATGGAGTTCCCTCAGCAAATCCGAACAGGAAACGACCAAGCCGGATGATATTGTCCTGACCCCCGAGCAAACCGCCCAGGGAGTTGCGAAGTTGTATGACCAGGCCCTGGCGGACGGCAAAATCAGTCCTGCGGTGCTCGCCGCCCATACCAACCTCGCCGCCATCGCGGCGCAAATTAAACCAACCAAAAGAAGTCGAAAGCAGGCAGAAATGCTGGTTCAAGAATCCCAGGCTTCACAATCTCCTAATAAAGGTTCCAAAGCGCCTGCACCTGCACCAGCGCCGTCACAATCAAAACTGCCACCGTTGACCGATCCCAAGGAAGCATTGCTCGTTGCGATTATGCCGGTTTCAGACAGCGACTTGGAAGCGTTGGCGATTAACCGGGCGAAAGTTGTTCGCGCCTATATCTTAGAAAGCGGCAAGGTGGAAACGGACCGTCTTTTCCTCGAGCAAAGCCAAACCGGCGGGTTGCGGCAGGACGGCAGCCGCGTTTATTTGGAGCTTAATTGATCTGTCTTCTCCCTTGCCATCAGGAGAGAGGGGTGCACTCAGCTTTTGGCCCCAACGATGCTCAGGTCAATGGCCTTTTCCCAAATGCTATGCTCGTCCAGGTCTTTTGATTTAAGCCGTTCGGCCGGGTGCCGTACGGATTGCGTCTGAATCCAGTCTTCCCAAAAGCTGCCGGATGGAAGATCCGCAGACCAGTGATCCCTTTGCCCAAACTTATTTAAGAGACAGAATTTCGCCATAACCTGGTGTTTTCTATTTACGTTGTTAAAGTTATAAATGGAAGGGCAAGCAGTCTTCTTTTTTTCCCTTCGCCTTAAGCGATTTCCCTAAAAGACACTTGCCTTCCGGGCTTTTGTTTAGCTTTCACTATGCCAGCAGATTTTTCTAAGTGCGGATGCGCTAAATACTTGGGATTTGAAGAAAATCGTTTTCTTCACCAACAGTGCATTCTGCAATTTGCAAAGTTGGCCTGCCGTAGGGGAATGCTTTTTGCAAAATGACAGTCATTAACTTTATTTAATCTTGTCATGATTTAGCTGGCTTATCATTCCTCCTTCTGGCAGACTCCGGGTCATGAAGAAAGCAAAGCCGACGCGCCGTCTTCCTGTTCAACCCCTGGAAGCCGGGCAGGTTTGGGAGGTCGCGGGGATGAACCTTCAGGTGAGCCTTGTTGGTAAACTGCTGGTCCACTACAAACTCGCCAAGCCGGGTGCGGTCCGCATTCCCAACCTGGTCAATGGCCGGGCGACCATTGAAAAGTATCTTAAAAAGAACAAGGCGGTTTTGGTCAAAACTTAAAACTTGATAGGGCTGCGCATGGGGCGCGTCCCGTCAGCCAGTAGTAAATCCGTCTTCAGCGTTAGACGGGCAAGGAGAATCTTCTAAGCTTCTACTATTTCAGGCATTGGAATTCATGAACCTATTGCTTGATAATTCAAATCATTGTCTTCAATCACACACTGGCGCAGCCGCAAATTATTTTAATGACAGTTTTGTCATGAATGAAATCAAAATTAAAGCCTGTCATAATGCTGTAAAGGTCGATTGATGACGGCACTGCAATATTTGAATAGTCACAACTTGGTCGAGGGTCTATCCGCAAGATTTTGATTGCCGGGGGTTTAGGAATGTGCGAAAACAGACAACAGCGGCGGAAAGAAACGTGATTGCCAAAGTTGAGCGCAGGGAATTTGAAATGCGGATTCATCTTAAATGTTTCGGATCTTTAGTTCAGTTTCGGATCTTTAGTTCAGTTTCGGATCTTTGGATTCAAAGTTCAAATCCGCCGCTGGGTAAGGTTATTGTTATCGAATAATACTATGGCCAAAAAACCAAAGGGCGGTTTTTCACTGATTCGCGCGGCGCGACGCGAGAAAGCCAATTCGGAGAGCGATATCCACCAGCTGCAGGAGTCCTCCGAAAAGCTGGAAGCGAATATCAAGCGAATCGAAAAGACCGCCAAGGAAATGCATATACAAGTTGGCCAAAGCCACGGAGGTGCGCATCTGGCCCATATCCAGGCCACCAAAGGCAGGAAGAAAGGCCACGCGCAAGTCGTCACCAAATTCCCCATTGTCGGCATCGGGGCTTCCGCCGGCGGCCTGGAAGCGATGACGCAATTGTTGAAAAATCTCCCGGCCAACACGGGGATGTCCTTTGTGCTGGTGCAGCACCTGGATCCGACCCATGAGAGCGCGTTGAGTTCGCTGCTGGCGCGGACGACGGAGATGCCGGTGACTGAAGCCCGTAACAATGTGCGCCTGGAGCCCAACCAGGTTTACGTCATTCCACCGAACAAAAGCATGGGGATTGCGTCCCGGCATTTGAAGCTGTTTCCACGGGGAGGGGAAGGGCGCGAGGAGCATATGCCGATTGACCGTTTCTTCCGCTCGCTGGCGGAGCAGGAAGGCAGCAATGCCGTGGGCATCGTCCTGAGCGGCAGCGGCGCGGACGGCACCCAGGGATTGCTGGCCATCAAGGCGGCGGGGGGGATTACGTTTGCCCAGGAAGAAAAGACGGCGAAATACCAGGCCATGCCGGGCAATGCCATCACGGCTGGTTGCGTGG
>DATJXK010000135.1:0-4400 GCA_035500235.1 Pseudomonadales bacterium | reverse complement strand
GTGCTCCACTCCCTTGAAAAGTTCAGGGATCCGCTCATCCAGAAAATTGTGGGTGTCAGAAATGACGCCTATTTTCATAAATAGGGACGGACGAGTACCACAACTTGCAGGTTTCGTTCAAGCGAAGGATTTATTTAATTTGGGTAGGGGCAGCGCGCTGCGCTGTCCGCGCCGCGTTCAGCGGCGCAACGGCCCCAAAAAACGCTCGCACTCACGCTTTCGCCTCTTCCGGAGTTTCTTCCCCCGCAGGCTCCGATTCCGGCGCGCGCGCGCCCGCTTCCTTCTCCATCGGAGATTCCGCCGGGGCTGTCAGTTTCAGCGCGCCCACAAACAGGGCGGTAAACAGGCCGCCGCTGAGCATGGTATTGCGAAAAAACATCCACGCATCCGGCCAGCCGTGGGTGCCTTTGATGATTGCCATAAGCAGGCTCAGAAAATCTCTTTTGTTGTACTCCGAATTGTCGAACGGATTGAAAAGCCATGAAGCGGTATTGGTGACCACGTAAAAAAGCAGCGCGCCCAGCACGCCGCCACCCAGCAGATTCATGAAAGACGAGCGTGGCTTGAACCGTTTCGCCAGTAAAATGATCAGCCCGTAGGCAACGTAATTAATTGATTGATAGGCAATGGTGGACCATTTCCAAACGTCCCAACCTTTGCTTTGGTAATAGAAATTCAGTGCGACATCCGTCAGGACCAGCGTCCCCAGCGGCAACCACCACGCCATTCTTTTTGAAAGGAACACACCCGCGCAAAAAACCATCGCGTAAGCCATGCTGAAGCTGGGCGGAAACAACCCTGGCCAGCGGCTGATCGCGAACAGCGCCATAAATACATAGGGCAATGCGTGATTCCACTTTTCTTTCACTCCCGGCAAGCATACGCCCCTTCACGCGGGTTTCAAATTCGGAAATCGATCGTAGCGCAGCCGTCCCGGCTGCGAGTTCCGGCGGCATCTCGCCGCCAGGATGCGAATCGCGGTGGGAGATTTTTAAATTCAACTGGCACCGGGACGGTGCCATCACTGGCAGGCGAGGACGCCTGCCAGTACAATTGAATCCCGACCTCTGCCTCGTTTTATTGAAATATACTCGGAAACAATCGCGGCTTCTATTATTTCTGAAAGCCGCAATTGTGGAAACGCTTTTTGACATCATTCACGAAGACGAAGAACTCCTCGTGATCAACAAACCGGCGGGGCTGGTCTGTCATCCCACCAAAACCGACGAGTATTCCAGCTTGATCAGCCGCGTCCGTCTTTATTTGGGAAAGGAAAATCCCGCGCACCTCGTGAATCGCCTCGATCGTGAAACCAGCGGCGTCACGCTCGTCGCCAAATGCGACGCCGCCGCGCGCGAATTGCGCCGGCTCTGGGAAAATCGGCTCGTCGAGAAAGAATACGCTGCCATCGTTCACGGCCATGTGCGCGATGAGAG
The DNA here is from genome assembly GCA_035500235.1 of Pseudomonadales bacterium. Lineage (GTDB taxonomy): Bacteria > Verrucomicrobiota > Verrucomicrobiia > Limisphaerales > UBA11358 > UBA11358. Next base: position 2,964 of record DATJXK010000135.1, on the reverse strand, counting down.
CGGATTGATCGATGCGCCATTGGGCAAGGACGAAGCCAGCCGTGTTGCCGTGAAAGATTGCGTTCGACCGGATGGTTTGCCCTCGCAAACGGAATATTCCGTCGAGAAACGCTTTTCACGCGCCGAGGGCGACTTCACGCTTTTGCGTGTGCGCTTGCTCACCGGCCGCAAGCATCAGATCCGGATTCACCTCGCGCACATCGGCCATCCGATCGTTGGCGACAAGCTCTATGGCGGCGATGAAGATGTTTACCTGGCGCTGGTCGAAGACCGCATGACGGATGAACATCGGCAGCGGATGATTTTTCCGAATCAGGCGTTGCATGCGCGAATGGTGCGATTTACATGGCGCGGCCGTATGATGGAGTTTTGTTGCGAGGCGGAGAAACTTTTTGCTGATTTCATCGCAGGGGCCATTTCAGACAATGCATGAAATCGGCCAAAGTCCCACGGCATGACTTCAGCGCGCGGACAGGTTGACTTTTTTGGAATCCTGCTGCTCACGTTCGATGACCCGCAAAACGTAGGCGGCCATGGCGTCATCAGGTTTTTGTTTGAGCGCGAGGGCGGCCAATTGTTCGGCTCGGTTGAAATTACCCGCTGCAAAGGCCTGTTCTGCCTGATCCACCGGCGATGTTGAAGCCGCGGGTTGCGGAGCCTGAGGCGAAGTTTGGAAAATACAGGGCACCGTGGAATTGTTCCCGAAAATACAACCGTAAAGTTCGCCGTTCATGGTTGAGAAATCACTGAAAATCAACTGAATGTCCGCCGGTGAAAAGGTGCGAAGCAACTCTCTTTTCCCCGCTGGTGACAACAATTGTTGCCGCGAGCGTTCATCGAATCGGTCAAGCAGCCGCGACCCCGCGCTCAAAAAGAACGCGCGCGGTGCTTCGTATTCCAAAATCGGAAACATATCGCTTTGCAACGGGCCATCGCCAGCGATGGCAAAGCCGGTCTGTTGGGAGGCTAATTGGCGGGCCATCAAAGCCTCTGGCGATTGGATGTTGATCATCCACATGTCTGTTCTGACGCGGTCAATATTGAACGCCGGCCGAAAAACATCGGGCCCTGTCGGCCACGGACGAAGTGAACCCAGCATGATCATATCTCCGGTGCCCGTGTCCCAAATTTCCACGTAGGGGAAAACGGACCGGAAAGTGCGCAGCACCAAATCCACTATCCCGTCCTGCGTTTCATACACGTGAAACCATTGGGCCATGATGCCGCCCGGCTTCAGGCGTTTTGCGGCCAGTTCGTAAAACTCCTTGCTGAACACGCTCCCTACGCCCACGGTCCACGGATTGGAGGGCTCGGTGATGATCGTGTCATAGAGCTGTTGATGAAGCTTGAGCACGGTGCGAGCATCTTCCCGCCACAAATGCGTGCGAGGGTCGGCGAGCGCGTGCCGGTTCCAATCATCAAAAAAATGCGACGCCTGCACAACGGGTTCGCAATTTTCAGCGATGTCCAGCCGGTTCACGGGGTGGGCCAGAACCGCGCCGGCCGTCATTCCCGAAGCCAGGCCGAGCACGAAAACGTCTTTGGCATCCGGTTTTGCCAGCAAGGGCAGATGGCCCAGCAGCAATTGGTTGCCCAGGTCCAATTGCGTGCCCGCATCCGGTTTCCCGTTGATGCGCAAACCGATTTCCGGCGCGCCAATAATCCCGTCCACCTGTTCCACGGAAACTGTGGCATCCGCTCCGTCCTTGTAATACAGGAGTTTGATGTGGTCTTTTCGCGCTTGCATCAAACGGGGATCAAAAGTGGTTTCCCAAACGCGGAAGATGCCGGCGCTCATCGCGTACTCCCAGCCTTTGCCGCCAAAAATGAAAATGGACAAGGCGAGGATGCACACGCCCGCCGAGCAGGCCATGCCCATGAACCAAAAGCGGCGAAACGCCAGCATCGCGGCAATAAGCGCCAGCGCCAATGTGAGCGTGGCGAACGCATTGCGCAGTCCGATGTGCGGCATCAGAATAAACCCGGTAATCAAGCTTCCCAAAACGGCGCCAAGGGTGTTCCAGGTTAAGAGTGCGCCCACCTTTGCGCCCAAAGAACGCCCTCCATCTGACACCGCGCGCATCATCAACGGCAGCACTGCTCCAATGCAGGCCGCCGGCAGCCCCAAGACCACCAGGGCGATGCCCACCGTGAGCAACTCGTGATAAACGTAGCCCGTCGGCGTCCGCGCAAGTCCGGTCCGGGCGATGCGATACAAATCGACCCAATGCTCAATATTGAATATCAGCAAGGCTATCCAACCCGCCGCGACGCAGGTTAATATCACAACGAGACGTTCGGCGGAGCCCGAGCGTCGAGAGGAGGAAATCCAGGCGCTCCCCAGACCAATGCCGAGAATGAACGCGATGAGCACGACGGCGAACGACTGCAACGAGGAACCGAAAATCAAAGCCAGCGAACGGGAGGCAAGCACTTCAAGTCCCATTGAAATGGCGCCAGTGAGTGCCACTACAAGGGTGGGATACTTTATGGCTTCCAGCTTTCCTTCAGCCGGCGGTTTTTCCTGGGTTTTTCCGGCGACTTCAGCCCCGGCTGGAACGGGTTGGCTCAAGAGTATCGCGCTGACACCAACAGCGAGATTAACGAATGCAGTCAGTTGCAGCGTCCGCACCATCCCATAGCTTTGAACCAGCCAGAAGCCGGCACAGGCCGCGCCGGCCACCGCCCCGAGGCTGTTCACCGCATAGAAACGCGCTGAACGGGAACCTGCGTCCGTATGGAACCTTTGCAGCCATGCCGCCAGCAACGGCAATGTGCCCCCCATGAGAAGAGTTGGACCAAGCAGGAGTGCGGCGCTTAACAGCGCTTTTAAAAGGAGCAACGCCCCCGCTCGTTCAGCAATGTGAGTTCCGATCGAAACGAAAATGTGATCGGCCAACCGGTCGAGGGCAGGATATAGAAGCGCGTAAATCCCTATAATTATTTCCAGGCAACCGTAAACGC
>DATJXK010000134.1:0-36713 GCA_035500235.1 Pseudomonadales bacterium | reverse complement strand
ATGCAGGCCTACAAAATCATGCACGGCCTCTGGGGCATGGGCCAGATGATGTTCACCAAATACATGGTGATCGTCGACGACAACGTGGACGTGCACAACACCAGCGAGGTGCTGTTCCACCTGACCGCCAATACAGACCCGCAACGCGATTCCATTTTCACAAAAGGCCCGGCGGACGTGCTGGATCATGCGACGAGTGAAATCGCCATCGGCACCAAGTTGGGCATAGATGCGACGAAGAAATTGCCGGGCGAAGGCTTCAAGCGTCCCTGGCCACCGTTGATTAAAATGGACCCGGCCGTGAAAGCAAAGATGGACGCGCTGTTTAATAAGTAGGAGACGACGTGAGGAGTCTCTGACCTGTTCTTCGAAACTTGCCTCGTTACCCGGCCCCTGCGTCCAATTACGCCAAATGCCCGTAATGGACGCGCGTGTCGTATTCAAAAGCGACCGTGCCGTTCTTTTGGTGGGCGTCAAAAATCTCCTTAAGCGCCGCCAGCATTTCCTCGTGCTTTGGGTGGCCTGCTTCAGGTGCGTATGAGGAAGAGAGGACGCGGCCTTTGAGCCCCTCGAAATCGAAGTGCTGGACGTTGTAAAAACTTTTAAACCGCGGCGGCGTTCCAAAGAATTTCTCAATGACCTCCGGCTTGTCCGTCCGCCGATGACACGCCTCCTTGTAATCCGTCCCGAAGTCGTGCATCAGCTTTTCGTAATCCGCCAAAAACGGCGTCGATCCGGTGCGCCGGTCGTTCCAGACGATTACCGTCCAGCCGCCGGGTTTGAGGATGCGCACAAATTCCGGGCGGCATTGCTTATGGTCAAACCAGTGGAACGCCTGTCCCGCGGTCACAAAATCCATGCTTAGCGCGGGCAGAGTCGTGGCCTCCGCCGTGCCGTCAATGCTCGTGAAATTAAAAAAGTCCATGCGCTCGCCGGCTTCACGCATTTCCTTATTTGGCTCGATGCCAAAGACCTCACAGCCCGTTTGTAAAAAAAGTTCCGAAAGCTTTCCCGTGCCGGAGCCGATGTCCGCAATCACAGAATCTTTCGTCAATCCACATTCCTGACGCAGCAAATCGATGACTTCCAGCGGATAACCCGGGCGGTAGCGGACATAATTATCCACCCGGCTGGAAAAACGGGTGGTGGGATTAAGCTCGTTTGGCATCTTATCCCTGCCCCAACTTCTTCGACTTCTCCGTCGCCGCACGCACGGCACTCATCACAGTCGCGCGCAATTGGCCTTTTTCGAGTTCATGCAGGCCTTCAATGGTCGTGCCGCCGGGGCTCGCCACCTGGTCTTTGAGCGCCCCTGGATGATGGCCCGTTTCCAGGACCATCCGCGCCGCCCCCAAAACCGTTTGCGCCGCCAGCCGCGTAGCAATGTCACGCGGCAAACCGGAAGCCACACCGCCGTCGCTTAACGCCTCGATAAATTGATACACATACGCCGGGCCACTGCCGCTCAGGCCGGTCACGGCGTCGAGCAGACCTTCTTTAACGTGAAGCGCCACGCCTACGGCCGATAAAAGTTTCTTCGCCAGCTCACCGTCCGCCGCCGTCGCATTTTTTCCCGTGGCAAAGGCGGACGCGGACGCGCCAATCAATGCAGGCGTATTGGGCATGACGCGGACGACCCGTGCGCCCGTCGGCAATGCCTTTTCCAATTTGGCAATCGTCACCCCGGCGGCAATGGATACGACCAGATAACTCTTTTTGGCCTTGAGGACATTTTGGATCTCCTCAAGCAAGCCGGCTATCTGGTCCGGTTTCGTTGCCAGGATGAGCACGTCCGCAAATTTCGCGACCTCGGCATTGGAAACTGTGACTTTGGCATCGGTTTCTTCCGCAAAATGCGAGCGCGCGGCGTCCACGGGGTCGCTCGCCATGATTTCCCGGGGCGTTGCCAGTTCCGCGCGAACAAAGCCGCGTGCGAGGGCGGTAGCCATTTTGCCCGCGCCCAAAAAGCCGATTTTCAATATTGCCATGCGGGCTTTGTAACAGGACACGCCGCCCGGCGGAAGCGAAATTGCGACCGTATTCCCGCTTGAATTAATACAGACTTAAATTAACTTTAAGGCGCGTGAAAGGCCGTTCATGATTTCCAACCGCCGAACGTGGGAGACGTTTGAAGAAATGCGCCAGGCCGCCGAAGACGGCGATGCCCAGGCGCAGTGCTATCTTGGCGTCTGTTTCCAGAACGGCCAGGGCGTGGCGCAGGATTATGGCGAAGCAGTAAAATGGTTCCGGCGGGCGGCCGAACAGAACGATGCCGTCGCGCAATGTTACCTGGGAGTCGCCTTCTTAAACGGCGCGGGGGTGCCTCAGGAGTTTGGCGAAGCGGCCAAATGGCTGCGCGAATCAGCCGAACTGGGAGATCCCGCGGCGCAATTTAACCTGGGCGTGCTTTACGAAACAGGCCAGGGCGTCCCGCAAAATTATGCCGAGGCAGTGAAATGGTATCGTGAATCTGCCAGCCGCGGTTATCCGGTAGCCCAATTCAATCTTGGAGTCTTTTATGAGCAAGGCCACGTGGTGCCGCAAAACTATACTGAGGCAGTGAAATGGTATTTGGCTGCGGCGGAGCAGGAATGCGCACCCGCACAATGCAACCTCGGCTTGTGTTACCAAACTGGCCGGGGCGTGCCGCAAGATGCTACCAAGGCGGTCAAATGGTTTATCCGCGCTGCCCGACAGGGAGATAAAACCGCCCAGCATAACCTTGGTTTACATTACGCTGCGAACGAAGAAGCCCGCGAAGCCCTGGAGGCACAAGAGCAAAACGCCGAAGGCCAATAAAAGCGCCTCTTCAGGCTTTCCCCGTATTACCAGCTAATTCCGCCAGTTTTGCTTTCGCCCGGCCGCTTTTGATTGTTTCTACCGCCAGGGTCCAGCCTTCCGAAAGCGATTTTGTCTTTCCGGCCACGAACAACGCCGCTGAGGCATTGAGCAGGACCGCATCACATTTAGGACCTTGTTCTGCGCCGGACAAAATATCCCGAATGATTTTCGCATTCGCTATTTTATCGCTGCCAAGCAAATCAGCCAGCGTCGCCGGCTGCACAGGAAATTCGCTGACGGACAATGTTGAAACCGTGAAGCCGCGCTCCTGGTAAAATTCCGCAATCGTATTTTCGCCGAGCGTGGAAAGTTCATCGAGAAAACCGACGCCGGAAACTTTCCCGCACACCACCATGGCGCGGCGCACGCCGAGCGATTGGAGGACGCGTGCCAGCGGCTCGCATAACTCGGGTCTAGGCACACCCATGAGCATAGCCGATGGCCGCACCGGATTGAGCAACGGGCCTAGCAGATTGAAAATGGTCCGCACACCGCGCTCCGCGCAAAGCTTTCGCGCGGGCCCGATGTTCTTGAAGGCCGGGTGATAATCCGGCGCAAAGAAAAACGCGAAATTTTGTTCCTTCAACGAGCGAGCTGCTTCCGTCGGCGTCAAATTGATGTTGATGCCTAATGCCTGGAGCACATCCGCGCTGCCGGCCTGGCTCGTGACAGCCCGGTTGCCATGCTTGGCTACCGTGACGCCCGCGGCCGCGCAAATCAGCGCCGTCGCCGTAGAAATGTTAAAAGTGCCCAGCCGGTCGCCGCCCGTGCCTACCACATCGAGGATTTCGCGCGCCCGGACCTCGGCATCCAGCGGCGGCTCAATCGCCTTGTCGCGGAGCGCTCGGGCAAAAGCGGCGATTTCTTCAGGCGATTCGCCTTTTTTCCCCAGCGCCGCTAGAAAATCAGCCTTCAACGGCGTCGGCGCCTTTTCGTCCGAAAGCTCTTCCACGGCACTGCGCGCATCGTTTTCCGTCAGTGCGTTGCCGGCATTCAGTTGTTCGATCCATTTTTGAAGCACGGACAAAATTTACAATTGAAAGGCCGAAGCTGAAATGCCAAAGTTAAGGCTGCTCAATTGCGCCTAACGCTTCGGGAACAAATTCGTAACTTGGCGGATTCGCAGATGGTCTTATGATTGAGCACTGATTTTAACTTTTTATGGCGGACAAACGAAATGGTTCGGGTTTGTGGATTGTTTTTGTAGCCGTTGCCCTCGTTGTGGTTATCGGCGGCGGCTTCTTATTTTTTAAACGAAGCCATGACGACGCGCCCACCTACCAAACGGTCCCTATTGCGCGCGGCGATTTGACCCAGACGGTCACCGCCACGGGGACGCTGAACCCGGTCACGAACGTGCTCGTCGGTTGCCAGGTCTCCGGCACCATCAGCAAAATTTACGTGGACTACAATTCGATCGTCACGAACGGCCAATTGATCGCTGAACTGGATCCTTCCCAGTATAGAGCGCAACTGCAACAGGCAGAGGCCAACCTCGCCAATGCCAAGGCAAATTTGGAATTGCAACAGGCCCAGGCAGACCGTGAAAGCCAGTTGTTCACCAATAAATTGGTTTCCGGTTCAGACTACGACACCGCCATAGCCACGCTTCACGAGGCCGAGGCATCCGTGCAATTGGACCAGGCCGCCGTGAACATCGCCACGGTCAACCTCGGGTATTGCAAAATTTATTCGCCGGTAGACGGCATTGTCATCGTGAACAACATCGAAGTGGGTCAAACGGTGGCCGCCAGCTTTAACACGCCGGAACTCTTCCAAATCGCTAACAATCTCAAGCAGATGCAGATTGATTCGAGTGTGGCCGAGGCAGACGTGGGCGGCGTGGTGGACGAGCAGGATGTGGATTTTACCGTCGACGCCTATCCCTATCGCACCTTTCACGGCAGCGTGACCCAGGTGCGCAATTCGCCAACAACGGTCAACAACGTCGTGACCTACGATTGCGTCATCAGCGTGACCAATGCCGATTACAAATTGAAGCCGGGTATGACGGCCAATGTGTCCATTATTGTCGCCCAGCGTAAAGATACCGTGCTTATACCCAACGGCGCGCTGCGTTTTCGCCCGCCGGAAGGCGCGATCATTATCACCAACACGCCGGTGGTGGCCGAAACGACGACCAATTCCGCCAATTCTGCATCTGCTGGCAAAAAAAGCAGCGCGCAGGCCGGCCATCATCAGCACGGCAGTGGTAATGGCGGGCCGCCCACAATGCATACGGTTTATCTTCTCACCGGCCAGGATAAAGATGCTCGGCTGGAAGCCGTCCACATTAAGACCGGTATTACCGACGGTATCTTTACGGAAGTGGTGAACGGCCTGAACGAAGGCGATAAAATCGTCACAGGTTCAAGCTCCACGACGGCTTCGGCCGCGCCCGGCGGCTCGCCGTTCGGTGGCGGTGGTTTCCCCAGGATGCGGTAAACGTTTGCGATTTTGTGGCTTCCAACGCTGTCATCAAACTTGCCGAGCTGCATAAGGTGTATCACACCGGTGAAGTGGATGTTCACGCCGTGCAGGGCGTGTCCCTGGAAATCCTGCCCGGAGAATTTGTCGCCATCATGGGTTCCAGCGGTTCCGGCAAATCCACGCTGATGAACATGATCGGCTGCCTCGACCGGCCTTCCCAGGGGCGTTATTTGCTGGATGGCACAGACATCTCGACGCTCGACCGCAACGCGCTTGCGGACATTCGTAATCAAAAAATCGGCTTCGTTTTCCAGGGCTTCAATTTGCTTTCGCGCACCTCCGCCGTGGAAAATGTTGCCATGCCCACGCTTTACAACCATAAGCGTATCCACTCCAGCGAGCAATATGAACGCGCCAATCGCTGTCTGGAAATTGTCGGGCTGGCCAAGCGCGCGGACCATCATCCCAACCAGCTCTCCGGCGGCCAGCAACAGCGCGTGGCCATTGCGCGCGCGCTGGTCAATCAACCTTCGCTGTTATTGGCCGATGAACCCACCGGCAACCTGGATACCCAGACCAGCATCGAAATCATGGGGGTGTTTCAAAAACTGAATGACGAAGGCATCACCATCGTCATGGTTACCCACGAATTAGATATTGCCCGTTACACGAAGCGGATGGTCATTTTGCGTGACGGAAAAATTGTCACCGATGAAGCCGTTAAAGACCGCTTAATTGCTACCAATGAGTTGCAACAATTGCGGCAGGCGCAACAAGCGGTAAAGCTCGCCTAATGAGAATTTTTGCTACCATCAAGATCGCTTTGCGCGCCTTGCGCCGCAATAAAATGCGCTCGCTGCTGACGATGCTGGGCATCATTATCGGCGTATTGTCGGTCATCCTCGCCGTAAGCCTGACCGGCGGCGCTACGAAACAAGTGGAAGACCAGGTTTCCAGTCTCGGTGAAAGCGTCATTACTGTTTTTTCCGGCAATTTTACCCAGGGCGGAATGCGGGGTGGTTGGGGCAGCGCTCCCACCCTGACGATTGACGATGCCAAAGCCATCCAGGCGGAAATTCCCAATGTGGTCGGTATCAGCCCGGAAGTGCGGGATCGCGAACAGGTGCTGGCCAACGGCTTGAACTGGAACACGCAGGTGATGGGAGAATCTCCTGATTACCCGCAAATCCGGAATTGGCCCATGGCCACTGGCTCGGTCTTCAGCGACCAGGATGTTCGCAGCCTGGCCAAAGTGGCCATCATCGGCAAAACCGTCGTGGACGAATTATTTCCCAACGAAAATCCCCTCGGCGAAACTATCCGCATTCGCAACCTTCCTTTTAAAGTTGTCGGCGTGCTCGCCCCCAAGGGATTCAATCTCTTTGGCCAGGACCAGGACGACATCGTCGTTGTTCCCTACACCAGCCATATGCATCGCATCACGGCGCGGACGTTTGCCAATGACATCCTTGTGGAGGCGGCCAACGACAAGGTGATTGATAAGGTCCAGAATGACATCACCGATTTGCTGCTGGCCCGCCATAAAAGCAAAGAGCAGGATTTCACCGTGCGTAACCAGGTGGAACTGATGCAGGCGGTCACGGCGACGTCCCGGGCGATGGGCTTTTTGCTTGCCGGGGTGGCCGCGGTTTCACTCGTTGTCGGCGGCATCGGCATCATGAATATCATGCTGGTGAGCGTGACCGAACGGACCCGCGAAATCGGCATCCGCATGGCCGTCGGTGCGCGTGCCGGGGATATCCTGGTTCAATTTCTGATTGAAGCCGTCACGCTAAGCATCATCGGCGGTTCTATTGGGATTGCCTTGGGCCTGACGCTCGCTTTGCTCGTGGGACATCTCAGGAACATGCCCACAGTCATTCCGGTGCTCTGGATAGCCGTTGCCTTTATTTCCAGCGGTTTCATTGGCATTGTCTCCGGCTTTTATCCTGCATGGAAAGCGTCCAAGCTCGACCCCATTGACGCCTTGCGCTATGAATAGGTCCGTAACACCGGATTTCCGGCGCTTCCCTTTTCCCATCGTTCTCACATGAACACGGAAATTCTGCCGGCCCATACACCGGAGCTTTTTGAAAGAGCCGTGCTTCGCGCGGCGGAATTGCTGCGCGCCGGGCAGGTTGTCGCCCTGCCCACGGAGACCGTCTACGGCCTCGCGGCCAATGCCCTGGATGAAAAGGCTGTCGCAAAAATTTTCGAAATTAAAGGACGGCCTCATATCAATCCCGTTATCGTCCATGTCGCCAGCCTGGAAATGGCAAAGCGTTGCGTAACAGCATTTCCGCCGCTGGCAGAATCAATGGCCCGGGCCTTTTGGCCGGGACCGCTCACCCTCGTTTTGCCGCGGTCACAGGCTATCCCCAAAATCGTCACCGCCGGTGGCGGGACTGTCGGCATCCGGTGGCCGTCGCATCCGCTTATCCAGGCCGTCATTCGTAAATGTGGTTTTCCGCTGGCCGCACCGAGCGCCAATCTTTCCAACCAAATCTCGCCCACGAACGCCCAGCACGTCCTCAAACAGCTTAAAGGCAAAATCCCGGCCATCGTGGATGGGGGCCAATCCGGTGTCGGCATCGAATCAGCCGTCCTGGATTTAACGGTTTCGCCTCCGCAAATTTTGCGCCCGGGAATGATCCATGCCGAATCTATGGTGGCGGCGGGATTGACAGCCGTCACTGGTTCATCCAGTGGGGTCGGCACGTTGAAGAGTCCCGGTCAGTTGGAAAAGCATTATGCGCCGAAAGCGAAATTACTGATTTTAAACTGGCGTGATGATGCGGAACTGAAGCTCAAGTTGGAAAATTCAAAATCCGGGATTTCCCATTGCCACGTCATTGCGCACACAGCCATTCCTTCGGCGGAGCATTTTGCCCGCGTTTGTGTCATCCCCCATGACGCCGAAGCATTCGCCCGCGCGATTTACGCGGAACTGCATCATTGCGACGAAGCCGGCGCGCAAACAATTGTCGTTGAAGCTCCGCCGGCTGCGCCTGAATGGTCCGGCATCGCCGATCGCCTGCGCCGCGCGGCGGCATGAAAGTTATGGGCTCGTGCTGGTCGTAATTTTCCAGCGGTCTGCATCCGTCAAAAATATTCCTGAAGAAACAGTGGCTGAACCGGACGGGGCATGCCGCAATGGAAAGCCCTTGGGAATGTCGTTTCGCGAGAGTGCTGCGAGGACAAAACTTCCCCAACTGTTTGCCCCGCTGCGGAAACAACCCGTTACCAGGGGCGTGTCCATTGTTTTCATCGTCAGGTACAGCGCGCTCACCGGCTTGATATAATCATTAATCGCAAAAAAATCATCCTGGTCATCATCCGTTAGCCAGGTGCATTGGCGGTTGCCGTACCAGGCCACCGCCCATGGCACATCGCTCATCATCAATTCGTTGTCATGCATCCAGCCGGCAGTCCTCTGGATGTCTGGCGGGAAATAGGGCGGGTACGAAATCGGCGTGGATTTAAACCAGATTGCCAAAAACAGCGGGAAACAGCATAGCGCGAGAAAAAGGCCGAGGACGACATAGCGCAGTTCGCGGATGGGCAGGTCCATCTGGTCGAGCAAAATGAAAAAGAACGCCGCGCCATAAATGAAAGCAAGCGGTGCTATGAGGATCACCAGGTTTTCTGTGTTGATTTCCGGTGTTTCATCCGAAATCCATGTGCGCCCCAGCGCCTGCACCACAATGAACGTGGCCAGGCACATCAATATAAAATAACGCATGCGCCGGGCCGAGGGACGGTTGAAGCTCAATAGCAAGCCGGCGAAAAATAAGACGCTGGCCCAGCTGCCGCCCAATTTGAACAGTTCGCTGTTCAAAATAGTGCCAAAGTTCGTCAGGAATTTGTGCCAGTAAAATTCCGGATAAAGTACTTCTGTCAGATCCGGATGCACGGAACGTTCCAGTGACCCACTAGGAGATATGGGCGTTTCCGCCATGATGGAAAAGCCGGCGGTGCCGAATGGCGTGCCGCTTACCGCGATATTACGTCCTACCCAGGGAGTAAGCACAATCGCAAACGCTACCAGGGCCGCGAGCACATTCACAAATTTGCGGGGGCCGCTAAAGAGGATTAGAAATACGATCACGGAGATAATCGCCCAGCCAAACGCATACCGCGTCAAAGCGCCCACGCCTGTCAGGATGCCGGCCAGCGCCGACCAGCATAAAATCCAATTGCCATCCGGCTGTGGCTCCTGCGCCAGTTCTTCGACCTTTAAAATGCACCAGGCCAGGCCCAGAAAAATTAACAGGAGCAGCATGGTAGACAAGCCTGAGGCGCTGAAACGCCAGAGCACGTTGCAGCCGAGCACCAGCATCGCCGAGAGCCACGCCACCGGCGCGTCAAAAAGTTTTTTGGCGAGGAAATACACTCCCACGGTCAGGGCCATCAACAGCAATTCGTTGAACACCGAGATAAAGAAATCTGCCTGGTAACGGTAGAAGTTTCCGTTGTACGCCCAAAATCCGCTCTTGAGACCTGTGTCATAATGAAATGGCAAAATTTTCATCAGTCCCGCCAGCACCATCGGATAGACCGGGGGATTGGCCAGGTCCGGATGCGCCGTTTTTACCTGGGCGGGGTCTGCGTTTGCGTCGGGCGCACTACCCGCCGGTGACTTCCCCTGGTTCTTTTCTTGGAGAAGGTACATGCTCAAAGGCCGGACAAACAACGTTGTGTAACCCTTGCCGCCAGCAATGTTTCGCGCCAGTTGCGCGGAATCCATCGCTTCGGGCGTCGAAAAATTGGTCCAGGTGCGGAGGTTGTACAAAATCACCACGCCCAGCAGCGCCAGGCACGGCAAAAGAAATTTAAATACCCGTTTGCCCGCCCCGACTTCGACGAAATGAATAAAATCCTGCAAGTTCATGGTTAAAATCCTTCTAAGTGATATACGTGCAACTTCCGATGGAACGTTCGCCGGCTCATGCCGATCTTTTCCGCCGCCAGCGTTCGATTCCCATTCGTTTCTTTCAACGCCCGTGCGATGAGCTGTTTCTCGGCTTCTTTCACCGTCAAATCGTTCCGCGCCAGCACCCGCCCCGTGTCACCGGCTGCCGTGTCCCCCGCCCGCACCGACGGTGGCAAATCTCTTGCGGTAATTTTCTCGCCCCGGCACAGCACCACCGCGTGCTCAATGGCCGTCCGCAACTCCCGGACGTTGCCCGGCCATGGGTATTTCATCAGCAATTCGAGCGCATCCGACGTGAATTCGTTCACTGGCTTTTTGTTTTCCTGCGCAAATTCCCGTAAAAACCGCTGTGCCAGCAGCGGAACGTCACCCGCGCGCTCCCGCAACGGCGGTAAAACTATCTCTACCACGCGCAACCGGAAGAATAAATCTTCGCGGAACGTCCCCGCTTTGACAAGTTCTTCAAGGTTTTTATTCGTCGCCGCCACCAGGCGCACGTCCGCCGTCTGCGTTTTATTGGAGCCCACCCGTTCAAAAGTCCTTTCCCCCAGGAATCTCAAGAGTTTCACCTGGAGGGCGGCGTCGATCTCCCCAATTTCATCCAAAAACAAGGTCCCGCCCTGCGCCTGCTCGAAACGCCCGATCCGCCGCTCATGCGCCCCGGTGAATGCGCCGCGTTCGTGGCCGAACAGTTCGCTCTCCAGGAGCGCTGGCGACAATGCCGCGCAGTGGACCGCCACAAACGGCTGTTTTGCCCGCGGGCTCAACTGGTGGATCGCCTTGGCAAAAATCTCCTTGCCCGTGCCGCTCTCGCCCATGAGCAACACCGTCGCGCGCGTCGGTGCCACCTGTTGCACCACTTCAAAAATTTCCTTCATGGCCGGCGATTTGCCGACGATGTTTTCCATCCCGAATTGGGTGTCCAGTTGTTGCCGCAGCGAAACGTTTTCCGTCTCGAGATTCTGGTGCCGCAACGCCCGCGCAATGCGCATCTCAAGTTCGTCGATTTGCAGGCGTCCTTTGGCAATGTAATCATCCGCTCCGCGTTTCATCGCATCCACCGCCAGTTCTTCCGAACCGTAAGCAGTCATCAAAATGCAGATCGGCGGCTTGGCCAGGGATTTGGCCCGCGCAATCAATTTCAAGCCGTCCTCGCCCGGCAGCCGGAAGTCCGTTAGCATGACGTCGAAATTTTCCGACTCTAGCAATTCCATGGCGGTTTTGGCGTCATCGGCTACGTAAACATCATAGCGTTCTTCCAATGCCGCGCGCAGTCCGTCGCGCGTCGGCTTCTCATCATCTACAATTAATAATGTCGGCTTCTCAGTCATTGAGTCAGTGGGTGGTGGCTTCCTGGAGCAATTTGGGCCGGCGCTCATGCAGCGGCAGCCAGATGCGGAAAGTAGTCCCCTGTCCGACATTGCTTTCCACCTCGATTTTGCCGCTATGCGCGCGAACAATCCGTTGCACAATCATCAGCCCTAAACCGGTTCCTTTTTTCTTCGTGGTATAAAACGGTTCAAAAATCCGCGCGATTTGCTCCTGCGGAATGCCGCCGCCGGTGTCCGCCACGCTCACCCAGACGCCGTCGGAACGTTCGCCGGTTTGCAATGTCAGCGCGCCGTCGCGCGACATGGCCTGCATCGCGTTTTTAACCAGATTCACCAGCACCTGCTGCATCTGCGTCGCGTCAATCGGTGTTGCCGTTAAATGCCGGCCCGGTTTGAACTTCACGACCAGCCCGCGATTTTCGAGTTCGGGTTTTAGCAGCTTGAGGGTGTCCTCCACCACATCATTGAGTGAGGCCAGCTTTAATTGCAACGGCGCCGGGCGGATGGCCTGGAGAAATTGGGTGATGATATAATCCAGCCTTGTGATCTCGCCTTTGCACACTTCCAGGTATTGTTCCAATTTATCCGAAATTTCCTGAATAGGAGCGGCCACGCCGCCGACCGCGCCGCCGGCTGCGCTGCTTTTGGTTTGCCGCCCATCAGTCTTGAGCTTCTTTAATCCGCGCTCCATCAATTGCAAATGAATGTGCAGCGCGTTGAGCTGATTGCCGATCTCATGCGCCACACTCGCCGCCAGCAACGTCAGCGCCTGGATGCGTTCACTTTCGATGGCTTCAAAGGTTTTCTGCCGCGCCTCCGTGGCATCATGTAAAATCAGCGCCACCCCCGAACTGCCGCTGGCTATCCCGTCCAACGGCGCGGCATACAACCGTAAGAATCGCGAGCGCGGATAGTGAATTTCAAATTCATGGCGCGCCACGCGCTCACCACCTGCCGCGTCCATTTTTGAAATACGCTCCCAATCCAATTCCGGCAGAAACTCAGTGATGGGCCGTCCCTCCACATCCGAAGCCAAACCAATGAGCTGCGTGACCGCCTGGTTGAAATAGAGGATGCGCCCATTCTCATCCACCACCAGCACGCCGTCCTCAATGGTATTGAAAAGGGTCTCGAGGAAATTTCGCTCACGCGCCAGCCGTTGGACTACCGTTTGCAGGCCCTCGGTATCCAGCCGGCTGATGCGGCCAAGTACTTTGTCGAGAAAGCTGGATTTAGGTGCCGCCATTGAAAGTCGCTAAAAAGCGAAGTGCCAATATGACTCAATAAATAACTTTGTCAACCTTGTAATAAGAATGTTTGGCACAGAATAAATCCTGAAAATATCCTAGATGTAATATCTCTTATAAGTGGCTACACTGGCTACATCGTTGATAACCAAAGGCTAAGGTGGCTACACAACTGGCTACAAATTTTTCAAAGTGGCTACATCATTCAGGTTCAACGACTAAAGTGGATACGTTAACGTTAATGATGCGATCAAACTAAGGCTGGAACCGGAATTCATACTCGCTATATCAATAAAAAAGGACCGGCCTCCAAGGCCGGCCCTATGTCAACCAAACAACTATCACCTCAAACAAAGGACTAAACCGAGATACTCTTATCACCGCCACTTAACCATATAAGTAGGACGAAATTCCACATGACAATTGTGAAAAGTAGGCGGCCAAGATGTCAGGCGCGTAACAATCCTGTGACCGATCCTCAGGCCGGCACTTTCGTACCGACCTCGGGCATTTTGGGAGCCATCGCCGGCATTGCCGGAGGCATCGATGGAGCCACCGGTGCGGCTGCCGGGGCCGAAGTCGGAGCAGACATGGGCGCCGGTTTGGGCTTGGGAATTTCTTTCTTTTCCTCCGGCCGCATTTTCAACGAGCCAAAGTTTGGCGTGTCTTTCTGTTTATTGGCCATGTCAATCCGCTGCCGCATGGTTGATTTGTTAACCGAATACAGCAACGCGGTTTCGTCAGTAATCAATTCCCGTTCAAATGCCTTGAGCAACGACTGCTCGAAACTGTGCCAGCCGGACGTGACGCCCGCTTCGATGATGTCGGAAAGCCGGCGTGTTTCATTTTCACCCATCAAAATCGCTTCCCTTGTTCGCAGGCTGCTGCCCATCAATTCCGTCACGAGCACGCGTCCCCCGCCGATTTTGGGTGCCAGCCGCTGACTGACAATGTAGCGCAAACATCCCGCCAGGCGCTCGCGCACCTGCTGTTCTTCATCCTTGCTAAAAATGCCCAGGATACGGTTGATCGTTTGTCCGGCGCTAATCGTGTGCATGGTGCTATAAACCACGTGGCCGGTTTCACCGGCGGTCAATGCGATCTCCATGGTTTCACGGTCGCGAATTTCACCCACCATGATGACCTTGGGAGCCTGGCGTAATGCGGCGCGCATTCCATCCGGAAAGGTGTAAAAATCGCGCCCCAATTCCCGCTGGCTGAACGTGACCTGGTTGTGCGGGTGCAAAAATTCAATCGGATCTTCCAACGTCACGATATGGGCGGGCGTCGTTTGGTTGATTTCATTCAACATCGCCGCCAGCGTCGTCGTCTTGCCGCTGCCCGTTCCCCCGGTCACAAAAACCAGGCCGTTCTTTTCTTTGATGATTTCCTTGAACACCGGCGCCAGTTTTAGCGACTCCATCGTCGGAATTTGTGAAGCCAGCCGCCGCAAGACCATCGCGTGATTTCCATTTTGCCGGTAAATGTTCACGCGAAAACGGTGGTTCGCTGGCAGCGCGTAACTGCAATCGCAAGAACCTCTCTTGGCCAAATCCTCCGTGAGCTTGGGATTGCCATTCATAATCGCCCTGGCCAGCCCCTCGATGCGGGCGTTATTCAATACCGGTTCCGGAGTGTATGATTCCAGGTGTCCGTGAACTTCCACCTGGGGCTGCCGCCCCGCCACGAATAATAAATCTGAAATACCTTCGGCGCTCTCAATCATCGAACCAAGCAACCGATCCAACTCATCTTTTAAAATTTCCATAATCCCTTTCTTTGTTATTCCTGAATTTTCTGCTGACGTTGCCACGCCTGAAGCTTTGCTTATGCCACTTTAAATTTCTCCGCCGATGCCGCCTCATCCCTTCTTTTCAGGTGGGGGTTTACCCCAATTTCGCAAAAATCGGCCTTTATTTGGTAGAATTTGGTCCGGCTTTTTTGGCTCCTGACCTGCTTCTTAACCCACCTTGTGCAGATGAAAACCATTTATAACAGGTCATCCGTCCAACATTGGGACGTTTTGTGCCCAACAATTGGAAATCGTTTCACCGCAATAAGTTATCTGACGGCGGGAGGTGCCCGATGAATTTTACCACTGTCCTTGGCTTTTCCGCCGGCCTCCTGCAATTCGTAGTGGCCGGATATGCGCTATTATTAAACCGCCGCTATGGCACCCGCCGCGTGGGCTGGTCGCTGTTTTGGGCTTTCCTGCTCCTGGCGTTGCTGCATTTGACCCAATTAGCCATGGCCCACAGCTCCCGTGAAATGTATAACATCCAGGTTGATGCCATGAACACGCTGGTTTCCCTGTTGTTGCTCATCGGCATGGTTCACCTGGAGGCCACGCTCAAAGATCGTCGCCGATCTGAACTCGAGGAGCAACGCATCCGCGGCGAATTGGAATCTGAAGTTAAAAAGAAAACGTCCTATCTCTTGCGCGCCATCGAAGGCCTGCAAACGGAAATGGACCAGCGCAAAAAGGCCGAACTACAGGCCCAATCGGCGCGCATGGAACTGGAAATCGTTTCCCGCCACAACGAGATGACGCAAGTCGCGGCGGCCGTGCTCCAAACCATCGAAGAAATATCCAAGAACGTCCGCGTGGCCGAATACCTGGCATCCGACCAGGCCGATATCTTGAGGGAATTGGACTCCATCAAAAACCATCTGGAAAGAATCAAGGTGATTGAACACTACACGGCTGACCGCCTGGGCGAAGTGGAATCCATGAGGACGGCCGCCGTGGGATAGCAAAACGATCCACCGCTTATGATCTTATCCTGGATAATACTTGGCCTGGCCGCCGCAGTCGTTGCCGCGTTCGTTTTTGCCTTGCGCCGGGACTCGATCGTGAGCCGGCCGGGAATTCTACCCCCGGATGAGCAAGCCACGGTAGCCGACGTCGAAAGCTTGGTTAAAGCAGGCCGGAAAATTGATGCCATCCGCCAATACCGCGAGATTCATCATTGCAGTTTGGTGGAGGCAAAAGATGCGATCGAAAACTACTCCCATTAAGGTTAAACGTATGCCACTCTTAAATTGCGGAAACAGCTCCAAACTGGCCTTCTACTTCATTCTAAGTATGATCGTAAAAACGTTTCTGCCCTTTTCCAAACTGAAACGTGAGGGCCAACCGCTGTTTGATAAATTTAAGGCCCCGCCGGCTTTGACGAAATCTCACTTTCCCCAATAAAAAGAACCTTATCTTTTCAGCCTTAGGCTGGGGATTTCCTGCTTTTGCAGGCTTCCCGGCCCAAACGCTGCCTTGACAGTAAGCGATTCACTGATAGTCTTTCCCGCTCGGTTAACCGATTTTTTGGCGCTATTGCGCCGCTATTGAATTTATGAAACGCCAGTATCAACCGTCAAAAATCCGGCGCAAGCGCCAGCACGGATTTCTTAATCGCAATTCCAGCAAGAGCGGCCGCGCCATTTTGCGCAATCGCCGCCGGGTGGGCCGCAAACGCCTGACGCCTGTTTGATTCGCGCCCATGAGCGCCCAAACGCCGAAACCGCTGCGGCTTTCCCGCGCTTCGCGGGTGACGCAAAATCGGGACTTCGTACGCATTCGCCAGCAGGGCGAACGCCTCGCGCAGGGCTGCCTCGTCGCCAATTGGAATAAACTGCCCGATGGCGCTGCGCCTAAACTCGGTGTTGTCACCAGCCGCAAAATCGGCGGCGCCGTGCAACGCACCCGCGCCCGCCGCCTGCTCCGGGAAAGCTTCCGCCTGCACCAACACGAATTTAGCCAGCCGGTTGAAATCATCCTGGTAGCGCGCAATTCCATTGCCGGGAAGAAATTCGCCGATGTGGAACGGGATTATTTGGCCACCCTCCGCCGCGCGGGACTTCTAAAATGACTTCCGGCCTTACGACAAACCAGCCCGTAAACACCGGAGGTCAACGTCGCCGTCCGTCAATGTTTGCCTTAGTCGTCCGGCGGATTCTGTGTTTTTTTATTCAACTATACCGCCTCACACTTTCCCCGATGCTGGCCGTTCTGTTTGGTCCGGATAACGGCTGCCGTTTTACTCCTACCTGCTCGCAATACGCGATCGAAGCCATCCAGGAACATGGCGTGCTGGACGGAAGCATGCTGGCGGCCAAACGGATTTGCCGCTGTCATCCGTTCGGCGGATGCGGCCATGACCCTGTCCCGGCTGCTCTGCCCGGCGTAGAGAGGCCTACCTGCTAATTTCCAATGGATAAAACCGGAATTACAGTAATCGTGCTCTGTCTCGTCCTGTTGGGCGTCTGGTTCTATGAATCAGAAAAATACGAGAACTACGTCGCGCAACAGAAAGCCGCGGCGCAGGCCAGCGCTGCCGCCGCGCAACCGTCGCCTTCGACCACCCCGCCTGCTTTCACCGCCGCCACCACCAATGCTTATTCGTTTTTGACAAACGCGCCGGAGCAAACCCTTACGCTCACGGGTCCCGATACCAATTCTCCCGTGCGCTACATTTTCACTTCGCGCGGCGGCGGTATCAAATCCGTCGAGCTGCTGCATTATCCCGAAACCATTTCTCCGCGCTGGAAACCGGCTAACACTGATGAAGTAGTCGCTCTCAACGCGGGTGCGCCCGTGCCGATCATGTCCATTTTGGGCGACCCCGGCCTCGTGGGCGACGGCGATTTTACGTTGCGGCGGATGGGCGATGGCGTTGAGGCCGAGAAGCCCCTGCCTAACGGCCTGGTCATTACCAAGGATTTCCGTCTCAGTTCAAATTACCTCGTCAGCGTTGATGTCACCGTGAAAAACGAGTCGGGCCAGCCCGTCCCGCTCCTGGCACAGGATTGGGTCGTCGGCACCGCGACGCCCATGGATGGCGACGACGCGAACTTCCCGACATACGGCGGCACCATGTGGTGCGATGGAGCTACGTATTACCCATATCCCCCGACGTATTTCGTGACCAATACCACCATCCTGGGAATCATTCCCAGGACACCAAAAACGGAACTGACCGCCGGTTGCAGCAATGTCGTCTGGGCGGCGTCTTACAATCAATTTTTTGTGCTGCTGGGAATGCCCGGGACCAACCAGGTGGTGAAGGAAATGATGGCCGTGCCTGTCAGCCTGGCCATCACGAACAACGTCAGCTCCACTCCATGGATTGGCGTGCAGACCGCCCTGGTTTTCCCGCCCCAGATGATCGGTGCCGGCCAGGCTGTTGAACACCAGCTTCTGCTTTATGCCGGGCCGAAAAAATTCCAAACCCTGGCGAAAATCGGTGACGACCTCCAAAATCATGCCGACCTGGCCATGAACTTTGGCAAAGGCTACACCGGGTTCTGGGGTATTGGCTCGTTCTTCGCCAAGATCCTGCTCCTCCTGATGAATTGGCTGCACAGTTTGTTGCCGGCGATTAGTTACGGCTGGATCATCGTTTTGCTCACGGTTTTGTTGCGCGCGGTTTTCTGGCCCATCACCCGGGCCAGCATGCGTTCCGCCAAAAAAATGCAGGCGCTGTCACCTGAATTAAAAACGCTCAAGGATAAATATAAAGATGATCCGACCAAATACATGCAGAAGCAATCGGAGCTGTTTCGCCAGAACGGTGTCAGCCCCTTGAGCGGATGTTTGCCGGCGCTCATCCAAATGCCTGTGTTCCTGGGCTTCTTCACCATGATTCGCAGCGCCATCGAATTGCGCGGCGCGCATTTCCTGTGGGTGGCCGATTTGAGCAAGCCCGACACGCTCTTTGTGATTCCCGGAATCACCCACATTCCATTTAGCACCCCGTACGGATTCCCGATCAACGTGCTTCCCCTGATCATGGTGGGCGTCATGGTCTGGCAGGCCCATTTGCAACCCGTCTCGCCTGGGGTGGACCCGGCCCAGCAAAAAATGATGCGCTACATGCCGCTGTTTTTCCTGTTGTTTCTCTATTCCTATTCTGCCGGCATGGCGCTTTACATGACCATCAGCACGCTGTTGGGCATCCTGCAAATACGATTAATCAAGAACCTGCCCGTGGCCCCGGTCTCGCCACTGGCCCCGGCTCTTTCGCCATTGACGCCGGCGCCAAAAAGGAAAAAATAAGGCACATCATTCCATCGCTGTTTTAATTTATGCCCGCGCAACCTAAAGAAACCCTCGAAAAAATCCTGAACCTGCTCGGTTTCCCGTCCACCGTGGAAGAGCACAAAATGGACGACGGCATTTTGCTCGACGTTAAAACCGATGATGCCGGCCGTTTAATCGGCCGCCAGGGCCAGACGCTTACGGATTTGCAATACATCACCAACCGGCTTCTTTTCCAACAGGATGCCGGGGCTCCCAAAGCCATGGTGGACGTGGGCGGTTACCGCGCGCAGGCGCGGGATGCCCTGGTCAAACGCGCCCAGGACGCTGCCGAAAAAGTCCGGTGCTGGGGAGATGCTGTGGAATTGGAGCCCATGAACGCCTTTGACCGGCGCGTCGTCCATCAGGCTCTTAAGGACGATCCGGATGTGGAAACGCACAGCGTGGAAGTGGAAGGCACGGATAAGAAAGCCATGCTGCTTCGCCCCCGGTCATCGAAATAGCCAGCGGTAAAACAATCCCGCAGGTATTTACGCCGGCGCCCCGCCGGTGTTACTTAACAGAACCCCGCCTCACGTTTCCCGTTACTGGGTAATCGTCAAATGATAGGCCGGCGAATAAGCGCTGGTGGGCTTGGGCTGCGCAGAAAATGCGTCGTTCAGGTAATCAAATTTATAGCGGTAAGTAACCGTGTTTTCCATCGGTGACGCCGGCACAAAACCTTCCCAGCGGTTCGTCATCATCGGCGTTTGGTGCATGTCATAAAGCTGGCCGTTCACGAGCAGGTAGGGGTGGATGGAATCCCACCGCAGGGATTGTTGCTGCGAGGCGAAGGAGACCTCAACCGGATAAAGATTATTGCCGTTGCGCGTTTGCTCCAGGGGCGTCAGGTTGGTAAAGGTACCCGCACAACCAGTGATTAAGAGAGCTGGCAGCACCAGCAGGAATTTTTTCCACTTCATGCGTGCAGCCTTGCACGAAAGCGAAATCATGTAAAGATGGAAATTTAATTTAACTCGCGCCCAAATCGGAACGGGCCATCAGGTGCAATTGCGCCTGCGCCTGCTTGGTCAGGCTCGTGAAAAGCATGGAAACGCGGTAACCCAAATGTTTGTTGCCCGAGCAATTAACCACGACGCCCGTGCAATGCACTTTGCCGCCGCGCGGGGAAGATAAAGCCACGGTCATTTCGACCCACGGGGCAAACGCCGTTGGGCTGCGAAATTCGATGCCGTTTTTGTGGACAGCGACGCAATCTGAAGATAACTCGAGTTGCGTTTGCCGCGCCTCAAGGGTCACAGGTTGGAATGAACTAATGCTGCCGGCTTTTCGTGCGCTCATGTACCCTAGTTTACCATACTTCCCGCCAAGGTCAAATTTTTACCACTCAATTACCGCCGCGCCCCACGTCAGGCCCGCGCCAAAAACCACCAGCAAAATCAGGTCGCCGCGTGTCACTTTGCCGGAAGAAACCGCTTCGTCCAAAGCAATGGCCACGGATGCTGCCGACGTGTTGCCATATTTATCCAGGTTCACAAAAAGCTGCTCCGGCTTGGCGTTCAGCCGCTCCGCCACCGCATCAATAATCCGCATGTTCGCCTGGTGCGGGATGATGCATTTGATCTTGGTGATGTCTACTTCGCAGCGTTGCATGGCTTCGGTGGCCGCCGATTCCATCGCCTGCACCGCATTTTTGAACGCCTGTTTCCCGTCCATTTGCAGGTAGTGCAGCCGCGCGTCCACGGAGCTTTTCGTGGCCGGGCAACGGCTGCCACCGCCGGGCATGAACAGCAAATCCGCCTTCGCGCCGTCCGCACCCATCACTGCCGTCAGCAGACCGTGGGAATTTTCCCGGTTCTGTAAAATCGCCGCGCCCGCGCCATCGCCAAACAGCACGCACGTATTGCGGTCGCTCCAGTTCACAATCGAAGAAAGTTTTTCCGCGCCAATCACCAGCACCGTGTCATAGGTGCGCGACATGATGAACTGTTGCCCGACTTCCAGGCCGTAAATAAAGCCTGAGCAGGCCGCTTCCAAATCAAAGGCCGCCGCGTTTTTCGCCCCGATTTTTTCCTGCACCAGGCAGGCCGTGGCGGGGAAGGGCATGTCCGGCGTGATCGTGGCCACAATCACCAGGTCAATTTCCTCCGGTTTGACGCCGGCCATTTTCATGGCCCGTTCCGCCGCCTGCGCCGCCATGTGCGACGTAAATTCGTTTTCCTCCGCGATGCGCCGTTCCTTGATGCCCGTGCGTGTCGTGATCCATTCGTCCGAGGTCTCCACCATTTTTTCCAAATCGTGGTTCGTCAGGATTTTTGCGGGTACGTAAGAGCCCACGCCCACGATGGAGCAACTGCGGCCCTGGAAGTTATGATCAGCTCGGGGATTCTTAAATTTTGGCTTCATCCTAAAGGGCATTATTTGACACCGTTGCCGGCGCTAATGCCATCCAATTTTTCATTCGCTTTCGCTATTTCACTGGCAATCATTTCGTTGACGTGATGTTGCAGCGATTCCGCCGTCACGCGGATCGCACTGGCCACCGCGCGCTCGCGCGCCGAGGCATGCGCCTTGAACACCATTCCGTTAAAACCCAGCAGCGGCGCGCCGCCATAAACTTCCGGGTCCATGCGGTTGCGAATGGCGTGGAACGCGTTCTTGGCCAGGTACGCCCCAATCTGCCGTTTCGGGTTGTTCATCAACTCACGTTTCAACATCGTGAACATCGCCACCGCCAGGCTCTCCGACGTCTTTAAAACCACGTTGCCCACAAACCCGTCGCACACCACCACGTCCACATGGTCCTTGAACAAATCGTGCCCCTCGATGTTGCCGATAAAATTCAGGTCCAAATGTTTGCAGAGCTTGAAGGCTTCCAGCGTCAGGTCGTTCCCCTTGGTGTCTTCGGTGCCGATGCTTAAAACACCCACGCGCGGTCTTTTTCGCCCCAACACTTCGCGCGAATAAATATTTCCCATTACCGCAAATTGCGCCAGGTGCAGCGGCTTGCATTCCACGTTCGCGCCCGCATCCAGCAGGACAAATTCATTTCCCTGGCGCGGCATCACCGTGGCAATGCAGCCGCGGTCCACTCCCGGGATGCGGCCCACCTTAAATGTCGCTGCCGCGAAAATGCCGCCCGTGTTGCCCAGGGAAACCAGCGCATCCGCCTGGCCTTCCTTGACCAGTTCCGCGGCGCGCGCGATGGAGGAATCCTTTTTTTTGCGGAGGGCTACGGCCGGCTTGTCGTCCATTTCGACGACTTCGCTGGCATGGATGACTTTGACTCGATGATCGCGGAAACCGCGGGCGGGAAGGGCGTTATGAATGGCCTGCTGGTCGCCCACCAGGTAAAGGGTGGTGATTTTTTTATTGGTCTCCAGCGCGAGTTTCACGCCGGCAATAACCACCCGGCAACCGTGGTCGCCCCCCATGACATCCACCGCAATTCTCATAAGCAAATTTTTTCCGCAGCCAGTGTAGACAACCCAACGCCGCGGCCCAACAGAATTTGCGGGAAGAGTATTAAGCCCCTGCCGTAACGGTCAAGACCTGGCGGCCTTTATAAAACCCGCAGGCCGGGCAGACCCGGTGCGGGACATACGGCGCGGCACACTGCGGACACACACTCAATTGCGGCAATTTCAAGACACTATTATAAGCACGGCGCATGCGCTGCCGGCTCGTTGACGGTTTGCGTTTAGGAACACCCATAAATCAGTTCTATAAAATAACTAAAAATTCAACTTATCCAAGTCTTCTTTCCATGCGGACGGACTTAATTCAGCCTTTTTGGCCTTTTCAGCATTATCGCGCCCGTTTTTCTTCAGTCCGGCGCAATCCGGTTTGCAGGCCGGATGCTGCGGAAATTCGAGCAGCATATCTTCCCGCACAAACGGTGTCAAGTCCACGCAATCGTTATCTACGGACACCTTTTCCTCGCCTTCCAGGGGTAAATGCAGGGTCCATTGCGGTAATTCAACGCGTTGCTTGATTGGTTTCAGGCACCGCACACACTGGCAATCCAGCGTCAAATCGAGCTTTCCCTGCACCAAAAGCCCGTTGGCCACTTCTTCCACCTGCAAATCGTAATGCAACGGCTTTTTGGCCTGCATCATTTCATCCTGCAACCCTAAATCCAGTTCTGCCACCGGCAAATCCCCTTCCAGGTGGATTCCGTGTTCCTCCAAATGGCGCAAATTAACTTTCAAAGACATGCCACCAATGTACCGTGCAAACCCGAAGTGACAAGTAGCATTCCCTATGCTGGTATAAGCGAATGATCGGTAGAAGACACACCCAAATTCCAACATCCAGGCTCCAGAGAGCATCCAATAACCAAATAAAGAAAATGGAGGTTGGAGCCTTGGAGCTTCTCTGGTGCTTGGAGATTGAGTTTTGGAGCTTTAATAATCAGTGGCTCGAAATCTGCCACTGGTCCTGCGTTTCCATGACTGAACGCGGTCCTGCCCCATTCAACCACGCCAGCGCATTCGTATCCCCGCGCAGGTACGCATCCCAAAATGCCGTCGAGAGTGCCAGGATCACGCGATGGTGATTCGGGTTTCGTGGTTCGTGGTCACCCGGCAGTGCCCGGTCGGTAAACACCGAATGTTCTGCATTGAACAGTACCACTTCATACTTGGGCGCGCCGTGCAGCGCCGGATACACCTTCAACCGTGCCTCGACGTCCTGGTCGCCAATGGGAGCGACATCTTTCGTCCCGGTCATCAGCATCCACGGAATCGTGACCGACCCAAACGCCTTGTCCACATTGCCGTCTCGCGGCGAGCTTGGACTGAACGCAATCGCCGCCTTGATGCGCGCGTCGGTGAATTGCTTGCCCGTGATCGGCAATGTCTCACCGCTCACTGCTTCCGTCGTGACCGCGCCAAACGAATGGCCCGACATCCCGACGGCTTTCAAATCCATCCGTCCTGCGAGTAAATTTGTTTTGTCCGCGTTCCAGATTTCCAACTGGTTCAACACTGCGGCGATGTCCTGCACGCGCAGCAAAAAATTCTCCAGCGAAGCCGCCTGGCGCAATGCCTGCATCCGTTCCAATGGCGGGACATCCTGCCAGACCACCTCGTCACTGCCCGGATGTTGCACAAACACCGCCACATAACCCCGCGCCGCCCATTGTTCCCCCAGGAAAACACTGCCCGCGCGCGACCCGCCCAGCCCGTGGCTGAACAGCACCACCGGTTCCGGCGTCGTGTTCGTCGGCAAATAAATTCTCAGGGGAATGTCCCGGTTCCGCGCCGCATCGTGAAAAGATAAATCCACGTATTTTGCGCGAAACGATGGATCCACCGCCAGCGGGTCGTAGCCTCCTGCATATGCTTTTCCCACGAGCAGCAGCATCGCCATGGTCAATCGCTGAATCAAGGTTGAAAACATTCTCCATTTCAGACGCATAAATCGCAGAAGTGTTACCGCGTTTGGCGCCAATTGACCATCATCAAATCGCGTAGTTGGAGGGAAACTCCAAACGCCTTCCCGCCACGGGAAACTCGATGGTAAAAGACGACCCGCGCCCGCGGCCATCGCTCATCGCCCAAATGCTGCCGCAATGTAGTTCCACCAGCTTCTTCGAAATCGCCAGGCCCAATCCCATGCCGCCATAATTTGCCGCCCGGTCCTTGGTATGCTCCCCCTGGGCGAAAGCCGAGAACGCGCTGTTCAATTCGTCCGGGGTCATGCCGATGCCCGAATCAGTAATCGTCACCCCAAAGCCTTTGTCCAATCTCGTCGGAAAAGTCCTGATGCTGATCCGGCCCTGTTCCGGAGTAAACTTCACTGCATTCCGCAGGACGTTCCAAAAAATCTGCTGCAGGCGAACGGAATCCGCCGAAATGACATGCTGGTCCGCGTTGAACTCAATCGCAGTTTGAATCCGTTTTTGCTGGATCTGGCCCTGCACCGTTTGCAGGGCTTCCTGCAAGATGTTATGCGCATCCACCGTCTGCATGTTCAGTTTCAATTTCCCATGCGAAATGCGCGACAGGTCGAGCAAATCATCAATGAGCTGCGCCTCAACTTCGATGTTTTTCAGGATCACTTCGAATTGGTTGCGTAGATCCTCCGGAATATCCGGATTTACCACGGCATCGCTCGCAATCAAAAGCACGGGATTGAGCGGTGTCCTTAACTCGTGGGAAAGGGTCGCCAAAAAATGGTCCTTCACGCGGATGGCGTTTTCCGCCTCCTCGCGTGCCGCCTTTTCCCGCTCAAACGATTGCCGTAAAGCAGTCTCTCCCTCCTGCCGCGCTCGCGCCAGTCCCAGGTGGGCGGAAACCCGCGCCAGCAATTCCCGCGAACTAAAAGGTTTGATTAAATAATCATCCGCCTGTCGCGACATCCCTTCAATCAACGCCTCTTCCCCGGCCCGTGCCGACAGTAAAATCACTGGAATCGTGCTGGTCTCCGGGTGGGCGCGCAACTCGCGCAAAAGTTCAAACCCATCCATGCGCGACATCATAATGTCACTCAACACCAGGTCCGGGCGTTCAGCGCGAACCGCCTCCAGCGCGGCCACCCCGTCAGCCACCGCCGTTATCCGGTATAGTTTCCGGAGCAATCCCGTGACGTACTGGCGCATGTCCGCGTTGTCCTCCACCACGAGAATTCTCGCCGCACTCTTTAGTTCTTCATCTCCGCCTTCGAAAGTTGCCTCTTCTCCCGCCTCAGTCCGTTCCGGCAGCCAGCGATTGGCTTCCTGGACAAATGCCGCCGTACCGGTCGCGGTGGATGATTGCGCCATGGCCGTTTGTTCTTTCGATGCCTGCTGCGCGTGGATGGGTACCGTCACGGTGAAAGTAGT
Source organism: Pseudomonadales bacterium (assembly GCA_035500235.1). Lineage (GTDB taxonomy): Bacteria > Verrucomicrobiota > Verrucomicrobiia > Limisphaerales > UBA11358 > UBA11358. The sequence goes on along the minus strand of DATJXK010000134.1, from coordinate 11,074 downwards.
TCCTTTATTCTCGGTGCTGGTCACCTGGATTTGTCCGCCGTGGAGCCGGATCAGCTCCTGCACCAACGCCAAACCAATGCCCGTTCCCTCATGCGTTCGTGCTTCCGGGTTGCGCACCCGGTGAAAACGTTCGAACACACGCGGCAATTCCGTCGCCGGAATCCCCAAACCCGTATCGCTCACCGTCAATTCAGCGCCGGCCTGCGACGGGCGGAGTTTTACTGTGATGTTTCCTTTGAGCGTAAATTTCAAAGCGTTGCTTAAAAGATTGAGCATCACTTTTTCCCATATTTCCCGGTCCACAAAAACCGGCTCGGGCAGGGGCGGACAATCCACGATAAATTCCAGGCCCGCATTTTCCATTGCCGGACGAAACCCGCTTGCCAGCTCGATCGTATAACCCGCCAGGTCCGTCGGTTCCAAAGCCAGTTGCACGCGCCCCGCTTCGATGCGCGAAAAATCAAGCAGCGTGTTAACCAATTTCAGCAGGCGCAGCCCGTTGCGATGCGCCAGTTCCAAACGCGCGCGCGTCTCCGGACGTTCCCGCAATTCATCCTCCATCGGCCCCAGCATGAGCGTCAGCGGCGTGCGCAGTTCATGGCTCACATTGCTGAAGAACGTTGTCTTGGCGCGATCCAGCTCCGCCAGCGCTTCCGCGCGCTTGCGTTCTTCCTCATACGCGCGGGCATTGGTAATGGCCGCGGCGATCTGGCTGGAGACCAGCGAAATAAACGATTGATACTGCTCGTCAAATTTGCGGTACGGATTCAACCCCACAATCACCACTCCCGCACTTCCGCCTTCCGTACCGGCGGCAATCGGCAGCACCACCGCTTTGTTCGGCGAATGGGGCCACGCGCCGGGGGGCAAATTGGCGACGTCCATTACCCGCCAGGAATTGGATTGCAGTACCTGCGCCAATGGCCATGGCGCCTCGTCTCCCATGGCCATTGCCGCGGGCGCGGCCGGATGCTCGCTCGAAATGCCCGCCGCTCCTGCGAGCACGGCTTTTGGGCCGGAAGCATCGAGCAAATAAATCATCGCAAACGGCAGGTCCCGGGAATTGGTCGAGAGGGCCGCAGCCACACGACTGCAAACATCCTTCATATTTTGCGCGCCGGTCGAAGCCGCCAATTCCTGCAACAGCGAAATCTGCCGCCGCCCGATCACGCGTTGGGTATCGTCAGTGTTCGCGCAAATGATGCCGCCGATGCCGTCCCCGTCCGGGATGGGCGTATAGGAATAAGTATAATAGGTCTCCTCGCTAAACCCGTGCCGTTGCATGATGAGCAACTGCTCCTCCACATACGTGCCCTCCGTCCCGCGCGTCGCGCTTTCCAGCATCGGGCCGATGATGCTCCAGATTTCCGGCCAGACTTCATGCGACGGTTTGCCCAGCGCCGATGGATGCCGCCCCCCGATAATCGCTTTGTACGGGTCGTTATAGAGAAAAATAAATTCCGGTCCCCAGCCGATCCAAATCGGCTGTCGGGAAGCCAGCATGATGCGAACAGACGTGATCAGGCTTTGCGGCCATTGCTCAATCGGCCCCAGGGCCGTCTGGTTCCAGTCAAAGTTCCGGATGCGTTCGCCCATTTCGCCTCCGCCGGAAAATATCTCGGATGCTGACCGTGGATTCATGGAATGGTAATGCTCTCCATTTTTTTGCGGCTAAACTCCTTGTTCAATTTTCGATCTATCACCGGGCACCCTTCATCATCCCTTAAAGCAGTTTAAATATTGCAGCATTTTTGCTTTTTCGCAATATGCAAACGGAATTTTGCTTTTGGATTTCATTTCTCCCTGAAAATCATGGAGATACGGATGGCAAAAGAGGCCGAAACTCTGCGGTCCGGGGTGCAGTGGCCCAACGATCTTAAACCTTTTCGGGCGGTGTCTTGGGCTTGCGCTGGAACGGATACTTAAACTGCGACAGGTATCCGTGTGGAACCGGATGTCCCGGCAGGCCGTACTCGCTCGGCCACCGGTCTTTGGGCAAATGATAGGTGCCAAAGATCCAGTCCAGGAACGGGAAATGAATCGAGAAATTCACATCCACCGACTCTTTCTCGATCCCGTGATGCCAGTGATGAAACCGCGGTGTCACCAGGATTTTTTCAATCACCGGGAAACGCCAGCCCAGGTTCGCGTGCACAAACGTCGAGTAAAGATAAACCATGAAGATGTAGGTGTTCATCGCCGCCGGGCTGAAACCCAGCACATACATGGGAATGACCGTCATGCTGCGCAGCGCCAGGATTTCCAGGAAATGCATCCGTGCCCCGGCCATCCAATCCATGCTCCGCGCCGAATGATGCACCGAATGAAATTTCCACAACCACGGCACCCGGTGAAATGCGCGATGCACCCAGTATTGCACCACATCCGTCAAAAGCATGATCAACACAAACTGCACCACAAACGGCAGCTTCACGACCCATCCTCTCACTTCCGTCAGGGGCACCGCCGTCAGGATTGATTTCGCCGGCAGAAAGGTGAGGAACGTCAACAACTGCACCATCAGGCTGCTTACCAGGTAATAAAATAAATCTTCCCGCCATTCTTCCCGGAAGATCGGTTGCTCATCTTTGTGTGCGAAAATCCGTTCCAATGGAATGAACAGGAATCCGGTAAACAGCACGTTCAGCACAAAAAAATCCAGGCCAAAAAACAATGGCATCCGTCCCGGTATGGTCGCCTGCGAACCGCCCACCAGCGCCGCCAAAAGCGTCACCGCCACCCCGCACGTTCCCAGCATCCGCTCCCTCCGCAGCACCAGGCTCAATGCTGAAAATACAAACGCCGCGATGAGGATGAGATGAATGGCGATACGATACCACGGATTGTTCCGCAACATCTGCGTCTCTGGAATCGCCAGCATCCCGGGCGCTACCAGTGAAATGACCAGCAGCAAACCCGCCACTCCCAGCACCAGCCCAAGCACGCCGCTGATCCAGCCGCTGCCAAATCGCCTCAATGCCGGCGGCGCTTCCAATTCGCCCCGAAGCTTCAATCGTGCATCGTGAAGTTTGCTCATGCCTGTGGATGCCATTCAAAACGCGTTTTTGTGGCTATTCAAGCATAATCGGCTTTACAATTCTTAACGAGCAGTGGCACCTGCTTTGCTGCTAATTTCATCTGTCTTAAAATCGGTTTTCTTAGAAAAACCGGTGTGTATGAAAAAGCCGCTTACATCGAAGATTGCCTGCGTGGTGAAACTTTTGCTGTACCTCCTTTTCCTGGCTCCGTTTGCGGCTATGCCTGCCCTGGGCCAATTATTAGGCCAGAATCTTTTCCCTTCCAATAGTCCGTGGAACCAGGACATCAGCAGCGCGCCCGTCGCCACCAATTCAGCCAGCATCATCGCCGCCATCGGGGGCACCACCAAAATTCATCCCGATTGGGGAGCGGACAGCCCTTCCGATGGTAACAGCCCCTTGTACGGCATTCCCTACAATGTCGTGCATGGCAACAGCACGCCCAGGATCAGCGTCATCATTGATGATTACCCCGATGAAAGCGACATCGTGCCTGCGCCCATACCTACCAATGCCGTCATTGAAGGCGATTTCGAGAACGGACCGAACACCAATGGCCCGGGCTATAACGACGGCCAGCGGGGTGATTCCCATCTTTTGGTCTGGGACGAGGACAATAATATCGGGTACGAATTTTATGGCGCCGCGCGGCCCAGTGATACGAACACCCTGGATGAAGTTCCCCACACCGATGGCAAGTGGCATGCGGCCCAGGAAACCGTCTGGAATTTTAACACGAACGATTTTCGTCCGCTCGGTTATACGTCCGCTGATGCCGCCGGTTTATCCGTCCTGGCTGGCCTCGTGCGGCCGGATGAAGGTTTGCCCGTATCGCAGGGAGGCCGCGGCGCCATCAATCATGCGTTGCGCTTCACCCTGCCCAGCACCATCGTCAGCCGCCAATACATCTATCCCGCTTCACATATCGTGAGCGCCAAAGGCAGCCTGCCCTTCGGCGCGCGCTTGCGTTTGAAGAACAACAGCACGGTCAACGCGCTCATCGCCACCATGGGACCCGAGTCGCAGGTCGTCGCCCACGCGATGCAGCATTACGGCTTAATCCTCGCGGACATCGGCAGCTCCATGTATGTCACCGGCACCTCTGCCGCGATGAACGCCACCAACGGCATCAGCCTCGTCTGGGACTTGAATGATGTTCTGGCCGGCCTGGAAAAGATTACCGCCACGAATTTCGAGGTCGTCAATCTCACGCCCGCCGTGACCAATCTCAGCCAAACTTCCGGCGCCTCCGGTGCCTCCCTCACGATCCAGGGATATAATTTCTCCGGTGCCGCCGGGCATCTTTCCGTGTACTTCGGAACCAATGTGGCCCCCGCGCCCAGTGTGCTCAGCGACTCCCAAATTTCTGTCGCCGTTCCGTCCGGGTCCGGAAAAGTGCATGTCACCGTGCAGTCCGGCCTGAATGAGCCGGACACCAATGATGGCCCAGGCGCCAACGTGCACGAGCCCATTTTCGGCTACGGAATATCAGCCACCAATGCGGCGGACCAATTCACCTTTATCAATGTGCCCAGGCTCCTGGGCATTTCTCTCCGTGGCGGCAAATTCATCGGCAGCGGGACTTACAGTGGCGGGTCCGGAACATTTCATGTGCTGGGCTCAACCAATTTGCTGCTGCCGGTGGCGAACTGGACGGTATTAACCAACGGCAGTTTTGGCAGCAACGGAAATTTCTCCTTTACCAACGCCTTCTCTTTTACCAACCGGGCAATGTTTTATTTGCTCCGCGTGCCCTGACCGCAGACATCGCTTACTGCAATTGTAATAGATAGAAAATCGCAGGATTGCCCGGGCTGATCGGGTTCGTGAACATAAAATTACCCTTTCCATCAAACGGATTCGTCGAGAGTGGCCCCCACGATCCCAATGGAAAAATCGCATTGGTCAGGACAGTATACTTCGCATTGGCCACGCCGTTCGTGCCGCCAATGATGACTTTCCCGCCGGAAAGTGTGATCGAATTAATGTAAGGCACAGAATTGGTCGAGACGATGCGTTGGATGATCGAGTTATTGCCGCTCTTTAGGTTGCAATAAAGCACATCGCCGTTGCCGGGATCTATGCCAAACGCACTCACGCCTGCGTCCTTAAATATAATTTGCGGCGTGGTCGTGGTCGTTCCGTTGTAATTCAACCGCCAGAAATTTCCGCTCACGTAATCGCCGAAGATGTAAGAACCGGAAAGATTCGGAAACCGGTTGCCGTGATAAACTACTCCACCGATAACGCAATTCCCCGGGCCGCTCAGTGAACTATGGGCATAGGCATAAATCGGAAAAATGGGATTTACCGGTATCGGCTGGCCGTTGGTGGTCACGCCGCTGGGTGGCGAATGGGTTCCCTCCCAGGTCGCCCAGCCGTAATTGCCGCCCTTGCTAACGACATCCACTTCCTCGTATTGGTCCTGGCCCACGTCGCCGCAATAAAGAAATCCCGTCGCCGGATCAAACGACCATCGCCATGGATTGCGCAGGCCCACCGCCCAAAATTCTGTCCGCAACTGCGCCGTATTGACCGGCAAATTATCAAAGCTCGTTGCGCCCACAAACGGATTGTCCGAGGGGATGGAATAATTCGTCGTCGAAGCAAATTCCGGGCTCGGGTTCGGCGTCAGGTTGCCGGGCAGGTTGTGCACATCAATGCGCAGGATGCCGGAAAAAAAGTTCCCGTCGATGTGCTGCGCGTTGTCGAAAGTATTATATTCGTTGCCCTCGTCGCCCACCGAAACATAAAGATAACCGTCCGGTCCGAAATGCATATCGCCCGCGTTGTGATTGCTCGCGCGATCATATTGCAGGATGAGCCTGGTTTCGGAAGTGGTGTCGCCCTGGTTCGTGTTGCCGGAGGAAATTTGAAAGCGCGACACAAAATCATGCAGGCCGCTCGTGCCGTTCGTGGCTTGTCCCATGTAAAAAACATAGAAGTAACGGTTCGTGAGATATCCCGGGTCAAAGGCCATGCTGAGCATTCCCTGCTCGCTGCTCACGTCGCTCGATTCGCTGGTGTTGACCACGCTCACCCGGCTCGAGATATCCATGAAGATACTTCGCGTCGGCGCCATCAGGTTTGTGATGACGACAATACGCCCGTGCTTTTCCACCACGAACAAACGGTTGGTCTCGCCCGGCGGCGAAGTGATGCAAATCGGATTGGAAAATATCAGGGCGGGAAACGCATTCGTTGGAACATAACCCCAGGTAACCGCATGGGCCGGCCGGCCCACGGAAACAATCCCTCCAACAAACAACAGCAACGATAACCATTTTTGGAGCGACCTCATGGTTCCAAATGTGGTTCGCCTCAGTCCAAAAGTCAAACGTGAGGCAAACTTTCTCCATCGCAACCTGATACGCCGCTAAACGCACGCAACCACACACTGCGCGGTGAAAATCCTTCATCCTTAAGGATCAATCCGCAGGCATGACAACTACCCGATAAAAACGAGCCGTATTGGTTCCGGTTGGCAAATCCTGGATGAAGGAAGTTGTCGTCACCGCAGTGAAATTGGTCAACGTTAACCATGACGCGTCATTCAGGTTATTCTTGTATTGGACGGCATAGCCCACGTTGGGTACGGATGAGAAGCTCAAATTGAAACTGCCATTGCCAAAACTCGCGGCAGTAATATGGGGACGGCTCACAAAGGTTCCTGGGGACCCAATATCACCATTGACCGCCGCGGTAAAGGCGCCGTTCTGGCCCGAGACGCTCAAACCCCCGAAAATGCCTGAACCCGGATCATAAGCAAACGACACCCCTTTGGTGGCAGTGGAAAAAGATGCGCTGGCTACAGTATCAGTCACATTCGTCGCGGCCGCATTCCACAAATAAATGGCATCACCATCAGAACTAAAACCGATGCTCGGATAAGTAATGATTTGCAGGTTGGCTGGGAGATTCTGTGGTCCCCACCAGGTTTTGAAGTCAGTTGGGGCCATATCTTCTACTAGAACGACGGATTCACCCGGCGCAATGCTTACGGCATTAGTGATGGTTTGCGCGTCCAGGAACGAATCATGATCATCGTCAAAACGAAAGCCCTGAAGATTCACTGCGAAAGTTCCCAGGTTGCTCAGTTCCCACCAGTCTTCCGTTGATAACGTGGAGCCTTTGGCGCCCTTGGCCTCGCTCGACATGACTTCGGTAATGACCAGGTTCGGCTTGGGAGTCACGTTCAGGAAAAAGGACACATTCGTGCCGCCGGCCAAATTAGTGACCATGACGGAATAAGTCCCCGTTTGGTTGGTGGTAATAATCGCTAACGCCAATTGTGCATTGGTTTGGCCGGTCAGGTTGGTGCCGTTTAAAAACCACTGGTAAGTAGGAGCAGGCACGCCCGAAGCCTGGATAGTGAAAATCGGGTTTTGTCCCGGATAAGCTTCCAGGCTCGTCGGGGATTGGGTAATGATCGGGGCGGTCGCCGGCATAAAGCTTTCGCTTCTGAGGCCTGACCACGGGCTGGACAACGGAGGATTATTCGCGCCTGTCAAATTATGATGAGTTGCGCTATAAGCCCTTGCGTTGATGGTGATATTGCTTCCCAGGGCAATCGGCGAGATGTAAGTCAGCGCATTGGTGGAAATACCGCCGCCGGCGATGCGAGGATCGGTTCCGTTGGTGGTATAATAGACAATCGCGCCCGGAGCCGTCATCGTCAGTGTTGAGCCGGGAAGAATCGCCCCATTGGTAATGCTGTAGGCGGGCTTTACCAAAAAATTGGTGTCCATGAAATGCAGCCGGTCTGCATACCATTTTTTGAGGAAATTGACTTCGCCCTGGTAAGTGCCTGGAAAATTATAGGAATAGCCGGAAGTGGTAATAGTTCCGGACCGCGGCGCGGTCAGGGAAGGCCAGCGCGCTATCTCGCGCGGCTCCTCGGATTGCACCTGGGAAACTAAGGCATCAATATCCGCATAGATGTGATTCGTGGAGAGAATGTTCTCTCGCAAGTCCTGGTAGCGGTCAATCCATGCCTGCCAGAAGTCAATATCCGTGAACATCCGGCCCCACCAGGTATAATTAAAATAATCAGTCCCATAATCAGGAACGGGTGAACGCCAGTATAGCGGACTAAAATCCCGCCCGTCCGTCGAGCCTTGCGAGCGGTCGAAATCCCAAATCGGTCCGAAAACAATGCTGTTGGTCCGGTCCTTATAAAAATAGGCGCTGAGCCGGAGCGCATCCACATTGAATGCCATTATGTTCAGAATGTGGTGGTCGATCCAGGAAGGTTCGTCAATGTATGCCCGGAAACCGTTCGTTGTATTGGTGTAATTGGCGCCGTTTAATGCCGTCCCAAAAGAATTCATGTAGTTTTGGAGATATTGCTCCTGCGGCTGCCGTTGTGGTGTCTTTATTTCCGTTTCCTTGGGATAATTGTAAACAATCGTCTGGCCCGCCGCGCTAAAACCCGTTTCCCCGGGCCCCAGCCGGTCGATCTTCATCATATATCCGCCGGTGACGTTGGGTGTGCTGTTGTCCTGCGGATTGAGATTATCCACTGAGTGAATCTTCGTGATATCTACACGGTTTTTGTCCCATTTAATCTTCTCTTCCAGCACATAAATGCCATTGTAGTTTGCCGCCGTCACGGGGCCGCCACCGGTATTCAAATATACTTCCGCAAATTTAGTGCGGGATGCATAGCGCCCGATTTCATTGCTCAAGCCATAAATCAGCGGATTATGAATCAGGACTGGCTCGAAATTATCCGGCGCATATAATATCCAGCTCGATTCCGCAGGCAGTTCCAGCGGCGAATAATCCTCGTCATTATTTAAATCATCTACGAAGCCCACATCAAAAGCCTGCTTCGGGATGTCTGCCGACGACGAGCCGTGCACCCCGATGTCCGCCCGGGCGGTTAGCGTGGCTGGATTGGTCAGCGAAGTAACTCCATTTTGCGGTTCGTATATCGAGATATATGCCAGTTGATCAGTGTCCTGGGACACCGCACCGGCATTGAAATTATAGATAATGATCGCCGGGAGGTTGGAATTGGTCTTGAAAAGGCTCGCATCAAGCTGCAAGTACGCTTCGCTATGAGGCGGTCCCGGCATGAACCCGGCGGTAAATGAACGGGCCCGTACCTGCACCGAACTGCTGATGTTGAGCGGGCTGGTGTAAAGTGGCGAACTTCCCGTCGGAGCCGTGCCGTTTAAGGTATAACGAATCGCGGCATTGGCGTTGGTGGTTGTCAGTTGCAGGCTGAAAGCGGCGGTAAATGTGCCACCCGCCCGCGAAAATTGTACAGGAGCCGAAAAATTGACGCCCTCCATCGCATTGGCATCCCCTGGCGTAGGCACCGGAAAATAACCGTTGGTTAAGGCATTTAAAGGATCCCATCCATAGGAAACATCCTGCTGTTGGGACGGATAACTGCTAAAGACTGAAACAATATTTGTTTGTGGATTGACTAAGGCTAAATAACCGCCGCCGGCTGGCAGTCGAAAGTTAGTATGTAACTCCGCCAGGTTGTTGGTGCGATTTTTCCCCGAGGCAAACACCACCAGGTAGTTATCCGACCCGTTGGCGTCGTCGGCGTCCAGCAAGGTTACGTTCGGAAACCTCCACAGCATGAGATTATTCGGGTCATCGGTCAGCGCCCATCCATTTAAGCTCACATCCGCCGCGGTGGGATTAAATATCTCAATCCACGGAGAGCTGTCCCCGTCTTCATCCGCCACCGTATTGACATTGGTCGCCATGAATTCAGAAATGGTCAGATTTGTAAATTGGCCTTTTGCTAAATAGGCAAAGAAAATCAAACCAATAACGTAGCAATGTTTCATAATTGTAACTTGACAATAATTGATCCTAATATGAATGCAAAGCTCTTTGTAGTAGGAATTTGTATGGATAATTGGAATTGTGATAAAACATGAGCTGGCCGCTGAAGCTTTCTGGTTTTTCCCTTATTATTCAAATAAAAGGGCCGGAAGTGGAAGCTGGGATGGGCGGAGGAAAGATCTCAGGATCTTGCTGTTTCAAATTTCAATGCCTTTAAACCGCTCTAGCGCACACCGATGCCCGGCAAAAATTTGACTCGCTCAGTCCAACCCCTTCAGGAACGCGGCAAACTCCTGGTCTTTGATTTTAAGCGTGTGCTTTTCCTCCGGATAAACCCGGCTCCTGACCTCCTCCTGCAACGCTTTAAAAGCCTCCACTCGAAGTGCTTGGACGCGTGCTTCTTCTTTGCCGATATTGCCGTAAACTTTGGCATGGCGCGGAATATGGCCCGTGTTGGTCCCCAGCACATCCGTGGCAAACAGATATTGCACCGTGCCGCCACCGCTGCCCATCGAGATCAAAATTAATTTTTCCAGCCGGCGATTAATTTCTTCCGCCACCCGCGCCGGGACAATCTCAATCTCTACCCCGATCGCGCCCGCGTCCTGGTAAGCCTTCGCCGCGTCAAACACCTGCCGCGCTTCCGCTGCCCTTTTACCGATCGCGCGCACGCCGCCCACCCACGTGGCACGGTAAGGCACAAAACCGATATGCCCGATCACCGGGATATATTCCCGCGCCATCGCCTCCACGCATTTCATGCTCAAGGCCGAGTACACCGCATCCGCGCCCGCGTTCATCAGCCTGAATCCCGCCGCGACCGCCTGCTCCGGGCTCGCCGCGCGCGGGTCATTCACATTGTGGGCGGCGATGATGAATACATTCGGGACCGCCGGGCGAATCGCCGGCAAATCCTCCTCCATGCACATGATCATCTCCACGCCCGCCTCGGCGCATGCCACCGCTTCATTCAAATTGCTCGTCCGGATTTCCGTGAACGTCCGCCCGCTTTTTTTGGCGGCGAACAAGTCATGGATAGTCAACTTCGGCATAAAGTTAATATCTCGTATTTATGTTAAAGGAGTTTGCCAATAATGTCCCGGCAACGCTACTGGGCTTGCCTCGATTTGGTGGGCAGCGTTGGGGTGACGCATGAGACATGATTTAATTGAGTTGAGTTTCAAAGTCCACAAGACTTTTGCCACCGGGCGTGCTGTGCCGGTGAA
>DATJXK010000133.1:0-7902 GCA_035500235.1 Pseudomonadales bacterium | reverse complement strand
GTACAAGCCCGCGCCTTCAGTGCTTACCCAGAGGGTGCCATCGTGGGAAGGGGCAATGGACAATACGCCGGCGCCCTGCCAATCGTCCGGGGATTTCAAAGTGGTAACACGGCTCGGGCGCACTTCCACCAGGCCACTGCTGCCGGTGCCGACCCATAATGATCCTTCGCGGTCTTCGCATAATGCCCGGACCCAATTGTCGGGAAATCCATTCGCCCGGTTGAGATGCACCACGCCACGGTGCGGGAATATCAGGAAAAGTCCCTGGTCAAGGGTCCCCACCGCCAGGCAGCCGGATTTCATTTCCAGCATGGCAATAACCGAGCTCTGACCCAGCGGGCTGGTGCCTGCATCCAGCATGTGGCCGTCCTTCCACTGTGACAGAAAATTCTGGCCGACTGTCCATAAGCTTCCGTCTGTCCCGGCGCAAATCCCTTTCACATAGTCACCCGCTCGTGAGGGCAACGGGCTGAGAACATCATCTTTAAGGACAAATGCATTTCCTCCCCAATCCGCCCAAATCGTTCCCTGGGGATTTGAAGCCATGGCGGTCGCGCCAAACTGGCCGCGGGCGTCGCGATTGGCAATGACTTTGCCCTCGAGGTTGGCGAGTGTTCCAGCGTCGTTCAGAAGCCAGATATCGTTGGAAGAGTCCGCGGCAATATTTTGGATTTTCTTTTGCTCCCAGGGAGCTTGAAATTTTGTGGCGTAAAAATAACCGTCCCGATAGCGGAGCAATTCTCCTGTTTCGAAACCGATCCACAAGTTCCCGTCGTGATCCTCGTACAAGCTGGTTACGCGGGTACTGTGCATTTCGGGGGTGGTGCTGCTATCAAAATTCGTAAAGGTAACGCCGTCAAATCGCGCCAGACCGTCATAGGTGGCCAGCCAGAGATAGCCGTCGCGGGTTTGAACAACCGACGTCACGGCGTCGTTCGGCAGGCCGGATTCAGTGCCCCAGACCCGGATGGAGTAGCCGGGCAAATTGGTGGTTTGCGCGGAAACTTCCTGAAAGGAAAAGAATGAAAAAAGTGCCGCGGAGAAAACTATGGCCGGGAAAAAAATAAGCAGATTAAACAACCGACATTTCATGGGCACAATGAATTCTGTGACGGGAGATAAGCGGGTGCAAGCCAAAGTTCAATCGTATAATAGAGTCTCTCGATGGATGGGAGCATTCCGGTGGTCAAAACCCCGGCGTAAATTTCAGTGCCACTGATTAATGTGGAATGCATTCATTATTAACCATTTAAGTTAGTAAAATCCGTTAAGTGGAAATTAAATGCCTCCTCGAACGACATATAAAAATCCATGCTTTTGGCCGGGTGTCCCTAATTTTCGCTACTTTGAGCTGGGACTAAAGAAGGCTATTTTTTGGATAACAAGCCGCTTGTAACGCCTGATATGAAACTGCTTTTTGACTTTAACCGGTGCACGTACCGGCAGCCAAAAGTGTTAGTCGCGGGCCTCGCGCTGGTCTTCGCCCTGGCCGCCGGTTGCGGGAAATCATCAAATGGCCCGACTGTATCAGTCGCGCCGCCTTCGAGTACAACCAACGTTGCCCAGGCACCGGGCCAGCAAGTTACCCCGAGTGCGCCGGTCGCGGTCGCAAATGCGGACATTCCGAAACCTGAGATGCAGGCGATGAACAGGGCGTTATTGGATTGGATGCGGGCGAATAACCGGCGTCCGAAGACCTTCCAGGAGTTTGCCTCTTCCACTGATTTCCAAATACCAGCGCCGCCGGCGGGCAAAAAATATGCCTTTAATGAGCGAGGGTTTATCGTGCTGGTGGATGCTTCAAACTAAACGCAATGAAACCAAACCCGAAAAATTCCAAATCGCCCGGCCGTGGTTTCACTTTGATTGAGCTGCTCGTGGTCATCGCCATCATTGCCATCCTGGCGGCGGTTCTTTTACCGGTGCTGGCCAGCGCGCGGTTGCGGGCGCAGCGCGCCCAGTGCATGAACAATATTAAACAGCTCGATGCCGGAATCATGGTTTTTTGCGGGGACAATAATAACGTGTTTCCACCGGCCGGCTGGCAGCGCGGCTCGGGAAAAAATTCGTACCAGATTACGTGGGACACAATTATTTATTCGTATTTGGGAGGCGCCAATTCAGCGCCAATTAATCTGCTGGCGAATGGCGAATACGCAGCCGATTCAGTAGATGGAGACACACTGGGAATTCCGCTTGGGCTTAAAATTATGGCCTGCCCGTTTGATACATACCCTATGTTTCCCAAGGATGCCAACTGGATGACGACACCGGGCGGAGAATTGATTATTGCCATTAAGGATTACGAAATGGTGGCTACCGGCAGCCAGGGAGGCGCTGATGCGGGGGTGTTGAACCAGCGTCCCATTTCGATGGGATTGCCCAGCCTTAATACGCCGGATTTCCAGGGTGTGGGAATTTATTGGGCGGGCGGCCAGTTGGATCGGCCGAATTTAAATTTTCCAGGTTTCCCGGAAACGGTGGTGCGCCATCCGTCCGGCAGTATCATGCTGGTGGAAGATGCCACCAGCCAGAATGCGGAAGGGAATGTGTGGCCGTGCTGCTGCTGTGGTGCGGTTACGTCTGATGGCGTGAGTGGTGGCTGGGGGAATCTTTACCAAATAGACACGCGCGCTCCGCAGAATGCGGCTACCCTGGCGAACGGTCTCTACAGTGAAGGACAGCAGCTCTATAAGGCGCAGCGCAACCGCTTTAACTACGCTTTTCACGACGGCCACGTCGAAACCTTGACCTATCAACAGACGACAAACGCGGCGGGGGGCATGTGGAATATTACGACTGCAGATTAAGGGATTTTGTGAAAAATGCCGTAAATCCCGAGTATCTGGAAGGTTAACTGTCCCCAATTCTCGCGACATGACAATTAGACGCTTGATGTTAGTTTGAAACTATCGCACTTACGCTGTCCACGCCAATCAAACGGCGTAATGGCTTGTCTGCTAAAAACCGAACCTAAACGAAGACTTATGAAAAAAACCGTTCTCAAGATTAGACCCTTGCTTGCGTTGCCGTTTCTTGCCGTGCTGGCACTGCTTGGTTCAACCCTTCAGTCCCAGGCGCAGTTCCCCCAGGGCTCCTATACTAACAATTTTGCCACCGGCGGCAACACCAGCCCTTTTGCCGGGAGCGGCAGTGTGGCTTCGTGGATTTATTGGTACAATACCCCCGGCGGCAATGCACCGGTGACGAATGATGTGACGACTCCGGATCCCCTGGGCGGTGCCGGCGCAGGCTCGCTCCAGGTTTATTCGCCTTTCACCGCCGCAGGCACCCAAAACCTGTTTTTTGGAACCTTTGGCAACGGCGGGGGATATGACTTCAGCCTGGAAGTCAACCTGTTGAATTTTACCAACGTGGCCTTCGATATTTATGTCGGTACCAACAATGTGCCCAACACCGATGGCAATTTTGGCACGATCAGCCTGGGTATCGTCAATTCAAGTTATGGCTATGAAGGCTTCGGCAATGGCACGGTCACTATTCCGGCCGCGGCATCCAATGGCTGGGTGCACCTGTCTGTCCCCATCGACCATACGATCGCCAATATCACCGCTGTCCCGGGAATTTGTTTCGATTTCAATAATTACAATGGCTACCCCACCCAAACCATGACGTTCTGGATCGGCAACCTGACCATGGCTTACAGCGGGGCTCCGCCACCGAATCCTACCGTATCGATTGCCAAAGTTGTGCCCGGCCTCACGCAGTTTGCTGATATCAAGCCGAGCTATAACCGGCAGGACCTGCGCACAGACATGAGTGGCACGGCGAATGTCACCTGGTATAACCATCCGGGGGCGTCGTATTCGTGGACCATTTCCGCTTTCCCCGGCACCTCGAATCCCAATTTCCTCGCCGGCCTCAACCTGATGCCTGAACTCACCAATTGTTCGGATCCAGATTGGACCGGTACTAACGACGTGTGGGTGGCCCTGCAGAACAATGCGGACGGCACGGTGACCGCGGGCATTGCCTACAAGACCAACCAGCCGGTGGGTAATTCGCAATTGTTTGCGGCTCCCACTCAATTGGTTCCTTATCAAAATGAAGCGGCTGGCTTAACGGCCCCTTCGGCGATCGGGACATGGACCCTGAAATTCAATAACAACACCAGCCTTACGCTGACCGCGCCAAACGGGGCCAGCACCAATGTCGCTATTCCTGATTATGTAGCGGCATTGTACAACGGTTATGTGGCTGCCTACTTGTATTCATCCGCGCAAAACGATGCGAATGTAGGCCAATCCTGCACTTTTTCCGCCTACAATATCACGGGTGTCGGCACTCCCGTGCATGAAGACCTGACCAAGGGCGCGTTGGCCTCTCCGTTCCTGGAAACCATTTCGCAAAATTACTTCTATACGGGCAATTATACCAATCATCCGCCGGACCAAATCTTTGCGACCAAAGCCACTAATGCTTTTTGGTTGTCCTGGACATTGCCTGATGCCGGTTTCTCACCAGTTTCCAGTCCTTCGATACAGAAACCGGTATGGACCACCCTCAGTGGAACTATTTTCCAAAACGGTTCCCAGCGTGAGATTTCATTGTCTCCCGGCCAGTTGCCTGGCGCCAACATAGGGTTCTTTGCGCTCATCAAACGCTCGGCTTATCAACTGCAAGTATTGCTGCCGGGCGAAACCAACGCTCCCAATACTGTCAGCGGCAAAATCGGGACCCCGATTCCCCAGAGTGACAATGCGGAAACGATGGTTACCATCAATATGTGCGATCAAAATTGGAATATCGTGAATTCGTCTGACATCATCACCCTGAGCAGTTCGGATGAATCGGCTGACTTGCCGGGCGATGCTGCCCTGGCCAATGGCACTTTGACAGAAGGCATGTTCTTCGGCTCGCAAGGCTCATTCACGGTGACAGCTTCGGATGTCACGGCGCCGACAATATTACCGAATACGAGTTCGTCGGTTACCGTTGGTCCATAATTATCATGAGGCTTCTAAAAGGGAATCCGCTCTCCGTCCAGGCAAGGACGGGGAGCGGGTGTCCCCTTGGAAGCCGCACCGGGTCCGGGTCGAATATTTTCAGCACTGCTAATATTGTAATTTTTATGCGCTATCGTGGTTCAAAATATAATCAAGGTTTTACGTTGATTGAACTGCTTGTGGTGATTGCCATTATCGCTATTCTCGCGGCCATTCTTTTGCCCGTCCTCGAGAAGGCGCAGGAGAAAGCACAAGAAACTTACTGCATGAATAATACCCGGCAGATCATGTTGGGCTGGCGTATGTATGCTGAGGATAATAATGATATTTTAGCGCCGAATGATTATCCCTATCAGACGCCTTATCGGACTGCCTCCAATCAGCGCGCTCTATATTGCTGGGTGTGCGGTACCATGGCATCCAGCTATGACGCAAATCGCATTCAAGAATTGACGGATCCGGTTGGCACGGCATTGACACCGTACGTTACCAACCCAAAAGTGTACCGCTGTGCGGCTGATAACTATATTGATACTTATTCCGGGCATCAGGTTCATGTGCGCAGCTACTCGATGAATTCGGCCGTGGGCACTGTTTGGTATTCCTCTTCGACTTATAATACCAGTGGCGGTCCGCCATTGGGCACGGCCGTCCAGGGTGGCTGGCTGGGAGGCGCAAGTTATAATGGTTCCCAAACGACCTGGTTGACTTATGGTAAACTGAGTTCTTTTATCAGACCCGGTCCTGCGAATACATTTGTCATTATGGATGAAAACCCCATTACCATTAATGACGCATCAATAGCTATTTCCGCGGCTGCCTCACCCGGAAACACTTATCTGATTGATTATCCTTCGGGTAATCATGCCAATGGCGCAGGAATTGCCTTTGCTGATGGCCACGCCGTTACCCATAAATGGCTGGATCCGCGTACGTATTCGCCACCTATCACTCTCCACGGCCAGGGCGCCAACCCCAGTTCCCCGCCGCCAGTGTCACCGCACCAATCTCCCGATGACAACGATTGTTACTATCTGGCGTCTATTACCTCTGCTCTCAAGTGATTTGACTACGGGAGTATCCTCTTAATCTTCATTGTGCGCCACGGCTCTCTTTGCCTGCTTTTTTTAACCGCCTTTTTGACGGGGGCAAACCAAACAGCCAAGGCCCAGGCCAATCTTCCGATTTATACTGATCATTTGGTCAACGGCTTCCAGAATTGGAGCTGGGCCACCGTCAATATGGCGAATACTTCGCCGGTTCATTCAGGAAGCCGTTCGATTAGCGTCACCTGCGGCCCCAATTACCAGGCACTTTACCTTGAGCATGCTACTTTTAATGTAACGCCATACGCCTCCGTGGATTTTTGGATTAATGGCGGAAGCACAGGCGGTCAAAGATTGCAGGTGGGAGGATTGCTCAACGGCACCAACCAGATTGATTATCCCCTGGGGGATTTGCCGGCGAATTCATGGCAGCATTTTACGATTCCTCTTTCCAGCCTGGGCGTGGCCAATGCCACAAATTTCAGCGGTTTTTGGGTCCAAAGTGCGGTGGCCGAAGCGCAACCGGTATTTTATCTGGATGACATCCAATTGCTCGCGGCGCCGGCGCCGGCCACGGTCCATCTCAACGTGAATGCCGCGAATGTAATTCGTACGGCGGACACACGCTGGTCGGGCCTGAACACTGCGGTGTGGGACGAAAATTTTGATACGTCTGCCACTTCGAATGAGCTAAAGGAAATCGGCTGTACCACGTTGCGTTTTCCGGGCGGCTCACTGGCGGATGAATATCATTGGGCCACTGGTGTCAGCAGCGCGCACCAGTCTCCCTGGGATACTTCGTTCGGGGATTTTATGCGGATGGCCACGAATCTTAACGCGACTGTTTTTATCACCGCGAACTACGGCACGGGCACTCCCGAGGAAGCCGCGGCATGGGTGGCTGCGGCCAATGTCACGAACCATTGTAATTTCAAGTACTGGGAAATCGGCAACGAAGTCTATGGCAAGTGGGAAACAGATTCCAATTCTATGCCGCATGACCCTTATACTTACGCCTGCCGTACGGCACGTTATATCCAGGCGATGAAGGCGGTTGATCCCATGATAAAAATCGGCGTGGTTGCGATGCCCGGGGAGGATGCGAATACAAATTATGCCGCTAACATGGTTACCAATCCGGTTACCGGTGTGGCTCATTGCGGCTGGACACCGGTAGTGCTGGCGACATTTAAAAAACTGGGGGTTTATCCCGATTTTCTGATTTATCACTATTATCCTTTATACACGAGCGCCGGGGCAGATTCTTCAGATAGCGACCCGCTGCTGTTGCAGGTGGCGGATAATACCTGTCCATTGACGCATAGCGACTGGGCGAGTGCCGCAGCCAATCTGCGCCGGCAAATTTCCGATTACCTCGGCGCGCCCGGCACGAACATCGAACTTTGCGTGACCGAGAACAACAGCGATTCCGGCGCCCAGGGGAAGCAATCTACGGGAATCGTGAATGCGCTTTACATGGCCGATAGCCTGGGCCAATTGATGAAGACCGAATTCAACGCGCTCATTTGGTGGGATCTGCGAAACGGCCAGGGTTCGAACGGCGACTTCGATCCGACCCTCTATGGCTGGCATACTTACGGTGATTACGGAATCATGGGCGGCACGGCCACTCTTTATCCCACGTCCTACGCCATGAAATTATTGCAGAGTTTCGTGCGCGGCGGTGATTCGGTGCTGGATGCCTCAAGCGATTATCTGCTGCTTTCAGATTATGCAGCCTATCGGACCAACGGCACGCTGACAGTGCTGGTTATCAACAAGGATTTGACGACTAATTTTACCGGGCAGGTGGTTTTGAACGGTTTTTCGCCGGCAGCGAATGCCACTGTCCAAACCTATGGCATCGCGCAGTATGAAGCGATGCATGC
>DATJXK010000132.1:0-2845 GCA_035500235.1 Pseudomonadales bacterium | reverse complement strand
ATGGAAAAGTCTTCATCGAGGATTACCGGACACGAAAGATTTTTCTCTTTGACCAGTTGAACCAGTCTTTCTCGGAGCACGCCGATTGACGGCGGAGGCGGCTCGTGAGGGTCGATGTTTCGACGATGAATCGTATCGTCGTCCTCGCCGGCAATCCCGCCATCATCCTCAATATTATCCAGGCACACGGCATATATCGTCAAGGCATTGCCGAATTTTGCTTTCAAAGCCAGCAGATCTTCCAGTTCATTCAGGCAACCGCCTTCCGGTGTGGCCCAAAAATAAAGCAGCGCCGTGTTTCCCCGCGCATCAGACAATTTCACTTGCCGACCATCAATTGTGGAAGCCGTGAATTCTTCGCGTTTGGGAAGTGAATGTGCCTTATACTTATAGGATTGTGCTGGCACAGCGGAACCATATTCCATCTGGTGTTGTGACCACCATGCTTTGGCCAGCGTGGCGCCTGCCTTGCATCTCTCCTCGCTGCCCGGATGGAATTCGATAAGCCCCGACTTTTCATCAGTGACTGTCGGCGCAATTTCACTGAGTTTGACGCCAAAACTCTGATGGGTCCATTTTTCAAGCAAGTTCAGCCCTCTGGCAACAACCCGTGGATCGCTGTCATCGAGCAATCGCACTGCAATTGGCACGCCTGTTATGGCATCAACCCAACGCAGATTCTCCGCTCCCAGCAAGCGAACCTCCGGGTCGCAGTCGCTCGCTTGTGCGGCGGCCCATTCGGCCAGGTGCGCGTTTCGGTGTTCGCGAAGGACGACAAACGCATTTTCCCGCACGTCCATATCTGGATCAAAAGCGCCTTCCTCAATTAGCGATTTCAATTCAACCGGCACTTCTTTTTTTGACCGTAGCGCCATTTTCTTGGCGGCCAACATCGCAGCCTCTCGCTGCGCAATTTTACCTGAATCCCAGGCAGCCAGGATGGTTGCGCGCGGATCGGACGACGCGTTAATCATGTCCTCAACCAATCCGACGGTTGGCGATTCATTCTTCAAGATGCTATGTTCCAAAATAAAACTGCTTATCCGACGGTGGAAGGGCAGGAGTGACATTGTGACCAGCAAAGCGAAAAAAAGAAAACGCTTCCGGGTTGAAATCCTCGTCAATACGCCGGATGACTTTTGCGGGGTTGTGGAAATCATCAATTTCACTGTGGATATATGGACGGATTTTATGTCGTTATGTTCGAGATTTCGTTGATTGTTTATTGGCGTCTTTAAGAACCTGCTCGAAACCGAAATCGAAAAGAGTTTTGGCATCGGCCCATTTATTCGCGCTGTGAAGCAAGATCAAATGCAGTTCGCGCCCTTCACGCGTGGCGGAAGCGGCGAAGGTGTGTTTGGAACTGAAGGTCCAACCTGTCTTGGCGGGACCCATTCCAGGATAGACGCCCAGCAGCTTGTTGTGGTTCTTGAGTGTTTGCACACCCGCAGCCGTTTTAAGCGTGATACTCGGCGTCCGGCAAATCTCGCGGAGTTCGGGCACGGCTATTGCAGCTTGAAATATCCTCAACAAGTCGCGGGCGGTCGTCACCTGGCCGGGTGCGGGCAACCCGTTCGGGTTTTTGAACAAGCTGTTGGCGCAGCCCAGTTCGCGGGCGCGGGCGTTCATCAACGCCACAAATTTTTCCACCGACCCGGACGTGTGCCGCGCCAGTGCCATGGCGGAATCGTTGTCGGAGCCAATGAGCAGAGACTGAACCAGGGTTTTAACAGCAACGGTTTCTCCCGTTTGCAACGGGATGTGGCTTGGCTCGACGAGCGTGTCCGCCTTCTGCACGACCACTTCGCCTTTGAGTCCCGTTCGCTCATACACCAGTAGCGCGGTCAGCAATTTGACGGTGCTTGCCGGCGGCAGAGGTTTGTTGGGATTCCGTTCGAATAAAACTTTACCGCTAGCGGCGTCCACCAACAGCACGCTGGTGGCCTGCACTTTTTCAGGGGATGCTAATGTGTTGATAGAAGGTATTGCCACTGCCAATGTCAATTGCAAAACTAATAAAGGGAACAATACAATCCGACTGATTGTCCGTGACGCGACGAAAACACCTTGAAGTTTATTAGGATTTGACACTGCCGGATGGCGTTTTCGTGGAAGCACGACTCTCATACCTGCGGTCCAGAGTGATCGGCCTTCCGTTCCGGCCGCATTTTTCACAAAGTCCTTCAATCTGCAAAAAGTGACTTTGCACGGTCGCCTTGAGATGGCGTTTGACATATTTGGAAACCTCGTCCATCAAACACAGGTTGACTTCGTCCACCTTGCCACAATCGCAGCAGATAAAATGGTGGTGGTGCCCGTGTTCAATTCCGCGGCAAATGAAGTAACGTAATTCACGGTCTTCATTGGCAACAGCGACCAGAATCCCGCAATTGGCAAGGTTCTCCAGAATCCGATAGACAGTCGGCAGCCCCACGCCCTTGAACCGCTTTTGCAGCCGTGCCTGCACTTCAAACGGATCCAGAATGGATTTACGCTCTAAAAACACTTCGATGACGGCCCGCACCTTTGGGGTGACGCGATGGCCTTCCCCTTTCAGCCGGTCAATATAATTGTCAATTGGCATGAGATAATAATCTCTTCATCGCTGCTCTTCACACAAGCCAAAGGCAAAACCGCCCCACCGACAACCTGTGCGACAACAAGCACAGCGCACATTTAATAGAAATGATTTGCATTTGTCTATTGAAAATAGTTTTCATTTGTGCGTGAGTATTAGTGTGCATCAATATCGCCTCAAGCTGTTGGAGGCCGCGGCCAAGATGGCGCTCCCCTTCATGCCGTTTTGCCTGCTGGTTTCAATGACCGGAGGCTGTGGGAAAAATGA
>DATJXK010000131.1:0-11794 GCA_035500235.1 Pseudomonadales bacterium | reverse complement strand
GCTGCCGTGAATTACATGTATTGGGGCGGGCAGGTGAATCTGTACGGCGGCATCCTCAGCATCACGAACGGCCTGACGCTGGACACGATAGATTCCGTTTCTGACGCGACCCGTTCCATGAATTTGGCCGGCGGCGAATTAATCCTGCCAAGGAATTTCACTTCAACAATTAATAATTGGATCGCGCGCGGCATTCTCCTGGCTTATGGAAAGAGCGGAGACAATTCGGACATTGTCATTAGCACGACGAGCATTCCCAACCGGACCGTGGTCACCACCACGCCGCTGGGCGGGACGTTGCAGGACATTCATTTGGCGCTTGCGCCCACGAATATAATGGTGGGTGGATCGGCATTTCTATATGTTCTGGGCGATTATCCGAACGTTCACAATGTCGTTTTGACCTCGTTGAATCCTGCCACGCTGCCGGGAACGATCGCCTACCAGTCCAGCAATACCAATGTGGCCGTGGTGAATGCGTATAGCGATGTGATTGCGGTGGCGGCTGGCAGCGCCACCATCACCGCCACGCTCGGCACGTTTACCAGCACGAATTCGGTCACCGTCACCGTGCCGCTGGTGACCAACTCAGTGCCGCGCCTGCCCGAGGAACAGCCGGTATTCGGCTATCCGTTCGCGCACGATCCCAGCACGATGATTTTTGACGGAAGCCGTTATTACGTTTTTGCCGATGGCCAGGGCATCAGCGAAATCTACTCGACCGACATGCGAAACTGGTACGATACCTATCCGGTATTCCCGGGAAATCCGCCGCCATGGACGACGAATGTGGTGCCTTCATTCACCGGATATTTTTGGGCGCCGGACGTCGTGTACTTAAACCACCAATATTATCTCTACTACGTCTGCTCGGAATGGGGAACGGTGGATTCGGGCATCGGGCTGGTGACGACGCCATCGCTTCTTGCGCCGGTATGGACGGACCACGGCGAGGTGATCGGCTATACCAATGGGATTGCCATCAACTGCATTGATCCCAGCATCCTTTTGGACACAAACGGCACGATGTGGATGTCCTTCGGTTCTTATTCGGATGGTGTCTTCGTGATGCAATTGGATCCGACGACCGGCAAACGCCTCGCGAACGCGCCCATCACAAAAATCGAGGACAGCAGCCTGAACTTTTTCAGCAACACGACTGAAGCCTCTTATCTTTATCAGCACGGCGGTTATTATTATTTGTTTGTGAATTGGGGCGGCTGCTGCGAGGGCGTGAACAGCACTTACAACATTCGCATCGGACGCAGCACGAGTGTCACTGGCCCGTATCTCGATCGTAATGGCAAGAACATGATTGGCGGAGGCGGCAGCATGTTTCTAGAAAGTTCGGGCCGGTTCATCGGGCCGGGGCAGGGCGCTATCCTGAATTTGAACGGCACCAATTGGTTTACCTATCACTTTTATGATGGGAACAATAATGGCGACGCGACGCTGGGCATCGGGCAATTGAATTGGTCGGCTGACGGCTGGCCGGTATTCACCAATGATTGGAGCGCGTTCTATCCCTTCAACACAGATGCGAGTGATGCGAGCGGCCTTTACAACGGAACGCTTCAAAATGGCGCGGCCATCACAAATGAGCTCGGCATGGGAAAGGTGCTGGGGCTGGATGGAGTCTCTCAATATGCCTTGCTGCCTGCTCCCGTCGCTAACGCGAGCACGTTCATGGCGTGGGTGAAATGGAATGGTGGAGCCGCCTGGCAGCGCATCTTTGATTTTGGCAATGGCACGGGTGCCTATTTATTTCTCTCACCCATGGCCAGTTCCGGCAACATGCGTTTTGCGATTACGACGAACGGCAACGGCGCTGAGCAGCAGATTAATGCGCCGTTTCCGTTACCGACAAATTCCTGGTGCCACGCTGCGGTTACGCTGGACGGTTCGATTGGGGTGCTTTATCTGAATGGAGTGCCCGTGGCCACCAATACCAGTCTTACCATTCGTCCCTGGCAGACGCTTTCTGCCACGAATTATCTTGGCCATAGCCAGTTCGGCGCGGATCCTTTGTTTCATGGCGAGATCAGTTCCTTTCGCATCTTCGGCCGGGCTTTGAGTGGTGTGGAGATCCAAAATCTTGCGTACGCTCCGCCATCCCTGGCGCATCGCTACAGCTTCACTTCCAGTTCAACCAACATGGTTTGGGATTCGGTAGGAATGGCGCATGGCGCACTTCAAGGTAACGCAACCGTTGCCAACAATGCCCTGCAATTGAACGGCAGTTATGGAAATTTCGTCAATCTGCCGGGCGGATTGGTGTCTGGGTTGCCGGCGGCTACGATCGAATTTTGGGCGACCTTTGGCGCCAGCGGGAATGGAGCGCAGGTTTTTGATTTGGGAAACATCACCAACCAGGCCGGCCAAAATTATCTATCGCTGACTCCGCAAAGCTTCACTGGCGGCGTGCAACTGGCACTGGCAACCACCGGCGGCACATTTAATCTTAACACATCCCAAAGCCTTAATAACTTGTCTCTGCAGGTGGATTGCATCATCGATCCTTTAAACGGCTACGCAGCAATTTATACCAATGGAATATTAATGAGCGCGGCAAACGGTATCATTCCCTCTTTAAATGGCGTGAGCCTGGCATGGTCTTTTATCGGGCAATCCCTTTTCAGTACGAATGCATGGCTCAACGCGACCCTGGATGAGTTCCGCATTTATGACGGGCGCCTGACACCGGCGCAAATGGCCGTGAACAACCAATTGGGACCAAATCTCGCCACTGTGCCGATAAGCCTTGGCGTTTCAGGCACGCGGTCCAATATCAACGTGGCGTGGCCGTCCTATGGCATTGGTTATACGGTGGAATCCTCTCCCGTTTTGGGCGCGGGCGCGTCGTGGTCACCGATCAGCGGCACACCGGTGCTCAGCAATAATTTGTGGCAAGTGACCTTGCCCGGGACGAACAGTACGGATTTCATTCGTTTGATTCGATGAGCTCCTTTAAAAGCATCGGTGGTTTTTTCGCGATGGCAGCTTTGCTGACGTTCAACGGACGCGCTGATGCCCAGCCTTTCTATTGGGCGGATACAAATTATAGCGTGACCGTCACTCCCCAAATGGCCGCCTATGGCAGCCGCGGAATTCATGTCCACGACCCTTCGGCGATCATTAAATGCGGGGATGAGTATTGGGTTTTCTACACCGGCTACGGTATCCCGTCTTATCACTCGAAAGATTTAACGACCTGGGAGCGTGGGCCGTCGGTTTTCACCAATCCTCCCGCCTGGGCTGAGCACGCGATACCCCAGAACCGGTGGATGCGTTATTGGGCGCCGGACGTGATTCACATCGGCGACCGCTATTTGCTGTATTACGCCGTTTCTGTCTTTGGCAAAAAAACCTCGGCCATTGGCCTGGTTACCAATCCAACGCTCAATCCAGACGATCCGAAGTATCATTGGACGGATGAGGGAATGGTCATCCGGACAGAGACGACGAACAATTTTAACGCCATTGACCCGGCGGCTTCCAAGGATGCCAACGGAAATCTTTGGCTCTCATTAGGTTCATTTTGGACAGGCGTTAAACTCGTTCAACTCGACCCCAACACGGGCAAACGCGTGGCAACAAATTCAGAAATCTATTCCATAGCGTTTAACGATTCCATCGAAGCCTCCTACCTCTATCATCACGACGACTATTACTACCTGTTCGTAAATTGGGGTAAATGTTGTCTCGGCACCAACAGCACTTATGAAGTTCGCGTCGGCCGTAGTCATGAAATCACGGGCGACTATCTGGATAAAGCGGGCGAACCCATGATGACCGGCGGTGGCAGTTATTTTTTGGGTTCGCATGGGCCGTTCATCGGCCCGGGGCAGGTTGGCATTATCTCATTGGGAGGCACGAATCTTTTAAGCTGCCATTTTTATGATGGCACGCGCCACGGTTTTCCCACCCTCGCCATCCTGCCACTGACGTGGGACACCAATGGCTGGCCGAAAGTGTCCTTGCCGTAGCGGCTACGCAAATTGGCGATAAATTTGCGTAAAGTGGGCTTGTTGGCAAACGCTTTTGCGTGATAAGGTGGTTCATTATCCTGCGATTTTTCTTCATATTACCATTAAGCATTCACTATGTTAAATTTAACCGATGCCGTTTGAGACCTCACACGAAGTAACCCAGGTTCTACAAGCCCTCGCCCGCGGCGATGGCCAGGCATCACAAGAATTGTTGCCGCTGGTCTATGATGAACTGCGGCGCCTGGCGGCCATGCGGATGTCGCAGGAATCCGTAGGGCAAACATTGCAGGCGACAGCCCTGGTGCACGAGGCGTGGCTGCGCATGATCGGGGATGGCGACCGGACCTGGCAGAACCGGGCGCATTTTTTCGGCGCGGCGGCGGAAGCCATGCGGCGAATCCTGGTGGAAAATGCCCGGCGCAAATCACGGCTGAAACGCGGAGGCGGCCAGTTGCGCCTGGATATTGATGAGATGGACCTGGCGGCGACACCACCGGATGAAAAAATCCTGCTCATGAACGATGCTCTGGAACAACTGCAGGGGGAGGATGCGGAAAAGGCGCGGATTGTCGTGCTGAAATTTTTTGGCGGCCTGACGAACCAAGAGGTCGCCGAAAATCTCCGCGTGACAGAACGGACGGTGGAGCGGCAATGGGCTTATGCCAAAGCCTGGCTGCTCCGTAAAATCCGCCTGCAACTTTAGAATCCCATGACGAAAGCCACGCAACAGGAAGAAGCGCTGTTTGATGCGGCGCGGAATCTTGCCAGTCCCGTGGCGCGCCGCGCGTTCCTGGACCAGGCCTGCGGGGACGATTTGGAATTACGCCGGCGCATCGAGGCATTGCTCGAGGCAGGAGCGGAGGCCGATAAATTTTTTGACGACGCCCTGAAATTTCGTAATGCCCCTTTTGAGAAACCGCCCGGGGCACCCGAAAAAAATTCGACGGAAAGCGGCGACAGCTCCGAGTTTTCATTTGCCGAGGGATTTGGGAAACGCATCGGCCGTTATAAATTGCTCCAGAAAATCGGTGAAGGCGGCGGCGGCGTGGTTTTTATGGCCGAGCAGGAGGAGCCGGTGCGCCGGCGCGTTGCGCTCAAGGTTATCAAACTGGGCATGGATACGAAGAATGTAATCGCCCGTTTTGAAGCCGAGCGGCAGGCGCTGGCGATCATGGACCATCTCAATATTGCACGCGTATTGGACGCCGCAGCGACGGAAACTGGCCGGCCTTATTTCGTCATGGAGCTCGTGCGTGGCACGAAGATTACTGAGTACTGTGATAAAAATAATTTAGACAACCGGCAACGGCTGGATTTGTTCATACAAATTTGCCATGCCATCCAGCACGCCCACCAAAAGGGCATCATCCACCGTGATATCAAGCCTTCCAACATCCTGATTACGCTCCACGACGGTGTACCGGTGCCGAAGGTCATTGATTTCGGCATCGCCAAGGCGACGGAAACGCCGCTCACAGAAAAAACGCTTTTTACTGCCTACGAACAGATCATCGGCACCCCGGCCTATATGAGCCCGGAGCAGGCGGAGTTGAGCGGACTCGACATTGATACGCGCAGCGATATTTACAGCCTGGGCGTGCTCCTTTATGAGCTATTGACCGGACGTACGCCGTTCGACGCCAAAAAATTGCTGCAAAACGGCGTGGACGCCATGCGCAAAACGTTACGCGAACAGGAGCCGCAACGGCCTTCGACCATGGTCACCACCATGCAGGAAACGGAATTGACCATCACTGCGGAACATCGCCAGGCGGAACCACCGAAACTGATTTCACAATTGCGCGGCGATTTGGATTGGATCGTCATGAAGGCGCTCGAGAAAGACCGCAAACGGCGTTACGAAACCGCTAACGGCCTGGCCATGGATATCCAGCGTTACCTGGGCAACGAACCTGTTGTCGCGCGTCCTCCCAGCCGGTTCTATCGCCTTCAAAAATTGGTGCGCCGAAATAAAATTGTCTTTATTGCCGGGGCCGCCGTGGCGATTGCCTTGCTCATCGGTTTCGGGACCTCTACGTGGCTTTTTTTCCGGGAACGCGACGCGCGCCGCCAGGCAGTATCCGCTGAAGAAAAAGCTGTGCTGGCGCAGGCTAACGAGGCTGCTTTACGGGAGAAAGCTGAAGCGCGGGCAAAAATCACCCAGGCGGCGTTTCTCGTCAACCAGGACCGATTCGCGGAGGCGGATCAACTGCTGGGTGATAATTCATTTTCTGTTCCGCCGACAATTGAAAGCGCGGTCGTCTTTCGTTCTTTGGGAGAGTGGCATGCGCTGCAAAACCAATGGGACGAAGCTGCGAATCGTTTTGAAACTTTGGTGCAGGTGAATCAATCGGATAGCTGGGATAATAATACGCTGGATTATTTGCGGCTGGGCACAGCACTGGTGGAGGCGGGCAATCCGGCTGCTTACCGAAATTTTTGCGAACAAACTGTCAGCCACTTTTGGGGGGCGACCAATCCGGTGATTGCGGAACGTACCATCAAAATCAGCCTATTATTGCCGCCGGACGAAAAAACTTTGGCCAGCCTGCAACCCTTCGAAGAAACGGCCGCCCGTTCATTCGCCAACGCAGACCTGAGTAACGTTGACTCTGTTTTTCACGCGGCCTGGGGCAGTGTTTCACTTTCGTTGATTGAATATCGCCGCGGCAATTACGCCAAGGCTGCTGACTGGTGCCGCCGGTGCCTCGCGTATTCGCAAGATAACCAGCCGCGGACCGCCACGGCGGAAATCATCCTGGCCATGAGCGATTTCCAGCTCGGCAAAAAAGCCGAGGCCGCATCTCAACTCGCCCGGGGGCGCGAAATTATTGAAAACAGGTTTCAAAGCAGCCTCGATCCCGGGGACGGCGAACAAGGCTTTTGGTTTGATTGGATCTTCGGCCGCATTATTTTGAGCGAGGCAGAAAAGCTTCCCTGGCCGCCTTCTTCAGCCAGCCGATAATTCCACAAGATTTCCTGTCGGGTTTCCGGCGTCAATGGCGCATGTAGAGGTATAAGCCACTATTAGACGAAGGCCATGTCTGCAAGCAATCAACATAGCCCATTGGTTTTCAATGGGTTGCCCCAGCCGGATAAGAAAGCATTTACCCTCATCGAACTGTTAGTCGTCATCGCCATTATTGCAATTCTGGCGGCGATCCTTCTGCCAGTCCTGCAAAAAGCAATCGAAAGAGGGAACCGGGTCTCGTGTGTAAACAACCTGCACGAGCAGGGGATAGCTTTTTCTATTTATGCTTCAGAAAATAACAATAAATATCCCGATTTAAGGTACGCTCCATTTACGACAACTCCGGGCACTGCGCTTGGGGTATGGCCCTGGGATATCTCCACTAATTTTACTGACGCAATGATCGCGGACGGTTGCTCGCGTAATGTCTTCTATTGCCCCTCTTACGCCTCATGGAATATGGAGCAGACGTGGAACTTTTGGAACATTCCCGGTAAAAACAACGGCCCCTTCCGGATTCTCGGATACGTTTACATGATTCCGGGCGCCGGCCAGGCTATGTCCACGTCCCAGGGCACCAAGTCAGAGGTGCCGTTCTGGAGAACCAACACGATTGCCATCCCCGGCAAGCAAGCCCCGGCTGACCAGGAAGTCGTCGCTGACCTGGTCGTTCACGACTCAAAGACCCTTAGTTTTACCTCAATATCTGTCGGCGAATTTGCCACGCTTTCTCCACCGATTGTCCAGAAAACGAGTCATCTGGATGGAAATCTGCCCGGGGGCGGAAATGGCCTCTTTGGAGACGGCCACGCCGTATGGAAGAACTGGTTCCTGATGTGGCAAAATGGCTTGACGACCAACTATTTTGGCGGAAATCCCATCTTTGTCTTCTAGCGCGCACACGACACAATTTTTTCCGCACCCTCCACCCAGGTTTATCCCCCATCTCCCCAACCCAACTCGAAAGGAAAACGTAAATGAAATCACACCTAATAAGTTACGCGGTTGCTATTGGCATCGTTATGCGCCTGGCCGGTAATGCTTCAGCGCAGGATTCGCATTGGAATGGCACAATCAACAATAACGACTGGAATGTCGCAACCAATTGGAGCCCAATTGGTGTGCCGCCGCCAGGCAATCCGACGACCACATATCAGGGTAACGTGTGGCTCGATCCGTCACCCGTGGATGGTGATACCTTAATAACCATTCCTCAAGGCGATGTGGAGACTCCGGGCGTTGGTAATTCGAGTGAAGTTTATAATACCATTTTTGGTCCTGAGTTTGGATGCGTTTTGAATATCTATGGCACACTGTCCTTTGACTGGACGATTGCTCCCTACCAGCCTGATCCCACACCCGGCGTACGCAGCATTATTAATTTGCGCGGGAACGGCTATATGTACACTTCCGGTGCGTCCCTGAACCTGGGTTCGGGATGGTGGAATGTTTGTGAAGGAACCTATGTGACGATGAACCTGTATGATAATGGGAATTACAGCAGCCTGGGTGGCGCGGGTTTGTGGTCCGGCGGCCATATTAATATCTACGATAACTCGAGTTTTCTCGCCAACGGCTATGTCAATTTAAACAATGGCCAGGCCAACAACGACGGCACTACCTATTTTAATGTGGGCGGCGGCACGTTGACACTGCCGGAAGGATTCATGACCTCAACCGTTACCAATTGGATACAAAGAGGCATCCTGCGCGATTATGGCAAAGGGTACGATGTGATTGATTGGAATATTTCCGATAACGGCACCAATACATTTGTTACCGCGATTCCCCTGGGCGGCGCCCTGGGACAGGTTTATTTCGAGGCTCTGGCCACCAATAGCCTCCAGGCAGGCGACTTCGAACAAGTAACATTGGTCGGTGATTATCCGTCGATCAAGGGTGTGGTTTTGAGCTCGTCCGAACCCGGCATTGACCCTGCCTCATTTCCGCGTCCGGCTTATTTGTCCAGCAATCCCGGCGTAGCGACGATTGATACCAACGGTCTTTTGACTACGGTTAGCCCCGGTACTTCGACAATCACGGCCACAGTGGGGACATTTCACACTACTAACAGCGTGACGATTACCGTTACATCTGCGGGTGCCACGTTGATTCACCGGTATAGTTTCGCGAGCGATGCCAGTGATTCCGTGGGCGGAGCCAACGGCACACTGAACGGCGACGCAACTGTCGCCAACGGCAAGCTCGTGCTTAGCGGCAACCAGGGGTCTTCTGTGATTTTGCCTTCCGGAATTTTGAGCGGTGTAGATGAAGTCACAATTGAAACCTGGGTCACCTTCCCCGGTGCCATCAATCCTTTTGCCAATCTCTGCGCCTTTGGTTTTTCCGATAACATCCCACTGGATCCCAACCAGGGTTCAGGCGGAAATTACATCACCTTTTGTCCGCATACCGGTGGTGGCACGGCACAAGCCAACTTCGGACAGGGTATTCCGGGCAATCTTGGTGAACGGGATGCAGTGCTGGCCGGGACCGTTTTTGATAACATGACCAATTTGCAAATTGCCATCGTGTTTCATCCCAAGGCCGGGTACCAAGCCTTCTATACCAACGGCGTGCTGTGCGCCACCATCTCAATGTGGAACAACCTGATTGATCCGGTCGCTTACCAGGACCCGGCGTTTACCAATAAAAGCATTCTGTCATACACCCTCGGGCTTGATACGACCAACTTCATCGGCCAATCCCTCTACACTGCGGATCCGGGGCTGCTCGCTAATGTTGATGAATTCCGCATTTACAATGGCGCGCTTACCCAAGCACAAATCCAGGCTGATTACGCGGCCGGACCCAATGCGTTGCCTTCTTCTTCCGGCATGACCATTGTGCTCAGTGGTAAAAATGTAGTCATCAGCTGGCCGGTGGCCGGTTCTTCCGGACTGACACTGATGCAGAGCGCCACCATAGATGCCAGCGCGTCATGGTCGGCAGTACCGGGAACGCCGACCATTGTGGGCAGTAATAACCAAATGACGGTGCCTATATCCGGCAAGACTGAGTTTTTCAGATTATCGCATTAATCCGGGAGAGGGGTTGCGGGAGACAGACACATAAAATAAAATTGGAAGACGGGACCGCTCCTGTCTTCCAATTTTTGTCTGAAAAGAATCAATGAAATTTTCCAGCCTGTTCATCGCTGCGTTGTCGGGCGCTTTATTTTTGATGCCACATGCCGCCACCGCCGGCGCGATTACCCTGACTGTGCGGGCGGATAAACCGGGCGCCAAAATCAATCCCGCCATGTGGGGGATTTTTTTCGAGGACATCAATTTTGGCGCTGACGGAGGGCTGTATGCCGAGATGGTAAAAAACCGGTCGTTCGAATTCCCCGACCCGCTGATGGGCTGGATTAAAATCAGCCCCAGCCTGGCACAGGGGCAATTAATGATCCGCGATGACGATCCTTTTGATGCCAATAATCCTCATTACGTGCGCATCGTTTCCGAAGGCACGGCGCCTTTTGGGATTTCCAACGAAGGCTTCCGCGGCATGGGTGTGCGCCAAGGCGAAACGTACAATTTTTCCGCCCAAATCCGCGGGGTGGACGGCTCCCCCAATTTGCGCATCCAACTTTATGGCGGCGACGGCACAGTACTGGATGAAGCCCGATTGGGGAATTTCTCTTCCAGCTGGCAAAAATATACCGTAACGCTGCATCCCAAAGACACCGATGGTCAAGCCCGGCTCGCCCTCGTTTTGGACGGCAAAGGTATCGTGGACCTCGACATGGTTTCGCTCTTTCCCGCGCGCACCTGGAAAGACCGGCCCGGTGGATTGCGCGCGGACATGGCGCAATCACTGGCGGATATGCATCCCGGCTTTATGCGTTTTCCCGGCGGCTGCATTGTTGAAGGCAGCGTCCTCGCGCGACGTTATCAATGGAAAAATACCATTGGCCCGGTGGAAGACCGCCACTTGCTCATCGACCGCTGGAACTACGAATTTCAACACCGTCCCACGCCGGATTATTTCCAGTCCTTCGGTTTGGGCTTCTACGAATATTTTCAATTGTGCGAAGACATCGGCGCCGAGCCGTTGCCCATTTTAAACTGCGGCATGGCCTGCCAGTTCAATTCCGGCGAGCTGTGTCCGATAGACCAGCTTCAGCCTTATATCCAGGATGCATTGGACCTGGTGGAATTTGCCAACGGCGATACTAACACCACCTGGGGCGCCAAACGCGCTGCGCTTGGGCATCCCGAACCGTTTCATTTGAAGATGCTCGGGGTCGGCAACGAACAATGGGGGCCGCAATACATCGAACGCTACACAAAGTTTGCCGAAGCGTTGAAGGCCAAATACCCGGAGATCCAGCTTGTCTCCGCTGCCGGGCCTGATCCAGGAGACAAGCGTTTTCAATTTGCGTGGTCAAAACTTCGCGCGCTCCATGCTGATATCATTGATGAACATTGTTACGCCCGGCCCGAATGGTTTTTCGCCAACACGCATCGCTATGATAATTACGACCGTACCGGCCCCAAAGTTTTCATGGGTGAATATGCCGCGCAAAGCGACAAGGTTGTTAGTGTCAAAAATCGCAACACCATGGAATGCGCCCTTGCGGAAGCCGCTTACATGACCGGACTGGAACGGAACGCCGATGTCGTGCGCATGGCTTCCTATGCGCCTTTATTTGCCAATACCGAGGCATGGCAATGGACGCCGGACTTGATTTGGGTCAACAGCTTGAACATCTATGTGACGCCAGATTATTACGTCCAGCAGTTATTCGCCTGTAATCGCGGTGACGAAGTTCTGCCGGCGCAATTGGATGGCATTGACACCTCCGATTCCGGAATGCAAAACCTTTATG
>DATJXK010000130.1:0-20352 GCA_035500235.1 Pseudomonadales bacterium | reverse complement strand
GCGAAGTTGAGCGAGCTGGGTATGCCGAGCAGGTTGACGAGGTTTTGCAGGACGAGCAAAAGTGTGGTGCCGATGAGGATCCCGATAATGGAACCTTCGCCGCCGCGCAAACTGCAACCGCCCAGGACCGCCGCGGCGATTCCGTAGAGCTCGTAGAAATTACCATGCGTTGAGGGGGAACCGGAGTTCGTATAGAAGGCGAAAAGAATTCCCGAAATGCCGGTGAGCAGGCCCGCGAGGACATACGTGCAGGTGATCACGAGACGGGTGTTGATGCCGGAGAAGCGCGCGGCTTCTTCGTTATGCCCGACCGCATAAAGATACCGTCCATAAATAGACTTATGCAGCACGATCCACATAATGATAGAGATGATGACGAGAAAAACGAAAGGCATGGGCACTCCTAAAAAATCGCCGCTGGCGAGTTTCTGAAAAGTTTGAAAGCCCTCCGCCTCACCAAAACCTTTGGTGGTATCGTTCGCGATAAAACGGGCAATGCCGCGATAGAGCAATAATCCGCACAGTGTAACGATGAACGGTTGGATCTTGAAACGGGTAATCAGGATGCCGTGAAATAGCCCAAGGGTCATTGGGACAGCCAGGGCAAACAACGCAGCCACCGGCCAGGGCCAATGCCAGTCCATCAACGCGAGCACCAACAGCATTCCGTTGAGCGAAATCATCGAGCCGACGGACAAATCGATGCCGGAGGTGATGATGACCATGCCCGCACCGATACTGAAGATCCCGAACAGGCCAATGAGGTTGGCCGTATTCACGACGTTGGCATGCGAGAAGAAGTTATGGTTTTTAAAACCCGTCACCGCGCAGACGAGTACCAACAGTATAAATATCCCAAGTTCTTTCTTTTTCATTTTAGTCGAGCCGGCAGCATCGGAAAGTCATGAACGGTTTAGTTTTCATAAGCCGGTTT
Organism: Pseudomonadales bacterium; assembly: GCA_035500235.1. Classification (GTDB taxonomy): domain Bacteria; phylum Verrucomicrobiota; class Verrucomicrobiia; order Limisphaerales; family UBA11358; genus UBA11358. The sequence goes on along the minus strand of DATJXK010000130.1, from coordinate 19,418 downwards.
GGCGGCGGGGATTTTTTTGCCCACGGCTAGTTGCATCACGTTTTGTTCCTGACAATCCGTCCGCTCAAGGACGCCGGTAATTTCGCCCTCGTGCATGACGGCGATCCGGTCGCTGACATTCAGGATCTCCTCCATGTCGCTGCTGATCATGAGAACGACGGCGCCATTGTCCGCCAGTTCGCGCATGAGGCGGTAAATTTCCGCCTTGGCGCCGACGTCAATGCCCCGCGTGGGCTCATCGAAAATCATGACGCGCGGCGACATCGTCAGCCATTTCCCGAGCACGACTTTTTGCTGGTTGCCGCCGCTCAGATTCATCACCGGCGTTTCGACACCGGGGGTTTTGATGCGCAGTGAGGCGACCTGTTTCTGCGCGGCGGCAGATTCGCGTCCGCGCGAAATCAGCCCCATGCTCGCGAAATTTACCAGAGAGGGCAGGGTGGTGTTTTCGCGCACGGACATTTTGACGACCAGGCCTTCGGTGCGGCGGTTTTCCGGGACGAGATAAATGCCGAGGTCAATGGCGTCGCGGGGCTTCGTAATGGAAACGGATTTGCCGTCGAAAATGATTTCTTTTCCCGGCGAGCTTTCGAGGCCCACCATGGCTTTGGCCATTTCAGAACGGCCCGCGCCGACCAGTCCCGCAAAGCCGAGGATTTCTCCGCGCGACGCATCGAAGGAAACGCGTTTGCCGGGGTAAAGCGATGAAGAGACGTTGCGGGCCTTGAAATAGCCGGGCGTTTTTGGCTTTTCCGAATGAACGTAGTAATTCTTAATTTCGCGCCCGACCATCAGGCTGACCATTTTATCGTGCGTGGATTCAGCGCTAGACAGTTCGCCGGCGTTTTTGCCGTCGCGCAAGACGACGACGCGGTCCGCGCATTCCTCAACTTCCCCTAGCCGGTGCGAAATGTAAATGATGCTGACGCCCTGTTCGCCCAGTTCGCAAACCAGTTGCATCAATCGTTTTGTCTCCGCGAGCGTGAGGCTGGACGTGGGTTCATCCATGATGATCAACCGCGCTTTGAGTGAAAGCGCCTTGGCGATTTCAACCATCTGCTGGTGGGCTACAGATAGATTATCCAGCCGCGTGCGCGTCGAGACGTTCAAGCCCAACTGGCGGACAAACGGCTCGGTGTCGGCGTGAATTTTGCGTGTATTAATCAGGCCCAATGGGTTTTTCGGCTCGCGCCCCAGGAACACATTGGAGGCGACGTCGAGATTTCCCAGGACATTTAATTCCTGGTGAATGAAGGCGATGCCACGATGGATGGAATCATTGACGTCCTGGATTTTTATCGCCTGGCCGTCCCACAGAATTTCCCCGGCGTCCGGCTGATGCACGCCGCCGAGGATCTTCATGAGGGTGGATTTGCCCGCGCCGTTTTCGCCGCAGAGCGCGACGACTTCGCCCCGGCCAACCGTCAGGCTGACATTATCCAGAGCTTTGACGCCGGGGAATTGTTTCGAAATCCCCCGCATCTCCAACAACGGCGCATCGGGCATGGGATTATTGGCCAAGGATTTTCTTCAAATCCGCCTGGTACCCGGCCACGTTGTCCTTTTTGATGTCGCGCGTGGGGATGAAAATTTTTCCGGCGCTAAAGGCGTTGGTCTCGCCCCCGAGATATTTATCCATGAGCGTCACAGACTGACGGCCGAATTCAAAGGGATTCTGGACTACTGTCCCGTAAATCGCGCCTTCCGCAATACCGTTGAGCGTGTCCTCTTCGTCGTCAAAGCAAACAATCTTGATGCTGCCGATTTTGTTGCTTTTGCGAACGGCATTAAGAATAGCCGGACCGTTGTAATTCCACAAACCCACCAGACAGGCGATATCCGGATTCGCGACGATAGCGTCCTCGGCATTCTTCTGGGCGCGCACAGGGTCGGTGTCGTCCGTGCGAATGTCCAGGATTTGGATGTTGGATCCTTCCAATGCCCGCTTGATGCCACCAGCGCGTTCGATGGCGTTTTGCGAGTCGCTGTGGCCGACAAACAGCATAATCTTGCCACCGTTCGGCAAGCATTCCTTGATCATTTGCCCGGCCTGGTAGCCCGCTGCTTCGTTGTCTGTGCCGATGTAACAGGCGCGCTTGCTGTCAGCCGCGTCGCTATCGCAGCAAATCAAGAGCGTCTGGCCGGCAATTTTGTTCAGGAACGCCGTCTGGTTGGCCGGGTCGTCCACGCTCACGGCGATGCCGTCAATGCCCTCGGCCACCAGGTCATTTAAAATCGTCGTTTGTTCCGCGGAGCCGCCGCTGGCGGTAATGCGGAAATCTACGTCCACATTTCCCAGCTCCTTGGCGGCGGCGTTGCAACCCGCGCGCGCGAAACTCCAGAAATTGGCCGAATTATTGGAGACGAAGGCCAACTTCAATTTTTTGGCGGCAGGCGCATTGCCATTGCCGTTGCTGTTGCCTGAAGTGGTTTCGCTTTGGTTTTTGTTGCAACCGGTAATGACCGTTGCGACGCACAAGGCCAGGAGCAGGGATTGGATTTTTTTCATAAATGGTACGGCGTTCATGCTTCGGGTTATCATTCAGCAGAGAATTTGTAAAGTATCATGCTCTGGTACGTTTCACCGGGCTTCAGCTCGCTCGAGGGAAAAGCCGGATGGTTCAGTGCATCGGGAAAGTCCTGCGGCTCCATGCAAAAGGCGTTGCGGTATTGATAGACCTGGCCACCTTTACCCTGGATGGTGCCGTTAAGAAAATTGCCGGTATAAAATTGCATGCCCGGCGCAGTGGTATACACGGTCAGCACCCGGCCTGAAACGGGGTCTTTCACACGCGCGGCCAGGCCATCTTCCCCGGCGGGGTGGTTGAGCACCCAGTTGTCGTCATATCCCTTGGCGAATTTCAGTTGTTCGTCATCCTGGTTGATGCGGGCACCGATGGCCGTGGGCGTCAGGAAATCAAACGGGGTGCCTGCAACCGGTTCAAGCTCGCCCGTCGGAATCAAATGTTCGTTCACCGGCGTGAATTTGTCGGCGTTGATATAAACAATGTAGTCAAGGATGTCGCCGCTGCCGCGAAGGTTAAAATAAGAATGGTGGGTCAGGTTGCAGACCGTGTCTTTGTCCGTCGTGGCTTTAAAATCCACCTTCAGTCCGTTATCCTCCGTTACGGTGTACGTCGCATAGACTTTCATGTTGCCGGGAAAACCCTCTTCGCCATCCTTACTCAGGTAGCTCAACTCCAGTTTGGGGCCGTCGGAGTCGACCTCCGCCCTGGATACCTTCCAGACACGGGCAAAAAAACCTTTGTCCCCGCCGTGCAAACAATTCGGTACGTCATTCGTCGGGAGGGTGTATTCCTGGCCGTCGAGAGTAAATTTGCCATTGGCGATGCGATTGCCATAACGGCCGATCAACGCGCCAAAGAACGGGCTATTTGTGAGATAACCGTCAATGCTGTCGTAGCCCAGCACGATGTCGCCAAAATTTCCATTCTTATCCGGCACTTTGAGCGATTGCACGATGCCGCCGTACGTCATGATTTTGGCTTCCATGCCGTTGCTGTTGCGCAGGGTATAGAGTTCCACCGGCGTGCCATCGAGCGTTTTGCCAAAGTCCGTTTCACTGATGGTCCCCTTATCGCTGTTGGAATGGCCCATCATGCACGAACAACCGGCGAGGCAGCCGGCCGTCACCAATGCCATCAACACAGGTCCCGCGAATAGAATGTTTTTTTTCATAGGTTAATTACGTTCACCGTGGCGCCGCGTCCCTTTGGGAAACGGAAATTTGGGCATATGGCAGATTTCGGTCACGTTACCGATTCAGGCCGTGCCTTGAAACGCCACTTTACGCAAATTTATCGCCAATTTTATCAGTTTCATTTTTGATGGAGAATATCCCCAATTTAGTGACTTGACCTTTGCCATCAAAAGTGATTTCAGTCCAACTTTAGCTTCAGCGCGAAAGCGCCCTGGCACGGCGCTGTGGCCGGCAGATCAACCTGCAGACCGTCCGCATCGCGCGTCCATTGAATCTTTTCCTTCGAGCCGAGCAGGGTGAGCGACTTGATGTTTTTATCGAGCAACGCCGGCTTATCCGCTGTGCCCTGGCCAAGGCTATGAATGATTAATTTGCCGTCGGACGGCCAGCCGAGGAAAAAGGCGTAAAGCGTTTTGCCATCCCTTGTTTGGGTAAAGCGGATGTCCTTTTCGCTGAATTGCTGCTTCTTTTCATTGAACATACCGCTGGAAACAGCAGGGGGACCTTCGCCATACACTTTCCACGGGCGCGTGGAGAAAATGCCTTCGCTATTCACATTCATCCAGGCGGCCATGCCGTGCAGGAAAGCGACTTCATCGCTGTCAATTGAGCCGTCGCCGCGCACGGGAATGTTGAGCATCAAATTGCCATTCTTGCTTACGATGTTCACGAGCATTTTGACGACTGTTTCCACCGTCTTGTAGCGATGCTGCTCGTAAATGCTCCGGTCATAGTGCCAGCCGCCGATGCACGTGTCCGTCTCCCAGGGCCGTGGCTGGATTTCCGCGCTCGCGCCGCGTTCATAATCCTCCACGATGCCGTCGCGTTGCGCCGGCGTCAGCATTTTGGCGGTGATAACCGCTTCTTCTTTCCCGTCATGCCAGGACGCGTTGGCATTGTAAAAATCAGCAGCGATGTCCAGGCCGTATTTTCCCAGCGGCAACTGCGTGTCATCGAAGTAAATCATGTCCGGATGATATTTATCCACCAAATCCTGGCAGCGCAGATACCATTTCTCGCTGTAACCATTGTCATCCGGTGGGATCTCCTCGTGCCACTTGTAATGGCTGTTGATCCAATTGGTCATTTGTTCGGTGTCCAGGCCTTTGGGCGGCGCTTCCCGCGGTCCGCAATATAAATCCTGCGGATCGTAACCATCCCACCACGTGCCCTTGCCATCGGCACGCGTCAGCCAGCCGTCGTAGGGAACGTCTTTATATTGCCCGGTGGTGTCGTAACCGTAGGCCACCTGGAACCAATGCCAGGCGTGCGACGAATGATTGCTCACGGCGAAGCGCAGGCCGTACTTGCGCGCCGTCTCCGCCCAGATGCCGATGATGTCCTTGTGCGGGCCGATGTTTACGGAGTTCCACGGCTGCCATTTGGAATCGTACGTGTCGAAATTATCGTGGTGATTCGCCAGCGCCATGAAATATTTTGCGCCCGCCGCCTTGTAGAGCTTCATCATGGCGTCCGGGTCCCAATTTTCCGCGTGCCACATATTGTCTATGTCCTTGAAGCCAACTTGCGACTGCGGCCCATAATGCGTTACGTGATATTTGTAATCTGGTGTGCCTTCGATATACATCTTGCGCGCGTACCAATCGCCTTGTTCGGGCACGCATTGCGCGCTCCAGTGCGCCCATATGCCGAACTTCGCGTCGCGGAACCATTCCGGGCAGTCGTAATTCGTTTCCAGCGATTCCCAATTTGGTTGGAATTTGCCCGGCGCGATGGACACCTGTGCCGGCATGGGCGGGACGGTTTTGGACAAGTCTGATGGCACTGATTTACAGCCGCTGAATAATCCGGCGGCAAGCATAAGCAAACCGGCGCCAATTCTAAATTGCGTGAGTTTCATCGGGATTCCGGCTGCATTTTCCAGCAGGGAACACGGATAAACAAGCGGAAAGAATATCGCAGGAGCGCCTACGGGCCGGCATCGGTGATTTTAATTTGGTGCGGGGATTCCAGGACCATTTCCGGCTTGTTATGATATTCAGTAATCGTGCCGCTGATTTTTACGTCATGGCCCTTAAACTTCTGGAAATCACCGAAGTGAGCGAAATTCTGGTCAAAAACTACGGCCGTCATCGGCGTTTGCGGGTAAGGCTGGTCCAAATCTAAAATGGCGATGGTAGAGCGGACACTGACGTCGACGACTTTTCCGGTCACCACCATTTCTTCATCATAATACTGGGAAGCCAGGGCTGTCCCGATTTCTTTGGGAAGGGCCGCAGCCATGGTATTTGTATTAGGCGGCAACAGGGGCACCGTTTTTCCCAGAATCAAATATTTCTCGATTTCATCGGACAAGCGATATCCGGCCAGCGCTGCCTGGCGTTCGGCAATTGGCTTTGCGTTGCCCAGATAATCCTCCGGCAGGGAATGCGCGGTTTCCATATTGGTGCCGCCCCGGAGATGGCCGTACAGGTAACCATATTTGATGGCCAGTTTGCGGCTTTCCAGGCTCCAGGACGTCGGTGTCGTGTCTTCTTTCAATTCCGGGAGCGACACCCGCGGATAATCCTTCTGAATCCGGGGGGCGTCCTGCCACTGAATAGCCGGGCTTTCAGCCGATCCAAGTAAGCCGTCCCAAATGCCGTGCAAGCGCACTCCACCCTGGTCCAGCTTCACAAAAAAATCGTTCCCTCCACGGTCGCCCTTCGGATATTCGGCATCGAAGAATGATTCGCAATGCAAAGGCTGGTGCATGTCTCCGACCATGTGAATCAGGTAGGACAAATAGGCCGCACGCAACACCGGGTCGGCATTGGTATCGCTGAGGGTTTGCTCGCATTGGGCCACACCGAACAGGATATTATTCGTTGGCTGGGGGTCAGGTTCAAACACGAAATCAGGAGGCCGGATAGGATAATCAATGAAATGCCAGTCGGGATGATCGTAAGGACTGCCACTCCGGCGGATTTCATCCGGCCAGGTGCTGCTGCGCATAAAGACGTACGCGGCCAAATCGTAATTGGGATTGGGATGGTAAGCCGCAACCCATTGCTGGTAATCAGGATGAGACTTTAATACTTCAATCGCCTGTGCTTTAACTTCCGGCGGCAGTTTGCGGAATGCTTCCGCGGCAATCAGCATATGGCCGGCGCCGTCCCAGGCAGGGAGGTTGAACTGGGAAACCATGAACCCGGCCAACCAGCAAACGGAGAAAAATATCCTATTCACCCAATTGTTTTATCCTCGATGAGGGCTGGTTTGCAATGAAAAACCCCGGTTTCGAGTTGGTTGCCAATTCATTCTGTTCCGATAAAACTTGCATATTTCCAAAGCAGAAAGAAAAATGGCCACGAGCAGCCCGCTGGCAGCGGGCGGCGAATGTTATTCGAAATTCACAGCAGTTAAAAAATGGATGTCCCTGAAATCAGCCTCGTCATTCCCTGTTACAATGAGGAAGGTAATTTGCGCAAACTCATAGAAGCCATCCTCCCGGCGGTTGAGCCGCTGAAAATTCCTTACGAGATTGTCATCACGGACGATTGCAGCACTGACGGTTCGTGGGTGATTCTCAAGGAACTTGCGGCGGGCAACCCACGGATTCATGTGCAACGGTTTGCGGCCAATCGCGGCAAGAGCGCGGCGGGATGGGCGGCCATGAAAATCGCCCGGGGCCGATATATCATCACGCTGGATGCCGACCTGCAAAATGACCCGAAAGACATTCCCAATTTGCTGGCGGCGCTGAAGGATTATGATTGTGCGAACGGCACGCGCGTGGAATCGCGGAAACACGGCGACAATTTTATCCGCATTGCCTCGTCGAGAATCGCCAATTGGGTGCGTAATAAACTTTCCGGCGAAAACATCTCCGACGCGGGTTGCGGTTTTCGCGCGTTCAAGCGCGAATGCATCGCCGACCTGAAACTGTTTGAAGGCATGCACCGGTTTATGCCGACGCTGTTTAAGATCGAGGGTTATACCGTCATCGAAGTGCCCGTGAGCAATCATCCGCGCCTTTCCGGCGAGAGCAAATATGGCGTGTGGAACCGGCTGTTTGCTTCCTCTTACGATTTGCTGGCTGTCCGGTGGATGAAGAAGCGAATGATCAAATATTCCATCGCTGAAAGGGTCAACTGACTCCCCATCTCTCAATGGAATCTTTTTTTAAGAAGCTCGTCGCCCGTCCTCAACTCTCAATTATTTGTTTAGGCCTCCTGCTGTTGCTGGCCGGAAATTGGATCCTGCCGCTCACGGACCGTGACGAAGCGCGCTTCGGCGAAGCGTCGCGCGAGATGATCCAGCGCCATGATTACATTGTGCCCTGGTTCAACGGTCAATGGCGGCTTTACAAGCCGGTAGGGATTTACTGGTGCCAGATTGCCAGCTACCGGGTCCTGGGCGTGAGTGACTTTTCGGCACGTCTGCCTTCGGTGCTCTTTACCATCGGCACGGCGGTGTTGTTGATGCGGTGGGGACGTAAACTCGCTGATACGAAAACCGGGTTCCTGGCCGGTGCGATGTTTCTGACCTGCCTGCATGTTGTCGCCGTCCTTGGGCGCATCGCGACCGCGGACCTGGCGCTGATTTTTTTCTTCACCCTTACAACGTGGGCCGGATGGGAGCTTACCCGCCCGCAACAGCCCGCGCGCAAGAAATGGTGGTGGACTTTTTACCTTGCGCTCACCTTGACGTTTTACGCCAAAGGACCGGAGGCCGTGCTGCCGCTGGTGGCGATGGTTTTAGGCCGCGTGCTGCGAAAGGAATCCTTTCGACTGCCGGTCATGGAGACCGTGGCCGGTCTTGTCCTGACGCTGGCGCTGATCGGGGCGTGGGGTATCCCGGCGTTGCAACAAACACACGGGGCGTTTTGGAAGGTTGGCATGAATGAACAGGTGTACCAGCGCGCGGTGGACATCAATAACGGCCACGGCCTGCATGGTATTTGGGGATACCTCCTGCCGCTGCCATTTTATTTCCTGACGTTCTTCGCCAGTTTTTTGCCGTGGTCCACGCGCGTGCCGGGGAACCTTTACCGCTGGTGGCAGAGACGCAAGCAGGATGACCTGGGCTGGTATCTGTTGATGGTCGCGGCAGTGGTTTTCGTCGCGTTCACCCTGGTGAAAACCAAATTGCCTCATTACACCGCGCCGGCGTTTCCGATGATTGCGTTGTGGCTCGCCCTGCAAATTTCCGGCGATGCCAAAGTGCCGGTGTGGTTTGTCCGGCGGCTGGCGGTAGTAGTCGTCATTATTCTCACGGTGACGCTCGGGGGATTCAGTTTTGTGCGCGGGCATTTGCTGACGCTCAATGTCTGGGAGGCTGCACGGCCTTATGTGAAGCCGGAGACGAAAGTCGGCTGCTTCGGTTACTTTGAGCCGAGCCTCGTATGGAAATTCCGTGACGTGGTGACCAACGATCTTGTCCTGGCCGACGAGAGGCAGGCAAAAAATTTCCTGACCAACTCGCCTCCGTTCATCCTGGTGCTGCCCACCAAAGATCTCGCGGAACTGCCGGATACCAACGGCCTGCGAATCCAGGTGCAGGGTTTTGACATGGTCAAATTCAAGAATTGGGATTTGACGGCCATTGTGAGGGAGTAGGCCCCCCGGGGGGGCTTGAATAGGGTTTAATCGGGTTGAACAGGATTGAATGGGTTTGAAACTTTTGGCAGCAACACAATTCATTTTTTGGTTTGGTTCGGTTTGTTTTTAGTTTGTTTTTCTCCCAGAGAGTTGATTTAGGTTAATTTTGCCGCCTGGGTTTAGCCAGCGGATACGGCCGTGCAGGAGCACGGCCCTACCACGTCTTCCGTCATCGTATGTCAAAGAACAAAGCTCGCCGCGTTTGAGGCGGCGCGCCATCCTCTATCAACCACTAACCGCTCACTTTGGCAACCGAAACTTGACTCCTAGTTGTTCACGCTTTCCGTATGTCCCGGATGAGATTGATTCGGCCGTCCCTCTGGGACTTTATGACGCGTTGCATCTTACCCGGCGATGAAGCGCCGGGCTAGTTTCTCGGATGTCCCTGCGGGACGAAGCTTTACCGGCATGAAAGGTCTTGGGAATTGTCATAGAGAGAGGGCCGACACTATTTTCCGAAATGCGAAATATGATGCGAACAGTTCGCTGGGCTGCGACAGCAGCTTTTGGTTTTTTCTTTGTTTATGTTCTTATTTACGTCTTGCTCAGCTTGTTTGGGCAATACCGCCCGATGTTCGAGGGGGGATTGTCTCATTATGAAATATATCCCATGTGGGCACCATTAGGGTTTTATGATTCTCACCCTCCCGCTAATTCTTTACAAGCTAAAAGGCGCGGGGATTGGAGGGTTGGGATATGGCATTTTTCTTGGAGGCTATGGCTTATTGACAACCAATATATTCATTAACAGCACGATGTTTACATTAGTGCATTTCAACACCAAGACGGCGGCGAGTGGACATACACCACGAACAGTTGTCGCCAATTGCAGGCGCTAAATGAGTATTTATCTGCCTAACCACCTTCCTTGTAGCTGGAGGCGCAATTTTAAATTAAAATAACCCGTTCTCTTATGCCTGCATCAAAACATCAATTAGTCAGGTTGCTGGCATGCGTCGTTTGCTCCTGTGTTGTGCTTGGTTTTGCCGTTTTGTATACAAACTTACAACTCAAATTTTATGATTGCATCGTTAATCACGGCTACATTAACGGCACAGCCTTTCCGCAAATCCTCGTTTGGGTCTGTGATTATGGCCGATGGACGTTTGCTATTCCATTGATCGGCTTAATCGCCGGTTTGTGGTTGCTTTACAAAGGCCCGCAGTCACTGGCTAAATTTGAACTTTTGATTTTTTGTATTTGGTTGCTCACGATTGTAGCGGTCGGGTTCTCGTTTTTAGCATGGCACCTGGAGGATGAACATTTGATTGGAGGTGACCAAATTATTATCAAGGAATTACTACCTCACGCCACGAATTCGCCAGGTTGATTTCAAAACTTACCAGTAACCAAGTTTCCGCCAGATTCGGCCGTCCTGGGGACTTATCCCGCCCGGATTTGTACCCGGCGCTGAAGCGCCGGGTCAGTTTCTCGGATGTCCCCGCCGGACGCTCTTTGGCATTTCGTCGGGCTCCTGCATTTATCCGTCAGTCCGGTTAAAAAAGTTCCTGCCCATCCGCAGTTATATTCATGGCATTTCATGCTTGCGGTTTTTCGCGAGGTGGTTGAGTTTTAGGGCATTACAAGTTTTCATTGCGGATATGTGGTCCGCAAGCAAAGGCAGGCTGACAAGGACGGAGAAACAAAAGGTTAAAATTATGAAAAAAACAAACCCCATGCGTTGGCGGAGTGGTTGCATCGGAATCATCGCCCTGATGGCATTCATATATATGCTCGCCGCTCCCGTTACGCGCGCGCAAGACCAGGGAAAACCCAACATCCTTGTCATTTTCGGCGATGACATCGGCCAGGCCAACCTCAGCGCCTACACTTTTGGCGTGGTGGGTTATCATACGCCGAACATTGATCGCATTGCGCACGAAGGCGCGATGTTCACGGATTATTACGGCGAAAACAGTTGCACGGCGGGACGTTCGACCTTCATCACCGGGCAAAGCTGCCTCCGCACGGGCCTCTCCAAGGTCGGCTTGCCGGGTGTCACCGTTGGCCTCCAGGCGAGGGATGTTACCATCGCCCAGGCGCTCAAACCGTTGGGCTACGCCACGGGCCAATTTGGCAAGAACCACCTGGGTGACTTAAACCAATATCTGCCGACGATGCACGGATTCGACGAGTTTTTCGGCAACCTCTACCACCTCAACGCCGAGGAAGAGCCGGAACGTCCCTATTGGCCCAAAGATCCGAACGATCCATTTGTCAAAGCCGCCAGTCCGCGTGGCGTATTGCATTGCTGGGCGACCGACCAGGATGACCCGACGGTACAGGAGCATTTTGGAAAAATCGGTAAACAGAAAATTGAAGATACCGGGCCACTCACGGAAAAACGCATGGAAACGATTGATGACGAGACCACGGCGGCGGCGATTAGTTTCATGAAGAAGCAGGTCAAAGCAGACAAGCCATTCTTCGTGTGGATGAATACCACCCGGATGCACGTCTTTACGCATGTGCGTCCTTCCATGCAAGGCCAGAGCGGGATGCCGGGCAACGAATATGCCGACGGCATGATCGAGCACGATATGGATGTGGGAAAACTTTTGAAGGCACTGGATGAAATGGGGATCGCCAGCAATACCATTGTCATTTATACGACGGACAATGGGCCAAACCAATTCTCGTGGCCGGACGCCGCGACGACGCCGTTCCGCAGCGAGAAGGACTCGAACTGGGAAGGTGCGTTCCGTGTGCCGTGCATGATTCGCTGGCCGGGCCACATCAATGCCGGTTTTGTCTCCACCGAAATGGTTTCCGGGCTTGATTGGTTCCCGACACTGCTCGCCGCCGCCGGTAATACCACAGTGAAAGACGATTTGCTCAAGGGCACTGATTTCAATGGCACGACCTTTAAAGTGCATTTGGATGGTTATAATCAACTGCCGTACCTGACCGGCCAGGATCAGCACAGCCCGCGTCATGAGTTTTATTATTTCAATGATGATGGCGACCTGGTCGCCATGCGCTTTGATGATTGGAAGATCGTCTTTGAAGAACAGCGGGCGCCGGGTGGATTTGCGGTGTGGCAAAACCCGTTCACCGACCTGCGCGTGCCAAAAATGTTTAACCTTCGCATGGACCCTTACGAACGGGCCGACATCGTCTCCGACCAATATGATGATTGGCTCGTCAAGAATGATTACGTCATCACCGAAGGCATGTTGAAGGCGGCGGCCTTTCTGGAAACATTTGTCCAGTACCCGCCCAGCCAGCCGCCGGCCAGTTTCAATATTGATCAAGTCCGTAAGAGCGTAGATGAGCGGATCAAAGCAGGCCAGGCAAAGCAGCGGGCCATTGATGAATGACGCCGGCAGCATATTTGGTTCCCTTCCTGATGACGCCGCCCTGCGGCGCTTGCGGTGCTGGTCAGACGCCTTCGGAAGGCTACGGAAGGGAGAGGATTGGTTTCCGTTTTAACGATTCAACCTTGTTACGTTTCAACGCTTGAACAACGTTAACGTTAGTGTAAGGACTTAAGTTTTTGATGGCCAACGTTGTAAGGCCTTTTCAAAAAATGTAAGGAGTTGTGTAAGGACTTTAGTTGCTCATTATCAACGATGTAAGGAGTGTAAGGACTTTCCCGCGATATGCGCTTCGTGGGGAAACCTAAGTTCCGAACCCCTGGCTCCAATCACCAGAGAAGCGCCAAAGCTACAACCTCCAAATTGAGTGTTTGGTTATTGGATGTTCTCTGGAGCCTGGATGTTGGGATTTGGATGTTTTGAACAACCACTTTTCAAAATTCGTGTCGGTCCGCCTGCCCGCCGAGGCCTTCTTGCCTTGCCAAAGTCAGACGTAAATGGGGGGAAGGCGTGTGCCCATCCGTGGTTGAAATTTGGAATCGTCCTTCCTACATTTGGCCATCATGTCGCAAGATATTTCCGAAATCGAAAATCATCTTTCGTCTAAAAACAAGCGAGTGCGCCTCAAGGCGTTGAAGTTGCTTCTTCGACATCCCGATGCTTCTCCCATTTTGCTCGCACGCGGCCTCTGTTCTGATGACAACCAAAATTTTGAATTTCTTCAAGTCTTCGAACTGGATTCGGCTATGAGATCTGGATGGGACAGGCTTCGCGGCGTTATGGAGGAAGAAGTTTACAATTATTTGTCCGATTTGTATGCCGCCGATCCAGAGCGAAACGCCGATAGAGTAGTTAACGTTCTGAGGCTTCTCAGTACGTCGAAGGCACTGCAAATGTTGGAAAAAATCCGCGCCTCAGCTCCCCTGGCATCTCAAAAGTGGGTTAAGATTGTCATCGAAGAGGTTTCGATCCGGCTTGAACGCGGCGCAAAGTAGACGCTCGCGCGCGTCGCCAGATTGCTTTTCGCCTGCTTCCTTCCTACATTTATCCTTCATGCCGGTTAAAAAAATTCCCGCCATCGGGTTGTTAATCGAATCCTCCCGCGCCTCGGGCCGCGCTTTGTTGTGCGGCATCGCCAAATGCGCGCATCATTACGGGCCATGGGCGGTGTATTGGGAGCCGGGCGGCCTGGAGAAGGGCTGGCCGGTGCTCAAAGCGCTGGACGTGGACGGTGTCATCCTGCGGGATGTGGACAAGCTGGAGGAAGTGGCGGCGCTGGGCATTCCCGCCGTGGTCATCGGCCATAGCAAGACAGAGATCCCCAACATGGTCAACGTGGTGACTGATTCGGAAGCGGTGGGCCGGATTGGCGCAGATCATTTGCTCAAATGCGGGTTTAAGCATTTTGCTTTTTGCGGCTTTGGCAATGCTGAATCGTTCTCCTGGTCCAGCCTGCGGCAGCAATCCTTTTCGAGCCACATCCAGCAGGCGGGATTTAACGTCCACGGCTATACGATGCTATCGCCGACGTCCCATACGTGGCGCAAGGAGCACCAGCGGATGGCGGCGTGGCTGCGGTCGCTGCCCAAGCCGGTGGGTGTGATGGCGTGCAACGACGATTGCGGCCGGCACGTGATCGAGGCATGCAAGCTGGCGAACCTCGCGGTGCCGGACGAAGTGGGCGTGCTGGGCGCGGATAATGACGAAGTAGTGTGCGGCTTGACCGACCCGCCGATGTCCAGTGTGGCGATTCATTTCGAGCGCGCGGGCTACGAGGCGGCGCTGGTGCTGTTCCGGCAATTGCGCGGACGGCGGCGCGTGCCGAATAAAATCATGGTCCATGCCAGCCACGTGATTGCGCGGCGCTCGACGGACATTACTGCCGGATCGAATCCGCATGTGACGAAGGCGCTGCAATTTATCCGCGACCATGCGCGTGAAAATGTCATGGTCTCAGAAGTGTCCCGCGCCGCCGGCCTCTCGCGTCGCGCGCTGGAGATACGCTTCCGGCAGGAAATTGGCTGCTCAATTCGCCAGCATATTCGCCGCATTCGCACGGACCAAATCGTGCGGCTACTGGTGGAAACGGATTTGCCCATCGGCCAAATCGCAGAGACGCTGGGCTTTGCCGACGTCCAGCATTTTGCGCGCTATTTCCGTGCAGGCAAGCAGACTAGCCCGCTGGCTTTTCGCCGGCTGCACGCGGGCCGGGTGGCTTAGTTTGATTTTTCCCGGGCCAGCAAGAGGGGGAGGATGATGAGGGTCAAAGCGGTCGAGGTGAGGATGCCGAAGATAACCACGGTCGCAAAGGGACGTTGTAATTCGGCGCCTTCGCTGGTGGAGATAGCCATGGGGATGAATCCGACGCTGGCGACAAGGGCAGTCATGAGAACCGGGCGCAGGCGCGTTTGCGCACTTTGCAACGCCGCCCGGGCGGGTGCCATGCCTTGCGCACAGAGCTCGTTGAAATAAGTGATGAGCACCATGCCGTTGAGGATGCTCAAGCCTCCCAGGGTGACAAAGCCGATGGCCGCAGGCATGGTCAGGGGAAGGCCACGAAACCATAGGCCGTAAACGCCGCCAATGAGGGCGAAGGGAATACCCAACGCGACCAGCGCGGTTTGTTTTCCATTTTTCAGCACGGCATAAATCAGGGCGAGACTCAGAACAACAAATGCCGCGGCGGACAAAAGCAGGCGACGGCTGCCGGATTCCCAATTTTTATACGAGCCGCTGAATTCGATACGGTAACCTTCCGGGAGCTTGACTTGATTTTGGATGGCTGCCCGCGCCTGTTTCACAAAACCGACGACGTCGGCGCTGTTCACCGTCACCATAATCGCCTCGCGGCGCTGGGCCTGCTCGCGCGTAATCGTCGTGACTGATAACCCGTTTTCCCAATGGCCAACGTCCGACAGTTTGGCGACATACGAACTATCGGCGCTGCGGACAGGGAGATCCGCCAGCGTGGCGAGGTTGGTGCGGGTGGATTCCGGAACACGCACAACTACTGGATAAAAGAGGTCGCCTTCATCAATGCGCCCGACTTCGCGGCCGGCGAGGCCGATGGATACGGCGTTGTTCATAACATCGCCGGCAATCATAAAACGGACCGAGGGCAGGGGGCTGGGGATAAACTGTTTCATGGCGGTGCGACCGGGTTGGTCAATCACAACATCGCCGGCGCGCGGCATTTTTTGGATGATGGCTGAGACTTTATTTGCGAGGGAATCCAGGACATCGTAGTCCGGCCCGAACAATTTAATGGCCAGGTCAGTCCGCACGCCTTCGAGTAATTCGTCAAATCGCACGGCGATTGGCTGGTTCAATTCCAGGTCTTGCCCGGGCACGCTATGGTTAATCACGGATTCAATCAGTTGCGAGAGTTCCGCTTTAGAAATGACATGGCCATGGACTTTGCGCCAGGTTGAGCGCGGGCGAAAACTAATGTAAATATCGTTTTGATTGGCGCCCTGCGGGTCGGTGGCGATTTCCGACATGCCGATCCGGGAATAGAGGGTTTTCACTTCCGGCACCGCCGCTATGATAGCGCGCTCTGTTTGGCATTCCATTTCCACGGATTTTTGCAGGCTGATGGCAGGATCGCGCTGGACTTCGACGACCAGCCAGCCTTCATCGAGGTAAGGGAGAAAATTGGCGCCCAGGCGCAGGGACAAAATAACAGCGCCTACTGCAAGCACGGCGGCTAAGGCCAGGATCAAGCCGCGGCGGTCCCGGCAGATTTGGAAAAGCCGGGCGTAGCTGGAGCGCAACGCTTCAAGGAATTTTGGTTCTTTTAATGTTATCCGGCCTCCCAGTCCCAGGGCGCACAAGGCCGGGACCAGAGTAATAGTCAGCAGCAAAGAACCGGCCAGTAACAAGATAACCGATTGTGCCAAGGGCCGGAACATGCGCCCCTCCACTCCGCTGAGAGTCAATACCGGCAGGTACGCACCGATAATGATGATCATGCCGGCGAGCATGGGTTTGCGAACCTCGCAACAGGCGCGGGCGATGAGAGACAACCGCCCGGCGCCGTTCGCATCGGAACCGGAAAGAGCCGCCAATTTTCGCGAAACGTTTTCGACCATCACGATGGTGTCATCCACGACCACCCCGAAATCGATGGCCCCGAGCGTGAGCAGGCTGCCCATAATGCCGAACATGGCCATGCCACCCAGTCCCAAGGCGAACGACAGGACTAAAACACTGGCCACAATCAGGGCGGCCCGCCAGCTTCGCAGGAATAGAAGCAAAACAGCGAGCACCAGGCCGGCGGCCATGGCGAGGTTGTGACCGACCGTAGTAATGACTCCGTCTACCAATTGGGCGCGGTCATAGAGCGGCACCAATTCCATATCTGACGGCAAGCGGCTTTGGGCATCAGCCAATCCCCGGCTAAATGATTGCGCTACGGCCCGGGCATTTTCGGCCGTTAACATCATGGCGGTTCCCAGGACAGCTTCCTGTCCATTGAGGGTGGCGGCGCCGAGGCGGATACCGGATCCGAGGCGGACATCGGCAATCGTATTCAACGGTTGCGCGCGCAGCACCCAGGGCAGTTTGACGCAGACATTTTCCAATTGGTTGACCGTTTGCGCCCGCGAGCGGGAACGAATGATAAATTGTTCTCCGCCGGGCTCGACCAATGCGCCGCCACCCACGGCCACGTCACGTTGCACCAGAGTGGCGACGTCGTTCAAATCCAGGCCGATGTTCGGCAGCTTATACGGGTCCACTTCGATGATCATTTCCTGGTCATAGCCGCCAGTGGTGTTCACATCCGCCACACCTTTGACGGATTTCAAGCATGGTTTAACGACAAATTCCTGCACGAGTTTCAAATGTCGCAACTTTTCTTCCATGGACATGCCGGCGGGAGCGTGGTTGGGTTTGTAAGCCAAGGCATAGGTAAAGACTTCGCCCAAGCCCGAACTGGGCGGGGCCAGCTTGGGGGACAATCCGGGAGGCAGCCGGGGCACGGCGTTAGCGAGGCGTTCGGTGACCATTTGCCGGGCGCGATAGAGGTCGGTGCCGTCGGAAAAAATCAGGCAAACCTGGGAAATGCCAAAGCGGGTAAGCGAGCGAACCTGTTCCAAGCCGGGCAGGCCAAACATTTCCAACTCAATCGGCCGTGTGACTGAGGTTTCGATTTCTTCGGGCGAGAGCCCGGAGACTGGAGTCAACACCTGGACCTGGACGTTGCTGATGTCCGGCGTGACATCCAGGGGAAGATGCGTTGCTCCCCAAATACCCCAGGCCAAAATCAGGGTGATCACCAGAAATGCGGCAGACCGATACCGGACGGAACGCTCGATAACTGCCCGCAAAAGGCGGTCAAAATCTCCCGGCGAAGTGCTGAGATTGGTTTCTGTCGGCTCTGCCATAATGCTAAAAGGCGGTCGTATCGGCACTCAATGTGACCATACGACCGCCTGCAATGGCAAATTTAATCCAAGGATGAAACTCGATATGACAGCGGGAATGTATTTCAAACTGTTTGGTTCCGGACAATTACTTGCGGCGATTACGAATGATCCGGCCTGCCAGGAACAGCAGCCCACCAAAACCGGCCATCCATTCTGAAGCTGGCTCCGGCACGGCAGTGGTGCCGACGTTGAGGCCCCAGCTTACCAAGGTTGGCGTAGGAGTTCCGGCATCCAAATCAGCCAGGAAAAGTGTCCAGGTGCCATTAGCCGTCATTCCCCCAAACGTTCCGTTGAGGGTATTGGGAGAATCCGGCTGCCACAAACCAGTGGGAACGCCTGTGGCGTTATGAATACTGCCATTGGCCGTGCCCGCATCGCTCAGGGTAATATTCTCAAAGCCCGCTCCATCCGAACCGAGCTGATTGGAAGGGGTTGTTCCCACGTGATTCAGGAGAACTTCGGTGGCTGTGGCACCGCCGGTCTCCTGCAAGGTCAAATAACCGTACAAACCGCCATTGTACCCGCCGCTAATGTCCAAATTTACCGATACGCTGCTGATGGGATCGCTGGAAAGATTTTGAAAGGTCTCCGAGAAGGGAACGCCTACGGGATTTCCCACTGGAATGATTGTATTCACTGTCCAGCTGCTGTCGATCACCTGCCCATGGGCAGTAATCAATTTGAGAGCCATTAAACTGCAAAGTAAGAGACTTTTTTTCATAAATTTATTTATTTTAAAAAGTTGTGTTCAGAATTTTATGGATTGTATTGCAACCGATAAAACACGGGGCTGGGCAACGGCGGGACAGGAATACCCAAATCCCGGAAATCATCCATGATCTTAATGACACCATCCGTCGGGGCGGTGTTGGTGCTGATGGGCACCCAGCCCGAGCCGGTCATTAAATTGGTGGAACGATCCACAATGTACTGATAGCCGGGTATGCCGAAGAAGGTCACCGTGGCGTTAGTACCGGTAACGGCCAGTTGCGGGCTGGTTTGGCCGAACAGATTGCTGTTATTGACAACGATCGACACCGTCCCGACGTTGGTTCCGCCCTGGCCGTCGCTGACAGTATATTCAAAGCTGTCGTTGACATTGGGGGTCACGCTATTTGTGTACAGAATGTAGGAGCCGTTATTGACGAGCGTCGCGCCATTCGTGGTGAGCAGGTTGACGCCGTCGGCGCCCACCCCCACGAGCGTAATCGGGTCACCATAGACATCGGTTACGTTGCTTAGGAGATTGGTGACCGGGATCAGCAAAGGCACATTTGACGCACGCGTATAAGTCACCGCATTGGCCACGGGCGGCACGTGCGCGGGCTGGAAGAAGTCGCTGAGGTCA
>DATJXK010000129.1:0-12236 GCA_035500235.1 Pseudomonadales bacterium | reverse complement strand
GCTGCAGGAATACGTGACAGCCGCTTCCTTCTCAATATTTGGGCAAACCACCTGGGCTGGGCGCGCCCCTTTTGCCTTCATTGGCTGGCTGGCGGTGATGGCACTGGGAGTCATAGCCTGGAAAATTTATAAATCACATCGAGTCACCCTGGCAGCGATGGCATTACTGGGCACGTCAGAAGCCTTTTTACTGCACATCCGCCAGTGCCGCTATTATTCCATTACCGTTCTGGCTGAAATTCTGTTGGTTTACGGCATTTATCAAATCCTGGCGAAAAAAAAGAGCGGTGCCTGGCTTGTTTCTATCGGGCTATGCCTCCAGTTTTATTGTAACTATACTACTGCCGCTGCCAATGTTCCGATCCTGTTGATACTGGCGTGGATGTTGTTCCGGCAAAATAGAAGGTTCGCGCTGCCTGTGGTTCAGAGCCTGGGCATACTTGTTTTGGTTTCAACACCCTGGCTGTTATTTTCGGAAGTCTGGCGTGAAGGAAACGCTGAGGTACCCGAAACAAAGGCGCATATGGCGTGGTTCTATATTCGGCAGTTTCACTTCTATATTTTTCCCTGGTGCATTGTCCTGCTGCCGGCCTTGGGCCTTTTTTTCGCCCGCTTTTCAAAAGGCGCAAATGCCCTAATTGCGGAAGGCTCGCAAGGGGCGGCGCAACGTTTTGAAAAATACCTGTTCTTGCTTCCCTTCCTCTACCTGCCGGTTCTTCTGGTGATGCCGGGCGCCCATCTTCGATATCTGTTGCCGGTTCTGCCGGGGATGTGTCTGCTGGTTGCCGTGTGGCTTTTCCGTTATATCAAATGGACCGCTATCGCGATTATCGTTCTTGTACTGCAATGTTGCACGAATGTGTTCGCTCTGGCCTCAGCGCCTTTTAGCCGGCAATATTCTTTGCGTTCGCCATTGGTTGATTTTGTTCTTAGCAACCTGCGTCCATACGATGACCGGTTCAGCGATGTCTGCAAATTTTTCAAGGCGCAGGCACAACCCGGACAAACCCTTATGTCCTGGGATGCAGAGTTTCCTTTGATTTTTTACACGCCGCTTAAGGTAATCAACGTCCGGCTGGCGCCGCCTCCGTCCCACCCGTTGCCTGACTGGATATTGCTTGAAAGTCCGTCGGTCATTTTCAGCCAGCCGCCAGTTGATTTTCCAGATTTTTTGAAACCCTATTACGACACAATTACTTTGACGGTTCATGATTCCATCAGGGCCGACAATACCCCAGTCACCCAAAATGGCTTAAGCGTTTTAACTGTGACCACCGTGGCCGGCAATATTCCCGACCCGGATTCCTACCAGTATCAAACCGGAAAAATAATGTCTTCTTTTGTCATCTATAAATTGAAAACTAAATCAGATGAACCTGCCCGCTAACCCAACGGTCGGCAGGAATCGCTATGCCTGGCTATGGCTGCTTCTCGTCCTGGCAGTGGTGACGGTTATTCGCCTCCGCCTGCTTAACATGCCGCTGGAGCGCGACGAGGGAGAATTTGCATACGGCGGCCAACTGATGATGCACGGCGTCTCCATCTATAAGGAGGCCTACAATGACGCCTTGAAACTACCAGGCACCTGCGCGGCTTATGCGCTCACCATGATATTGTTTGGCCAGACTACTACCGCAATTCATGCGGCGACTATCCTGGTAACGTTGGCGACTGCGATTTTTGTTTTCTTTATCGCCCGGCGTATCTGCGGTGACGGCGCAGGAATTGTGGCTGCAGGTACCTATGCCTTGCTTGCCATCAATCCGCAGTCATCGGGCCTTGCCGCTCATGCCACGCATTTCGTCATGCTGCCGGCCATGGCCGGAATTCTTTTGCTGCAAAGCCTGAATCAAAAAACGTCCGCCGCGCGCATTTTTTTCGCAGGGCTGCTTCTGGGCATTGCGATCGTGATGAAACAGACTGGCGCAGTCTTTGGCATTTTTGCGGTGATATGGGTGACCTATGGCGAATGGATTTCAACTGAAAAATCCTGGCGTCGTTTGGCCTCGCGATGGGGTTGGCTGGCGTTGGGCGGATTGCTGCCGTTTGGCCTGACCTGTGCGCTCATTGCGTCGGCAGGAGACCTGCCGCAATTCTGGTTATGGACATTTAAATATGCTGGTGCCCATGCTGCGGTACTGACACTGGCGCAGACCCTCGGGGAAGCGGCGGATGTGGCAGGACAATTATTTGTGGCATCCCCGGGATTGTGGTTGTTGGCATTTGCCGGAATCATCCTGCTTTTTTACGAGCCTTCGTTGCGACAGTGGCGGTTTTTTATTTTGAGTTTCGTTCTATTCTCTGCCGCTGCTGTGTCTCCCGGTTGGCGCCCCCATTATTTCATTCAATTTTTTCCCGCTGCGGGACTACTCGCGGGCGTGGCGTTCCATGCTCTGTGGCCGTTGCCGGAACGGCTGAAAATGTCTCTATCCCCCGGCACCTTATTGTTGCCCATCTTCTTTGTGGCCCTCGCCAGCCCCCTTCTCCAATGGTACGACGTTTATTTCACCCTCACGCCCGCCCAGGTCTCGCGCACGATTTATGGCACTAATCCATTTCCTGAAGCAGTGGAAGTCGGCCGTTACCTCGCGGAGCATTGCCCGCCGGATGGCCGCGTGGCCATATTGGGTTCAGAACCGGAAATTTATTTTTACAGCCGGCGCCATGCGGCGACCTCCTATATTTCCATGTATCCGTTAATGGAGCCTCAGCCATATGCCGCGGCGATGCAACAGGAAATGATTAACCAGATTGAAAAAGCCAATCCCGACTATGTCATTTTTGTCCATGTGTCTGGCTCATGGCTGCAGAACCCAAAGTCCAATACCCTCATCTTCGATTGGTTTGACCAATACCGTCAGGACCACTTGCGGCCGGTTGGGTTGGTGGAAATCGCCAGTCCCACCGCCTATCACTGGTTTTCCGGAGACAACACGGCGGTTCAAACGTCATCTGACTTTTGGCTGGCGATTTTCCAAAAGCGATAACACAAATTTGGTAAAGTGGATAACCCTCCGGAAATACTTTTGGAAACCCGCTGGATGTATTTTCGCCGGTTTAAGGATACCGACGCGCCATTACTCTTTGACCTGGACAGCGATCCCGAAGTAATGCGTTTTATTACGAAAGGGAGACCGACACCACTTGAGAAAATCCAAAACGTAATTATCCCAAAGTTCCTGAACTATTATCACCAATCCCCACCGCAAGGTTTTTGGGCCGCACATTTGAGTGAGAACGGCGATTTCATTGGTTGGTTTCATTTGCGCCCCAGCACGCTGCCTGTGCCGGAAACGGAACTTGGGTATCGGCTTAAACGAAATATTTGGGGACACGGCCTGGCCACGGAAGGCGCCTGTGCCTTGCTGGAGAAAGCATTCTGTGAATGGGGTTATGAAAAAGTCTGTGCTCACACCATGGCCGATAATCTCGCCTCCCGCCGCGTTAAAGTTCGAATCCGATTTTTATTACGATGCAGATTTATTTCACGGCTGGGTCGAACCAGACGAGCGCCGCGCCGTCAAATATTCCATTACGCGCGCTGACTATTTCCGCCAATCGCCGGGAACCTGACGGTGACCGTGGTGAGCTTGTTGGGCTCGGAAACAAACTGAATAGTTCCGAGATGGGCCAGCACTATCCATTGCGCGATGCTCAAGCCCAGGCCGCAGCCTTCGATGGCGCTGTTGTGGCTGGCGTCGCCGCGAAAGAATCGCTCAAAAACTCGCGGTTGCAATTCAGGCGTGACGCCTGCGCCGGTATTGGAAATTTTTATTTCCCCAAATCCCTCATTGCGCCTTAGCGAAACCGTGATCGTGCCGTTGAGATGATTATACTTAACGGCATTATCGGTGAGGTTCAATAACAGTTGGCGCAAGCGATGACGATCGCCGGAAATGGAAATGTCTTCGCACTCGTTCAGTTTCACCTGGATGTTTTGCGGTTGCGCGAGGATCTTCATGTCCGCAACACTTTCCTCGACCAGGTCGCTCAGTTGGACCAGTTCAAAATTAAGCTGGACCTGGCCGGCGTCAACCTTGGTGAGCAATGTTAATGCGTCCACGATCTTGGCCAGTCGTTCAATTTCATCAATCTGGCACAGCAGCCGCTCCTTTTGCACTGGCGTAAAATTTTCTTCGCGTAACGCCGTCTCCAATTCGCCGCGCATGATGGTTAGGGGCGTTTTTAATTCATGCGAGGCGTGCAACGTGAATTCCCGGATGCGTTGGAATGAGGTGTCCAGCCGCTGGGTCATGGTATTAAAGACTTCCGTCAGGCGATCCAGTTCATCGCCATTGCCGGTCCGGGGCAATTGTTCGCGCAAATTCCGGTCGTGGATTTTTTCCACGGCTTCGGTAAGTGCGGTCACCGGGCGCATGGCCCTGCGCGTGATCCACCATCCACCGAGCAATCCCAACGCTACTGCCGGCATCCCGGCCGAGACGACCATCTCCCCTGTTTCATGCAGCGCGTTTTCCCATAAGTGGCGCCGGTGTTCAATCTCCATCTGCTCGGCCACCTCCTCGTACGTCCCAATGCCCATAACGATCAGCGAGATAATCAAAATCGTCGCGTACCACAATATCAACCGCGTGCGGATTTTCATTCTCTCAATACATAACCCGCGCCGCGGACTGTATGCAACAATTTGGGTTCAAACCCATCGTCAATTTTTTCCCGCAGGCGCTTCACATAAACATCCACCAGGTTGGTGCCCGGGTCAAAGTCGTAATCCCAGACATTTTCGATGATGCTCATGCGCCCGCAAATGCGCCCGGGCGACCGCATAAAAAATTCCAGCAGGCGAAATTCCCGCGCTGTTAAATCGAAGTATTTCCCGCGGCGTTCCGCCCGGTGCAAAACCGTGTCGAGTGTCAGGTCGCCCACCCGCAATAGCGGAGACTGTGGCTCTGTCCCGCGCCGTCCAAGTGCCCGGACTCGCGCTACCAGTTCGGCAATCGCAAACGGCTTGGGCAAATAGTCATCCGCGCCCGCGTTCAAGCCTTCCACGCGTTCGTTTACTTCCCCGCGTGCCGAAAGCAGGAGGACGGGTGTGCGGTTTTTCTGCTCGCGCAACTGTTTCAATACGCTCAAGCCGTCACGGCCCGGTAGCATGATGTCGAGTACGATCCCGTCGAACACTGTGGCCTTGACCGCAGTCAGCACCTCATCGCCATGATGGCAGACGTCTACCGCAAACCCCTCCGCCTGGAGCGCCTTGCGGATAAACAAGGCAGCCTTTTTTTCATCTTCTACAACCAGGACGCGCATATAAGCAGGTGAGAAAAGTGAACATGACAATTGCTTAAACTCAAAATGAATTTTTTGTCATTTAGAAGGATTTCTCTCGTGCCGCTGGGAAAGCGTTGTAAAATTTCCAACGCTTGTGAACCAGTTATTATTTATGAAAACCAAATTCTCAAGGCTGTTCGTAATAACCATGGCCATCATGGCCCTCTTTGTCGGTGCCGCCTGCCGGGCCGGCGGCCCTTATCATTTTATCACGCAAATTCCTGTTCCTGGCGCCACGCGATGGGATTATTTGTCCATTGATCCCTTGGCCCATCGCCTCTATGTCTCCCATGGGAATGAAATCGTCGTGATTGATTTGCAAAACAATCAAATCGTCGGCGCTATTACCAATACTCCGGGCGTCCACGGCGTCGCGATTGCGCCCGAGTTAGGCCTCGGTGTCACGAGCAATGGCCGCGAAAATAAAGCCGGCATCGTGGACTTGAAAACCCTGCAAACCTTGTCCAAAGTGGACACGTCAGAAGGTCCTGACGGGATGATCTATAACCCCGCCCGCCAGGAAGCCTATTTATTTTGCGGCGAAGCGCAGGCGGCTACCGTTGTCGATGTCAAAAAACAAAAAGTCGTCGCTACCATTCCGCTTGATGGCGGACCGGAATTCGCGACGGCAGACCCAAATGCCAATCGTGTCTACAATAACATTGAGAGCAAAAGCGAAGTCGCGGTGATTGATGGAGACGCGCACACGGTCATCACCAACTGGCCGATTGCGCCCGGTGAAAGCGCTTCAGGTATGGCGATTGATGTGAAAAATCACCGCCTCTTTATCGGCTGCCATAACCAAAACATGGTGATGATGGATAACACCAGCGGGAAAGTGGTGACGACCGTTCCGATTGGCCGCGGCGTGGATGCAAACGCATTCGATCCTGCCACCCAACTGGCCTTTGCCTCCTGCGGCGATGGCACCACCACGATTGCGCATGAAGATTCCCCCGGCAAATTGACGGTCGTGCAAGAACTCACTACCCAACCGGGCGCGCGCACGATGGCGCTGGATCCCAATACCCATAATATTTATTTGGCCACTGCCCAGGTGGACACTTCTACCAACCAGCCTGCCGGCGGCGAACGCCGCCGCGCACGCTTCGTTCCGGATACGTTTAGAATTCTCGTCTATGGCATGGACAAGCCATAAGTTGGCCCGCAAATTTCTGCCCTTTGCTCTGGGAATCATTTTACTCGCCGGTTGCGCTACCTATCATCCGCAACCGATTTCCCCGGAGAAAATTGCCGATAGTTTCGACGCGCGCTCATTAACAAATGAAGCTTTGCACGCGTTTTTGCAAACCAATCATGTAGCCGGCGCATGGCCCCGTCCCTCGTGGGATTTGAATGCCCTGGCGCTCGTCGCCTTTTATTATCAACCCACCTTTGCCGAGGCGCGCTTGCAATGGACCGCGATCCAGGCCTCCGTCATCACCGCCGGCCAGCGCCCAAACCCATCAGTTACTTTTACTCCCGCTTACGACAACCAGATACCCGACAATCCCACCCCGTGGATCATTCCGGTAACGTTGGATATCCCCATCGAAACTGCCGGCAAACGTGGCAAACGCATCGCCGAGGCCAATGAGCTTTCCGATGCCGCGCGTTGGGACTTTATTTCCGCTGCCTGGCAAACCCGCAGTCAGGTCCGCACGGCCTTGCTTAATTATTATGACGCCCGTGAAAACGAATCTTTGCTCGTGCGTCAGGAAGTCGCCCAAAGCAATGTCGTTCGCTTGTTGGAAGGCCAGCTCAATGCCGGCTCAGCTTCGGATTTTGATGTGACTCAGGCGCGCGTAGCGCTCGAGACAACTCAATTGTCTGTGCAGGATACACTCGGCCAGTTGAATCAGGCGCATGCTGCATTGGCCGCCGCGTTGGGCGTGCCGTTGCACGCGCTTGACGGCGTGGAATTTTCGTTTGAGGACATGAATCGCTTCCCACGCGATTTGACTAAACCGGAAGTCCGCCGCCAGGCATTGTTTAATCGCGCCGATGTCCGCAGCGCCCTCGCTGACTACGCGGCCAGCCAGTCTGCCCTGCAACTCGAAATCGCCAATCAATATCCTGACATCCACCTCGGCCCCGGTTACGCCTATAACTCCGGCAACGCCGGGGATAATCAATTTCAACTGGGTGTCACCATGGATTTGCCAATCCTCAACCATAACGAAGGCCCCGTTGCCGAGGCCGAAGCTAAACGAAAGCAGGCCGCCGCACATTTCCTGAGCGTCCAGGCCGCAGCTGTGTCCCAAATTGACAGTGCGCTGGCCGGCTACGACGCCGCGCTTAACGAATCCGCCACGGCTAAATCACTGCTCGTAAATTTACAGAAGCAATTGGACTCCACCCGCGAGCAGGCGAAAATGGGCGAAGTAGATTCCCTTGCGCTCGCCGATGCGGAAAGCGCGTATTGCAACGGCATGCAAAATCAATTGGGCGCGCAAATCAAAGCGCAGCAGGCACTCGGCGCACTGGAAGACGCGGTCCAAAGCCCGTTGACGCTCTCATCGGAGACGCTCGATACGGTGCAAAAAAATCTTTCTACCACTCAACCATGAAACAAATAAAAATCATTACCGGTATCATCATGGTGCTGCTCATTGGGCTGGGCGTCGTCATGTTCTTCAAAACGGGCGGTTTCAGTTCTACTAGTTCTGGAGATGATGACGATGACGAAACGGCGCCCGAAGCGAACGCTACCAACATCATCACCGTGCAGGTTACCGCCCTCACCAATACCACGCTGCACCGATACGTTGACGGCTACGGAATGGTTGAAGCCGCGCCGGCCACAGAAAATCAACCTGCGGGAGGCGGGACCTTGGCCGCGCCGACGGCTGGGGTAGTGAAGAAAATCAATGTCGTAGCCGGCCAGCAGGTGAAAGAAGGTGATGTGCTCGTGGAATTGGATTCCGCTACGGCGACGTTTGAGTACGCCCAAACTGAGGTGCAGCGCCAAAAGGATTTGTTCTCGCATCAAAATACATCGCTAAAAAATTTGCAGGACGCGGACGCGCAATTGAAATCGCTTGAGATCGTGGCGCCGGTTTCGGGCACTGTCACGAGTCTGAACGTAAAACTGGGCCAGGCGGTGGATTCAACCACCATTGTCGCCGAGGTGATTGATTTGAAGCGCCTGGCCGTAAGCATGAAAGTCCCGGCGGTTATTGCTGCTGACTTGCAAGCAGGCCAGATAGTCCACGTGCTGGCCGCCCCACCTGTCTCGGCATCATTGTCATTTGTCAGTCCGGCAGTTGATCCCAGCGATGACACTGTGGCGGCGTGGGCCGCATTGCCATCGGACAGCACATTACGTCCGGGCCAGTTTGTGCAGTTGAAAATCGTCACCGGTACGCACACGAATTGCCTCGTCGCTCCCGCCGAAAGCATCGTAACCGATGATAGTGGGGACAGCACCGTCGCCCGGGTCAATGGCCATGAAGCTGACCAAACGCCCGTGCAAACAGGTTTTCGCGAAGGCGATTGGGTGGAAATCCAGGCCACTAACCTGAACGCCGGGGACAAAGTCGTCACCGTCGGTGCGTACGGTTTGGCGGACAAAAACCAAATCAAAATCCAGGACGCGCCCGCCGAAAATTCAGCCACTAATTCCGCCGACGCAAAATGAGTTCCAATTCTTCCTGGCTGGGAAAGTTTACGACACAGAACGCGCTGTCCATCACGTTCATCGCAGCGGTGTTGTGCCTGGCAGGAATTTTTTGCGCGCGCAACACACCCTCGTCGGTTTTTCCCGAGACCAATTTCCCTCGCATCGTTGTGACGGTGAACAACGGCATTATGCCGGCCAACGAGATGATGGCTACCATCACCCGGCCTATCGAAGAGGCCATGAAGGGCATTCCCGGAGTCACCACCGTCCGTTCCCAGACCTCCCGCGGGGCCGCCATTATCAACGTCAGCTTTAGCTGGGGCACGGACATGCACCAGGCGGAGCTTTACGTCTCCAGCCAGCTTTCCCAGATCCGCAGCGACCTGTCGTCGTCCGCTTCCACCGACGTTTCGCGCGTATCGTTTTCTCTGAGCTACCCCATCATGGGCATCAGCCTCACCAGTTCTCACCGTAACCAGATGGATCTTTGGGAAACCGCCAATTACACTATCAAGCCGCTCTTCCTTCAAATTCCCGGTATCTCCGCCGTGGAAATCCTCGGTGGCCGCCAGCCGGAATATCACGTCGTCGTTGACCCGCTCAAGCTGCAGGCCGCCAATCTCGGCATGCAGGACATCAGCGATGCGCTGACCCAAAACAATCTCGTCGCCTCCGCTGGTATGCTGGTGGAGAATTATCATCTTTACCTGACGACCGTGAACGGCCGCGTGCACTCTCCGGACGACATCGGAAACCTCGTCGTCGCTGTTCGCAATAATCATCCCATCCAAATCAAGGACGTCGCCACCGTCGAACGCGGCCCTGCACCGGCATATATGAGCATGACGGCCCAGGGCCAGGAGGCGGTCCTGTTCAATATCGAAAGCCAGCCGGATGCCAGCGTGCTGCAGATCGCCGCCGAATTGAAAAAGGACATGGCGCAACTGCACCAGCAGCTTCCGCCAGACATGCACCTCGCTTTCTTCTATGACCAGTCGCAATTTGTGCGCGACTCCGTGTCCAGCGTTTGGAGCGCCATCATCTTCGGCCTCATCCTCTCCATCATCATCCTTTACTGCTTCCTCAAGAATTGGGGCAGCGTCTGGACCGCCATTGTCACCATCCCCATCTGCGTCCTCATCACGCTCGTGGTCATGAAATTGACCCACATGAGCTTCAACATGATGACGCTCGGCGGCATCGCAGCCTCTATCGGCCTCATCATTGACGATGCCATCGTCGTCGTCGAAGCCATGTGCCACCGCATCGCCGCCGGCCGGCCGCGCCTCGAAGCCATTCAAGAGGGCATGGGCGAGATTTTGCGGGCCCTTGTTGGCTCCACGCTCACGCCCGTGGTGGTTTTTCTGCCGCTCA
Organism: Pseudomonadales bacterium; assembly: GCA_035500235.1. Lineage (GTDB taxonomy): Bacteria > Verrucomicrobiota > Verrucomicrobiia > Limisphaerales > UBA11358 > UBA11358. The sequence goes on along the minus strand of DATJXK010000129.1, from coordinate 1,948 downwards.
CTTTTCTCGACGGCATGCCCGGCGTCTTTTTCCGCGCCCTCGGGCTCACCATGGTGGTGTCCCTTCTCGTATCGTTGCTGCTGGCGGTCACCGTGACGCCCTCGCTCGCCGCCTGGCTCATCCGCGGCCGCAACACTTCGGCCGCTACCGGTGAGGAAGCGGGCTTTCTCTTGCGACGGGTGTTGCATATTTATGAATGGCTTGCCCGCGCGGCTTTGCGCAACGCCTGGCTCGTTCTGCTCGGCTGTGCGCTGGTCTTCGTCGCCAGCGTTTTGATCTACAAACAATTGGCCACCGGCTTTTTGCCGGACTTTGACGAAGGCGGTTTCGTCATGGACTTCACCGCCATCCCCGGCACCAGCCTCGCCGAAACCTCCCGCGTCCTGGATGAGGCTGAGAAAAGCATCAGCACCAATGACGACGTCGCTGGCTATTCGCGCCGCCTCGGCGAACAACTCGGCCCCTTCATCACCGAGTCGTACCAGGGCGATTATCTCATCAAGCTCAAGGCCCACCGTAAACATTCCACGGCAGACGTCCTCGCCCTGATGCGCCATGATTTCGACCAGCGCTTTCCCCAGGTGAACTGGGACTTCCACGGCTTCCTCGACGATTTGGTCGGCGACATCCAGCAGGCGCCGAATCCGGTGGAAGTTTATTTGTACTCGCCCGACACGAAATGGCTGGAAGCGACCGCGCCACGCGTGGAGGACGACATCAAAAAAATCCCCGGCATCGTGGACACCTTTGACGGCCTGACTGCCACCGGCCCGTCCATCAACTTGCAGGTGCGTCCCGCCGACGCGGTGCGCTTTGGCTTGACTGCGCAAAACATCGCCGACGCCGTCAATACCGCCCTTTACGGCCAGGTTTCGTCCTATGTGCTGGAAGGCGACCGTACCGTGAATATCCGGGTTGTGGCCGAAACCAACAGTGTTGATACCACCGATAAACTGCGCGATTTGCCCATCCGTACCACGGCCCACACAGTCATTCGGCTAAACCAGGTCGCCGATCTTAGCATCACGCCGTCGGAAAATGAATTGAACCGCGACAACCTGCGCCAGGACGATATCGTTTTCGCGCGGTTGCAAGGCGTGGACATGGGCACCGCCATGCGTGAAGTCCAGGCCAAACTCAAATGGCTTCCGCCCGGCTCCGTCCAATATGGTGGCCTTTATCAGTTGCAACAGGAATCCTTCCGCAACCTCCTCGCCGTGCTGCTCTCCGCCATTCTGCTCGTGTTCATCGTGCTGCTCATCGAGTTTCGCTCCTTCTACGAGCCTATCGCCATCGTCTTTGGTTCCGTGCTGGCGTTGTTTGGCACCGTCCTGGCGTTGTACATAACCGGCGTCTCGCTGAACATCATCTCGTACCTTGGCGCCATCATCGGCGTCGGCATTGTGGCCAAGAACGGAATTCTCGTGCTGGACTATTACCGGCAACTGCGGAGCCAGGGGGTTGACCTCGTGGAAGCGCTCGTGCAGGCCGGGCATCGCCGGTTGCGTCCGGTGCTGATGACCTCGCTCGCCGCCGCGCTGGGCATGCTGCCGCTGGCGATTGGCGTCGGTACCGGCGCGGAAATGCTGAAGCCGTTGGGCATCGCCGTCATCGGTTCGCTGGTCATATCCGTGCTGCTCTCCCTCATCGCCACCCCGGTCGTCTATTACGTGATGGCCAAGTTATTCTCCTTCTCATCCCTTGCCACGCCGAAGTAAACGAAGGCGGGTCGCCATATCGGTGGGGCGAGAGGATGCCTGTCCCGACTCGTCGGGATCGAGCCATGACTGGAATAGGTAGGGCGGCGCTCGGAACCTCCTCACCGGATAGGTGACACTTTATCCTCACCGGATGGGTGACATTCCGCTTTGCGGCGGAGCGCAGGTGAGCGTAGCGAACCGTAGCGCAGCCGCAAAGCGGAAGAGCTATTTTGGTCGCCGTCCTTGTT
>DATJXK010000128.1:0-18846 GCA_035500235.1 Pseudomonadales bacterium | reverse complement strand
GGGGGTGGTCTGTAATTCCGGCGAATGGGCGTAAATTTCATCGATCCAATCCTGTTCGTAACAAGTGACTCCGTTGGAAGAAATATCCGACATAATGTGATCCCAGAATTTCGGATCCACGGCAGCGTAACCAGAGATCTGGTAGGTATCATGATAGGGGCTGGCCGGGTCCACCCAGCGATTATGCGTGATAAGCGGTAAATTGATAATTTTGTGAAAGGTCCCGAGACCGCCGGGCAATACCGCCGGGTGCGCTTTATATTCCAGCAGGCCACCGTAGCGATTCCATTCGCCGGCCGGCAGATGCGCGTTTTTCGCCTTGCCGGTTTTGCCGTCTGGCCCGGTGAAGGTCTTGTAATACCACCAGCTATCCAGTTGCAGGTAGCGGATGGGAATATTTTCATCGCGATAAAGATTGGCCAAAACTTCCAGCGTCCCGGCGTAACCGGTATTGGTGTTGTAGTTGTAATAATACGTTGCGCCGTTATCAGTCCAATAACCAAGATAGCGCAGGCCGATATCGGCATCGTTGGCCGGACGCGCGGCGCCCTGGAGCGCGAGAAATGCGTCGCTCCATGTTTTCCACGTCGCCTGGATGCCATCGCCGAAAGTCATCAGCGTGCTGTGCGAAAAATTGGCGGGCAAATCGTGGACGCCGGGGTTTCCACCGCTGCCGATTTCATGGACGCCATCGCCTTTCATGGAGGCGATGAGAAAATTATCGGCGGGCGAAATGAGGGCGGCCCGGGCTTTATCATCAAAAAGCAGCCAGGGTGTGCCGTTGTTCTCTAAATCAAACCTGGGCGGCGCAAAGTGGGTTTCAAAAAAGCTAAAATGATGCAAGGTGGGGAAAGAATTAAAGTCGGGAAAAGTCGCCGGCCAATTCCTGGTGGGCTGGCTGCTGGTGATGGTAAAAAGGGCGGCTGGCTGCGCATCGTAAAGGCGAACGCTGTCTCTCAGCAAGAAACCATCCTGCCATGAAATCTCGTTGTAAGCCCCGATGCCGTTCGTGCCTCGCTCAGTATTAATTTGGGTCGGTACATGGGCGAGATGCCCGGCAAATTTCCAACCGTGAGGATGATAGGTGATTTCGTAAGTGCCCAGGTTTTCATCGAGGCTGACCGAAACGCCCGCCGATGATTTGATTTCCGCGGCGGATAGGGACAAAACGAATCCTGTAATAAAAAACGAGAGGGCAAAGAGTCTTAGTTTCATTTAATAAATATTATTTAAAATAACGCAAGTTGACCCCGGCGCGCAATTTCATTTGCGCTGGCGGTTATTCGATTCCTCCAATTTGTCCGCGTGTAACGCCGAGTTGATTAAGGAGTTTTAACTCACGCCAAATTTCCTGCCCGGTAATTTCTCCGCGTAATAACTGGCGATAGCGAGTAACGGTTTTTTTAACCTGTTCCGGAGTTTCACTGAGAAATTCGATGCGGAAATTGCGAGCGCCGAGTGCAAGGAAACGCTCAACATAATCCGCGCCAGTCTGGGCGAGGGCGTTAAAGACGGTATTGCGGCAGCCGGCGTCCGCCTTGAGCGGGTGCAGTGCGCCTACGCGATCGCGAAGCTGGACGTCGTGGTGGTCGCACGGGCGGCCACAGTTTGTGTAATCGGTGCCTTCGGAAAGGAACGCGCAGAAAACACAGTGCTCCATGTGAAACATGGGGATGTGCTGGTGGATGGTGATTTCGAACCATTCGGGTGGCGCGCCGCGCAACAACGCTTCAAGCTGCTCGAAATTCAGGTCGTACGAAGCAGTGACCCGTTCGAGACGGAATTTGTTTTTGAAATAATCTGCCGTGAGCCGGTTGGCGATGTTGAGTGAATAATCTCCAATACAACGGTCTGTGTTGAAGTATTTTAAATGGTCATAATTACGGACCAGGTAACCGTCAGCTTCGCAGGAACGGACCTGCTTGAGAATCCAGTCTTCGCCCATTTTAAAAATCCGGGGCGGGGCGACAAAAATCTCGCGCTTGTCTGTTTCGCTGGAAGACTTCGTGGCTTCGCGAAAGAGTTTTACGGCGTCGCGGTATTTTTTAGGATCTTCAAACTCGCAATACACGATGCCGGTACCGCACTCGATGGCAGCCTGGAGCTGGGGCAGGGAACGGACGAGGGTAATCAGATTAGGAACCCCAACCCTCACCTCACCCTGACCCTCTCCCCTCCCATCCAATGGAAGCGGAGAGGGGACAGCAATCGGGCGAGAATCCGTAGTCTGATTGAGTGTCCAGCGATGGCCGCGGCTGCGGATTCTTAACAACTCATCCACCGCGGCGCGGCGGAGGCGGTTGAGTTCGCTAACGGGCAGCATCACATCGCCTTCAAGCAAGCTTTTCAATTCGCCCAGAGTGAACGGCGTTCCGCCGAGGCGCCCCAGTTGCGCGCGCAATCGTTCTGTCGTGAGCGGTTGCTTATCCGCTCGGGCAAGCTGCATGGTAGATTCGAGGCGCGCTTCGTTACCCACTTCATCGCGGACGAGCAGGGTCAAATGCCGCCCGGTAGCGCCACGGACTTCCATGGTGAGCGGACGCTGGAATTTCGGAGCATCGCCTTCGAACGTCTGGCGCAAACGGCGGTCGAGTTCCGGGTCATTTGTCTTCCAAAGTTTATCGCCCTGATGAATGCGGGTTAAATCAACGCCTGGGCCAAAGCCGAGCCAGGCATCTTTGCCGCGCTGCTCAACGCTATACACGCGCCCGCCTTCTTCCGGCGATTCGGGATGGCCGCCGTCAAATACTACGCCGTCACCGGGTTTGAGCGGGCCCTCCAATCGCAGGCGAACAGCACGGCCTTCGACGCCTGCAATTTCGCCAAGATATACACCGCGTTTTTTGCCGAAACGGGCATGGACGAGTTGCTGGTTATTGATGCCGCCAAACCATCCCGTATACAGCCCCCGGGAAAACGCCATTTCCATGTCGTATTGATTCGAGGACGAGGGTGAGGACGAAGCAGCCAATTCATCCAAGGCCTGGCGGTAGATGCGCGTGATGTTAGCTACGTATTCCGGCGATTTCAGGCGGCCTTCGATTTTGAGCGAGGCGATGCCGGCCCGGGCTAAATCCGGCAGTACGGGCAATCCGGCTAAGTCCTGTGGACTCAGAAGATACTTGCGATCGCCGAGCGGGACGGGCTGGCCGTCCGAAACCAGTTCGTAAGGCAAGCGGCAGGCCTGCGCGCATACGCCGCGATTGGCCGAGCGCCCGCCGAGCGATTCACTCGTCAGGCATTGGCCGGAATAAGCCACGCAGAGCGCGCCATGGACGAAGACTTCCAACGGAAGATTAGCGGCTGCGGAATCGCCGGAGATTTTTTCGATTTCTTTCAACGAACATTCACGGGCAAGGACGACAAGCTGGCAGCCGAGTTCGCGGGCGAACTCCACGCCGGCGGCGCTGGTGACGGTCATTTGCGTGGAGACATGGATGGGAAAATCGGGCGAGAGTTTCCGAATCAACCGGCAAATGCCTATGTCCTGCACGATGGCGGCGTCCACACCGGCAGCGATGATGGAGCGAAGATATTCCTCCGCAGCGGCCATTTCATTTTCAAATACGAGCGTATTGAACGTGACGTAGCCCTTCACGCCGCGCTTATGGAGAAACTCCATCAGCCTGGGCAAATCATCGCGGTTGAAATTTTGCGCGCGCATTCGCGCATTGAATTTATCCAGGCCGAAGTAGATGGCATCGGCGCCGTTCTCGACAGCAGCGCGGGCGCATTCCCAATCGCCGGCGGGCGCGAGCAATTCCGGCAGAGGCAGGGGCTCTGCCCGGGCGGGCGGCGTGGCGTTGGCTGTAGAATGGACGCTATTCATCGGCAAAACATATTTTACCGCGCAATGGCGTGGGGGCAAAAGTAAATTTGCCCATATATCTCACCCGATTTTATTGCGAAATGATGGGCGAGGGGATAGCTGGTTCCCGCGCGGCTAGTCCATCACTGCCGTGCCCGGGCAGCCTTGGAACCGTTGACAGTGCTGCCGGCTTTGGCGGGGTTATTCTTTGCCAATGGCAGCCGGATGGTAAAGGTCGCGCCTTTATCGCGCCCTTCGCTCTGGGCGGTAATAGTGCCTTCGTGCATTTTTATCAGCATTCGGGTGATGGAGAGACCCAGGCCGAGACCGCCGAAACGGTGTGAACCGGTACTTTCGGCATGTTCTCCCTGGGAAAATGCTTCAAAAATTTTCTTAATCTCTTCAGGCGTCAGGCCAATGCCGGTATCGGAAAAGGTGATCGTCCAATTTTTTTTGTCCGGGTCGATCGAAGTCTGGATCGTGATTTTTCCGTTGTCCGGGGTGAATTTAACCGCGTTTTTTAACACGTTCCAAAATACCTGTTGCAGGCGGGTGCGATCCGCATTCAGTTGGCACGATTCCTTTTCCAGGCTGACGCTCAGCGTAATATTTTTTCTCTGAATTTCCGGTTCTACGATGGCGATGGCGTCGTGCAGGACGGCATGGCAATCCACCATGTGTTTTTCCAGCCCCAATTTGCCGTGCACAATCCGGTTCAGGTCCAGCAGATCGTCAATCAGCCGCGCCTCAAGTTCGATATTGTCGCGGATGGTGGCGAAATCCCCGCGGATGCGCGCGGGAAGCTCGGCGTCTTCTGCGCCTTCGCTGGAGAGCAGCAACACCGGGTTGAGCGGCGTGCGCAATTCGTGGCTCAAGGCGGCCAGGAAATCGTCTTTGGCCTTGTTAGCTTTTTCCGCCACTTCCTTGGCCAGGCGCAATTCCTCGTTTTGTTTTTGCAAAGTCAAATCCGTGACTACCAGGCATAGGACGTTCTGGTCCTGCAACGGCAAAAGGCTGGCCGCCAGGTGGACCGGAAGCGTCTTTTTATTTGAAGATTGCAGAATGCTTTCATGTTTCACCGGCTGGTTTTGATTGGCAAAAACATTTTGGATCTTCTCACACGTTGCGTCATCCAGGTAATCCGAGATTCTCGTGCTAATCACGAGCTGGAGCGGCTTGCTCACCATGTCGGCAAAACGCCGGTTGGCATAGAGGACCATGCCTTCCTGTGAAATGGTCACGGCGCCTTCCTGCATGCGCTCCACGTAATAGCGATACGGCTGTTCCGCGCTGGTCAGGCTGAACACCTGGTTCCCATGCGGTCCGTGGACGACCACGGCGTCCACTTCGCCGGTGCGGATAGCGTTCAGCGTCTCCTGCGCTTCCCGCAAACTGGACTGCAATTGCGCAAAATCCGTTTCGCTAACCCAATGGCCGCTTTTCGATGTCGCTTTCTTTTTCACGTTCTTAACTCGCTTTTGCATTTATGCCGCCTTCTTCTGAGAATCGTTGATATCCAACGCCACGAGCATTTTTTTACTGTCCGACAGGTTGCCGATGAACCGCCTCAGGGGCAGGGGTAGCGTTTTAATCAAGGTGGGTGCAGCGATGATTTGGGCGAGCACGGCGTGCTCCGGCTGCTGATAGATATCAATCACTTCCAGTTGGTAGCGTCCATGCAGGTGCTCTTCGCACAACTTGCGGATGCTGGTCACGGCCCGGGTGGAACGCGGCGTTGACCCCGTGATATAAAGCCGGAGCGAATACATCCCGGACGCGGACTTGGTGGCTCCCTCGAGCAGCCTGGCAAACTTCGAAGAAGAATTCTCAGGCGGTTTGTTTCCGTCGCGCTTCGCTTTGGCTATGTCGGTTTTTTTTGGCAAAATTCAACGGGTTTAAGAATTCAAATCCATGCCAATCAGGACGCGTTCCTGCTGGGAGAGATCCCCAATGACGCGGCGGATCGGCTCGGGTAATTTGCGGACCAGCGTGGGCAGCGCGACAATCTGGTCGCTCTGTGCCAGTTCGGGATGTTTGGACAAATCGATGACCTCAATCGAATGGCGGTCGGCCAAATGCTCTTCGCAAATCTTTTTCAGATTGGCGAAGGCGGTCATCGATTTGGCCGTTTCACCGGCCACATACAGGCGCAGGATCCATTTGTCGCCAACTTTGGGCTGCGCCTTTTTGATAGGTTTCGGCTTCGCTGGTTTACGCGCCGGTGTCTTTTTATTCAGTTTAACTTTCGCCTTCGCTTTCATGATACGCCCTCCTTTTTGCCGCTGCGCCGGCTGGCCGCCATGGCCTGCCGGTTGAGTTGAATTTGTTTCGTGCGCAGTTCGTCGCTGGCTGTGGCCCGGGCAAACTCCTCCTGCTCCGCTAAAAATTCCGCGCGCAACGCCTCGATTTGCGCTTCCACCGCCTTGCGCCGGTGTGCGAGCGCCATACTCTTGCGGTCCTGTTCTTCTTTGGCCGCCTGCGCCACTGCCTGCTCGCGGTTCTTCTGGCTTAATCGTGCGGAACCGGTCAGGACGCCTTCCTCTCCCAGGTAGGCTTCGACCAGTTTGACGCCGCGGGGGGTGATGAGAAATTCGCGCACCTGGTTGGAATGCGCCGTGCCGCGCGATTTGAGGACATACATCAGGCGATTGCGCTCGCCACCGAGTTCCACATCCCGGAGCAGGAGCCAGGCGTCCACAATCGAACTCATGCCTACATCGGTCATCTCCTGCGAGGTCGAGCCGGCGGAAGTGAGGCTGATCATGAAGCAGGTAATCTTTTTTTTCCGCAAAAAATCAATGATGCGGATGAGCATGTTCGTGGAGTCTTCGAGCGTTCCCGCGCTTTGCAGGTTGGTCACGGGATCAAAAATCGCCACCGTTGGTTTAAACTCCTCGATCATTTTGTGTATCAGCACCAGGTGCATTTCCAGTCCAAACACTGTCGGACGGGTCGCATGAAATTTCAACAAACCTTTTTTCACGTGCGGTTCCAGGTTCAGGTTGATGGATTTCATATTGCGGAGGATTTGCGCCGGCGATTCTTCAAAAGAAAAATAGACGCAACGCTCGCCGCGCTGGCAGGTGGCATTTGCGAGATGCGCGCCCAGGCTGGTCTTGCCGGTGCCCGCCGGGCCGCTCAGGAGAATGGTGCTGCCCTTATAATATCCTTTGCCGCCCAGCATCTGGTCCAGTTCCGGCACGCCGGAGGAAATGCGCTCGTTCGAAACATCATAATCCATCCCCGCCATGGTGATGGGCAGGACGGTGATGCCTTTTTCATCAATCAGGAACGGATATTCGTTGGTGCCGTGGGTCGAGCCGCGGTATTTCACGACGCGCAGCCGCCGGGTGGAGATTTGGCCGTAAACGCGATGGTCGAGCAGGATGACGCAATCCGAAACATATTCCTCCAGGCCCTGGCGCGTCAGCGCGCCTTCGCCGCGTTCGCCGGTAATGACGGTGGTCATGCCGTGGTCTTTAAGCCAGCCAAAGAGCCGGCGCAATTCCGAGCGGAGAATGCCCTGGTTAGTCAGCCCGGAAAAAAGCGTCTCAATCGTGTCCAGCACCACGCGTTTGGCGCCAATCGTTTTGATGGCATGCCCCAGACGGATGAAAAGCCCTTCCAAATCATATTCACCGTTTTCTTCGATTTCATTTCGATCCACGCGCACGTGATCGATGATCAGCTTCTTGCGGGCAATGAGGTCGGCGATATTAAACCCGAGGGAAGCGACGTTCTTCTTGATGTCATCGGAGGTTTCTTCGAACGTCATCAAAACTCCGGGCTCGTTGTATTGCATGGCGCCGCGTACCAGGAATTCCGTGGCGAAGAGTGATTTGCCGCAACCGGCAGCGCCGCAAACCAGTGATGGCCGCCCGGCGGGCAATCCCCCTCCAGTGATTTCGTCAAACCCCCCAATCCCCGTGGGAACCTTCTTTAATATATCGGATGGATTAATTTTTTTTTCCATAGTTGCATTAACATTTCTTTCCCGTCTCCTTGTGTAACAGGGACAATATTGCGCTTTTGAAACAAAGTGCAAGTGAAAACGACCATTATTTTGCAAAGGTCCAAGCCATGTTTCGTGGTTATAGTAATACTTCCGGGAGAGTACGCGATGCCACTATTGACGCGTTGACATTTTTGGACGCGAACCACATTTTAGGAGCGTATGGATGTTTTAACCCTGTCCCGCATCCAGTTTGGACTGACCATCGGCTTTCACTATATCTATCCGCCGTTGAGCATCGGCATTGGCGTCATGCTGGTCATCATGGAGGCGGCCTGGCTCAAGACCAATAACGACATCTATCACCAGATGGCGAAATTCTGGACGAATGTCTTTGCGCTGACCTTCGCGCTGGGCGTCGCCACGGGCATCGTCATGGAATTTGAGTTCGGCACCAATTGGGCCACGTACTCCCGTTTCGTGGGTGATATCTTTGGCAGCGCGCTCGCGGCGGAAGGTATTTTTGCGTTCTTCCTCGAATCGGGCTTTCTCGCCGTTTTACTTTTTGGCTGGGACAAGGTGGGGCGCAAGCTGCATTTCTTTGCCACGTGCATGGTTTGTTTGGGAGCGCACTTCAGCGCGGTATGGATTATTGTGGCCAATTCCTTCATGCAAACGCCGCGCGGCTATCACATCGTGGACTCGGGCATGCGCTCGCGCGCGGAGGTGACGGATTTTTGGCAGATGGTGATGAGCCCGTCCACGGGAGACCGGTTGTTTCATACCCTCTGCGGGGCGTGGCAGGCCGGGGCATTCCTGGTCGTCAGTGTGAGCGCGTTTTATTTGCTCAAAAAGCAACACCTCGAATTTGCGCGGCGCTCGCTGCAAATCGGTTTGATTGTCGGGCTGGTTGCTTCGCTGCTGCAGATCATTAGCGGCGATAGCAGCGCGCGGGGCGTGGCAATAAATCAGCCGGCCAAGCTCGCGGCCTTCGAGGGACTCGTGGAGACCACGTCCAACGCGCCGCTGACGCTCGTCGGTTACGTGGACAATTCGAATCCTTTGCAGCCCAAAGTCGTCGGCCTGCAAATTCCCGGCTTGTTGAGCTTTCTGGCGTACCACAATACGCATGCCACAGTCACCGGCCTGGACGCCTTCCCGCCGCAGGACCGGCCGCCGGTTCCGGCGTGCTTTATGTTCTTTCACGGCATGGTGGGGATAGGGTTCGCGATGCCTTGCATTGCCATCCTCGGATGCTTTTATGGCTGGAAGAAAAAGTTGTCTCAAGCCCGCTGGCTGCTGTGGATTCTCGTTTTCTCTGTGCTGGGACCGGAAATAGCCAATCAACTCGGCTGGTTTGCGGCGGAAGTGGGCCGTCAGCCTTGGATTGTGTACGGCCTGCTGCGCACGCCCGAAGGCTTGTCCAAGGTCATCGAAGCCAATACGGTTTTGGCGTCGCTGGTCATGTTTACGTTTATTTATTTCCTGTTGTTCGCCGTGTTTATTTATTTGCTCAACTATAAAATCCAGCACGGACCGCATCCGGACGACCTCGTGCCGCATGGGAAGCTGGCTCTGCCGGATACCATCATTTCCAAAAAATGAACCATTTAGATTTAAACACCATTTGGTTTGTCCTCGTCGGCGTGCTGTTTACCGGCTACGCCATCCTGGACGGTTTTGACCTGGGTATCGGCGCGTTGCATTTGTTTACGTCCAAAGACGAGGAACGGCGGGTCATGCTCAATTCCATTGGCCCGGTATGGGACGGTAACGAAGTTTGGCTGGTGACCGGCGGTGGCGCACTGTTTGCCGCGTTCCCGGAAGTTTATGCCACTGTTTTTTCCGGCTTTTACATTGCCTTTGAATTGTTGCTGTGCGCGCTGATTTTCCGCGGCGTGGCGATTGAATTTCGCAGCAAGCAGCCGATGTACTGGTGGCGGCAGATGTGGGACATCGGTTTTGCTGCCGGCAGTGTGGTGTCCTCACTGCTTATCGGCGTGGCCATGGGCAATATCGCCCAGGGTATTCCCCTGGATTCCCACGGCGAATTCGTCGGCACATTCCTTGGCCTGCTCGGGCCTTATCCGCTTCTCATGGGCGTCACCACCGTGGCGCTCTTCATGATGCACGGCGCGATTTATGGGGTAATGAAAACCGAGGGCGAACTCCACGACAAACTCCGGCGCTGGGCGATGAATTGCATCATCTTCTTTGTTATCTGCGCCGCCATCACCACCATGGTTACTTTGCTCTACGAACCGCGCATGGCTGAGGCGCTCAAGCAGCATCCCTGGCTGTTCAGCATCGCCCTGGTCAACATGCTGGCGATCGCCAACATTCCACGTGAATTTTATCGCGGCAAAGACTGGCTCGCGTTTCTTTCCTCATGCGCAACGATGGCCACGCTGATGGCGCTCTTCGGCATCAACCAGTATCCCAACCTCGTCTATAGCTCGCCCAACCCGGAAAATTCCCTGACCATTATCAACGGCGCGTCGTCGCAGAAGACGCTTGGCATCATGTTGGTCATTGCCTGCATGGGCGTGCCCGTCGTCCTGACCTATACGGTATGCATCTACTGGATTTTCCGTGGCAAAGTAAAGATGACCCGGTCGAGTTACTAATTCTTTCGCAGGACCCAATGGCCCGGGCTATCCGTGCATGAAAGCCGGGGCCGGCGGCATTCTCTTCGCCATGGTTTTTGGCACCAGTTCAGGCATTTCGCACGTTGCAGTTTGAAAAGAAAACTTTGCAGATCGCTTGACGGTTAAAAAAATTCGCAAAGTTTTGCTAAAAATCCCCTTGGCACACTGAACGCTATTTCCTTTGTGCTGAAGAAAAAAACAATCAACCAATAAAATTATGAGCACATTACGCGAAACATTTATTGAAACATTGAAGGACACGTACGATGCGGAACACCAAATCATCAAGGCCCTCCCCAAAGTCATCAAGAAGGTGGAACATGATGAGTTGAAGGAGGCCTTGCAATCGCATCTGGAAGAGACCCAGGAACACGCCAAACGTTTGGAACAGGTTTTTGAAATGTTTGACGAAAAGCCCCAGCGCAAAAAATGCGCCGGGATGGCCGGGCTGATTACCGAAGGTGAGGAAGTGATCAGCGAAGAGGAAGGCGAAGCCGCCATCATCCTGGCTTTGCAAAAAGTCGAACATTACGAAATTGCCGCTTACGGCGCCCTGATCTCGTGGGCGAACCTGCTTGAGGAACAGGAAGCTTCCAGCATTCTCCAGGAGACGTTCAATGAAGAGGAGGAGGCTAACAGCAAGCTAAATGATATCGCGGAGAACACCGTCAACCTGGAAGAAAACGAAGAGAGTGGCGACTCCGGGCAGAAACAGAGAAAGGCTGCGTAGTTTTAAAACTGAATGATTGCAGGCCGGCCGGGGTTGAACACCCGGCCAGCCTGTTTAATTGCGAAATTGAACAAAAATTATGGACGCGCGGGATGAATTGACAGGCTGGCTGCGGGACGCTTATGCGATGGAACGGGCACTGGAAACGACGCTGAAAAAGATTTCTCAAAGTGAAAAACATCCGGAAGAGTGCCGCGCCGCTTGCGGAAAGCATTTAATTGAAACCCAGCAACATGCACGGACTGTGGAATCGCTTCTTAAAACCCTGGCCACAGAAACTTCGACCATTAAAACCGGAATAAGCGTATTGGTGGAAACAATGAAAGACGTCAGCGTGGCTATCGCGCATGATCATTTGGTGAAAGAAATGATCGCCAGCTATGCCTCCGAGCATCTTGAAATCGCGTGTTACCAGGCGATCGTCGTTGCTTCAGAAAAAGCCGGCCTGCCCCACGTGGCCGACGCATGCCGGCAAATCATTCTGGACGAAAAGAACATGGCTGAGACCATCGGCAACATGTTGCCGGGCATCGTCCGGTTTTACCTGGCTGAGGGCGCACTGGGAAAAGCCGCCTAGCCAGCGGGCATTTTGGGCTTGGTCCAGGTCAAAAAAATTCACCTCACGGCTTCGATTGGGTTGGTTGATGCCGCGAACTTCGAGCGGGATAGGCGGTAACCCGTCTTCAAAGCCGAACTTTTGCCTCCTTCGCGTTATTTACTTACGCTCCAATTACCATTAAGTTTGGAAATTCGATGGCGATGAATCCAGGAAACGATGACGGGCGAAAGCCGCGGCCGCGGCGGTTACGCCCGATTTTTTTGTTCGCGTTTACCTTCGTTTTTGGCCTTGGCGCGGGCATGTTGTTTGATCGCTGGTCGCTCATGGCGTTTGTTCCTTCCGATGCCGTGGCGAATTTGCGCCTGATTGGCGAGGCATGGAACATCATCGAACATTATTACGTGGACCGTTCAGCCCTCGACCCGCAGAAGCTCACTTACGGCGCCATTGCCGGCATGGTGGACGCCCTGGGCGATAACGGCCACAGCGTCTTTTTGACTCCCGGCCTGGTCAAGCAGCTTGATTCAACGGAAAAGGGTGAACTAAAGGGCGTCGGCGTGCAGATAAAAATCAAGGACAAGCAGATGGTCATCGTCGCGCCGATTGACGGCTCGCCCGCGCAACGCGCCGGCCTGCGTAGCGGCGAGATTATCCTGAGCGTGGACGGCCGGGACATCGCCGGAATGTCGCCAAACGAAGCGGTGCAACAGATTTCCGGGCCGGTGGGTACCACGGTGGAACTGGGAATTTTGGATCCCAAGACGCGCAAAGTCCGCGACGTCACCATCAAGCGTGCGGAAATAAAACTTCACGACGTCGCCTGGGTGCAATTACCGGGAACAGACCTGGCCTACGTGCGCCTGGCGGGGTTTGACGACAACGTCACGAAGGATTTGCGCGTGGCCTTGAAAGAAGTTCAATCCCAGCACATGAAAGGATTGATCCTGGACATGCGCGATAATCCGGGGGGCATATTGGACGAAGCGGTCTCAACGGCCAGCCAGTTTCTTTCGAGTGGCAATGTGCTGCTCGTCAAAGATGCCAACGGCCAAATCAAATCGGTGCCGGTGCAACCGGGCGGCCTGGCGACGAATATTCCTATGGCGGTATTGATCAATAACGGCTCGGCCAGCGCGGCGGAAATCGTGGCCGGTGCTTTGGGCGTTCCGCATCGGGCAGCGCTGATTGGCGACACGACCTTCGGCACCGGCACAGTGCTGAATGAGTTTCAACTTCCGGGCGGCTCGGCCATGTTGCTCGCGGTGCAAGAATGGCTCACGCCGGATGGCCAATCTTTTTGGCACAAAGGCATCCCGCCGCAAATCGCCATCGAACTGCCACAAGGCGCCAGCCGCGTGGAGATTGGGGATCTTCGGGAAATGAGCGCCGATGAATTGCAAGACTCGGACGACAAGCCTCTGCTGAAAGCGATACAGGTGTTGGGGCAGCAGATTAGTGGTGGCGCGGGGCAGAAATAGTAGAACAGGCGTCTTGCCTGTCCCGCTCTTCTAAATTGAATTACGCGCCTGCGGCACTTCGCAACACATCAAACATGCTTTTCGCTTTGTCGGTGCTGACCGGCTCTTTACTCACGGTCGGGTCTTCGACGAGATCAGCAGGCAATTCCTTGAGAAAGCGCGAAGGATGGCAGGGCATGAGCTGGCCATATTTTTTGCGGCCGGCACAATGGCTGATGACCAGCGCCTGCATGGCGCGCGTCACGGCGACGTAAAACAAGCGTCGCTCTTCATCCAGCGTGCCTTCCACCGTAGAGCGCGAGTGCGGCAATAGCCCTTCCTCCAGCCCAACGATGTACACGCGCGGAAACTCGAGGCCCTTGCAACTGTGCATGGTGATGAGCGTGACGGCGTTGCCGGCTTCTTCCTGCTCTTCGAGACGATCGGCATCGAGGGTGATGTCTTCGAGAAATGTTTCCAGCCGATCGGACGGCGATTTCATGGGATCGCCAAAACTGTCCAGTGTGGCAATCAACTCGCGCAAATTGCGGATGCGGTTCTCCGCCGCCTCGGCGTCTTTTTCGGCGCGGCGCAGTTCATTGAAATAGCCAACCTCGTCCAAAAACTTGTCGGCCCAGGCTTGCAAACGAACGGTATGGTCCTGGTGAAGCAATGCGCCCGTGCGCTCGATAAACTCAACGAACCGCTCGATGCTCTCGCGCGTTTTGGTTTGGAACTCCATCTGTACCACGGGGTTTTTCATGGCGGTGAAGACGGAACCTTTGCGTTCGTGGCTCGCGGCCAACAAACGTTCCATCGTGACATCGCTCAAGCCGCGCGCGGGTACATTGGCGATGCGCAGCAGGCTGATATCGTCGTGCGGATGGAGGAACATCTTGATGTAAGCGAGGAAATCCTTCACTTCGCGGCGGTCAAAGAAGCTTTGCCCGCCGATCAAGTGATAGCGCACAGCCGCCTGGCGCAGCGCGGTTTCGAGCGGGCGCGATTGCAGGTTGGTGCGGAACAAAATCGCGTTGTCCGACCACGGCGCACGCTGTGCCAATCGCGAAAATTCAATTTGCTCGACCACATTGCGCGCTTCGTCGTCGTCGTTCGTGTAGGCGCGCAAAAGGATTTTGCCGCCCTGGCCCTTGCTCGACCAAAGCTGTTTGGGACGCCGGCGCGGATTGTTCTTAATAATGGCGTTGGCGGCGTTAAGAATCGTATTGGTCGAACGATAATTTTGCTCGAGCTTGACGACTTTGACTTCGGGAAAATATTTTTCAAGGTCAAGCAGATTGCCGATTTCCGCGCCGCGCCAGCCATAGATGCTCTGGTCGTCATCGCCCACGACGCAGAGGTTCCGATGTTTGTCCGCGAGCGCGTGGATGAGCTGGAATTGCGAAGCGTTAGTGTCCTGATATTCGTCCGCCATGACGAATTTATATTTGGCGCGGCAGCTCTCCAGCACATCGGGATGCTCGGTAAACAACTTAAGCGTGAGCAAAATCAAGTCGTCGAAGTCCACGGCGTTGCAGGCGTGGAGCGCGGATTCGTAACGCGAGCGAATATGTTGCGCCAGCGCGCGGACGCTTTCATCCGCAAAAGCCGCGGCTTTTTCCCCGCCGTTCTTGAACCGGCTCAGCAGGCTCAACACTGCGAACGGATCCGTTTTTTCACCCTTGGCGGAAATCTGCGCAAGAATTTTTTTGACCGCACTGAGCTGCTCGGACTCATCGTAAATGACGAAGTTCTTTTTATACCCAAGCCGGTCAATGTACTGGCGCAAGATGCGGACGCAAAGCGAGTGGAAGGTGCAAATCGTCGGGCGCAAATCTTTAGCACGTTCGTCGGTTTTATTCTTGCGCGGCGCGGGAATCAGTTTGGAGATGCGCTCCTGCATTTCGCGCGCGGCTTTATTGGTGAATGTAACAGCGAGGATGTTTCCGGGCGCGACGCCTTTGGCAATCAGGTGCGCGATGCGATAGGTGATGACGCGCGTCTTGCCGGTGCCGGCGCCGGCTAAAATCAAAACCGGGCCGTGCAGCGTCTCGACGGCCTGGCGCTGCTGCGGATTGAGTGAATCCAGATTCAACACGGCCGCGGAGTTTAATTTCTGTGCGCCGCGCATAGCAATGTAATATCGCCAACTTTTTTAAAAATTGCGAAAGTTTGTTCTGTTCATTAGCCATCAAAATTTGATAATGGATTCCCAATGAAACGCACCACGCTTGCCATTTTAATTGCCGCAGTTCCGGTTTTTATCTCGTTCAACAATATCGCCCATGCGCAGGGAGCGAATGCTGGCGCTATTTCTGATGATCAGATCCATAGCATCGTCGACCGCGTAGCCAAGCACCAGATTCACACGCTGGCCGATGGCGATTATCCCGCCGTGACCAACCTGGCCGACGCGAAAGAGGCCAAAGTGCCTGAAGGTATTACGTGGGGCTATCCCTGGGGCGTGACGCTTTACGGCATGGAGAAAGAGTCCGTGGCGTTTGGGGACGCGGATTCGGGGCAATTCGTTACCCAGCATAACCTGATTTGTTCGCGCTATTATCAATGGCTGGCAGGATTGGAAAAGCAATTCGGCGCGGATGGCAAAGAGTTTGCCGAAACCACGAAAATCAAGGGCTTGATCGCGCTTGGCAGCCTGGATAATTGCGGGGCCATGGGAAATGAAATCCTCCAGGACATGATGTTGCATCCGGATAGCGTGACGCCGGAAGAAAAAGAAGTGGTCGCGCGAATCGCAGACTGGGTGGTCCATAAACAGGACCGCATGCCAGATGGCACGCTCTGGCGGCCGAAAGTGCAGGGCGGGACAGTCTGGCCGGATGACCTTTACATGGGCGGTGTTTTCCAGGTGCGCTGGGGTATTTACAAACATGACCAGAAGTTCATTGACGACACGGCGGAGCAGATTATTCACCAGGCCGCGCTCGAACAGGATGCGGACGGCCTGTGGTTCCACGGCTATTATGTCGGCGAGAAAAAACCTGCGCCGTATAAATGGGGGCGCGGCAACGGCTGGGTGACCATAACGCTCGTGGAAACATTATCCGCCATGGACGAGAAAGACCCATTACGGGGACAATTGCTCGCCATTTTGAAGAAGCAGATTGACGGGCTGAAAAAGGTCCAAGGCACCAACGGCATGTGGCGCCAGATTTTGGACCGGAACGATATCTGGGATGAAACCAGTTGCACGGCCATGTTTGCCTATGGCATCGCGCGCGCGGTGAACCGCGGCTGGATTGACCCGGACAATATGGCCATGGCGCGCAAGGCATTTGGCGGCATCGCCCATCATGTTACCGCGGATGGCGCAGTCCTGGGCACCTGCCAGGGCACGAGCATGAGCACGAACTTTGTTTATTACGTAGAACGGCCGCGCCCGGACGATGATCTGCATGGCCGGGGACCGGTAATGCTGGCGGGAACAGAAATTTTAGCCGCCGGCCAAAAACAGGCCGCGAAGTAAAATGGAAACAACCCCTTTACACCCATTTGGAACGGCATTAAAGTCACCCTATGGCTGCTGAATACGACGCCACCGAGTTTATTGATACGGATTTTCAGGCGCATAAAACGCCTGCCGTCGCCGGAGATTCGCTTCGCGCCCCTACGCGGGAGGAAGTGGACCGCAAGGTCGTCGAGGCACAGCAAAAGCTCGCCGAACTTAAGCGCGCCCAGGAGGAACTGGAACGGGAACGCTCCACGCTTGAGGAATTGCGCCGCCGCCAGGTGGAATTTCAAAACGGCCGGCAGGAAATCATTCATAATTTGACACGCGGCCTTGGCCTGCTCGAAGAGGCAAGCTTTAATGCCCGCCGCGAGTCCGAGCAAATGAACAAGACCATCGCCGATTTTCGCGATGCCCTGACGAAAGTCGAGGCCATCCATGATGAATCGTGGACGAAGGAGAATTTCAGCGTGGAGCTGACGCGTGCGCTCACGGCGGTTGAAAACGCGCGGATGGAATGGAATTCGGCGCGGTTAAAGGTTCCGGCTTTGGATGGTGAAAATGCCAAGAAACCCGAAGCCCAGGCGGCTCCTCCGCCCCAGGCCATGGCGCTGGCGGATTTGAGTTTCGGCCAGCTTTGTAAATTCGGCCTGGCGTTAACGTGGCCGCTGTTGATCGTGGCGCTCGGCGCCATGGGGGTATTTATCGCCATTCTCTTGCGGCGTTAGAGGAGGCTTATGGCGGCAGCCAAAAAGAAGAAATCCGGACAAGCTGATCCTATTTCCGAACGCGAACGCGCCCTCAACGAACAAATCTCTTCGCTCCAGGCTGAAATCAAGAAGCTGGATTCCCAGATCCAGAAACCATCGGCACCCAAACTCCGGTCCACGGCCATCCCGCATGGCTCGACCGTTTCCCGAAAAACCGAGCCGCCGCCGTCCAAGCCCGTGACCAACGATCCGGAATTTGAAGAGATCAAATCGCTCAAACCGCGCACGGAAGTCGAACCGCTGGATCGTTTCAATGAGCTGGGCGTGCGCAAGTACGACTTGCCGGCGCTCTGGCAGCGCGTTAAAGACCAGTTCCGGCGGCCGACCACGAGCAATCCGCGCCTGGTGAATTATCTGGCTGCGGGCGGCGTCCACGGGTTGCGCCCGTTGCGTTACGAAAAGCGCGTGGCGCGAAACCGCCTGGTGGTGCTTTCCGCTGTTTTATTTCTTCTGCTGCTGGGAATCATTTTATTTTTTGCGAGAAATCATTATTGAGTTAAGATGCGAGGTATGATTTCTACATTTTCCATCAGTACACCCCTCGGAAATTTTATCGCCGAATATTCTGAAAATGGTTTGGCCGGCATGAGTTTTCCGAATGCGAAAGACGCGCCGTCCGGCGAAACAGCCAGGGGAAAAATTTCTCCTCAAGTCCGCCAGTGGCATCGCCAAACCGAGACGGCATTAAAGAAAATGCTTTCCGGCGAGAAACCGGCCAATTTTCCGCCGCTGGACCTAAAAGGCACTGAATTTCAAAAGAGTGTCTGGCGCGAAATGTTGAAGATTCCCTACGGCAAAACCAAAAGCTATGGGGAGGTGGCGAAGGCGGTGGGCAAGCCCAAGGCCGTTCGGGCCGTGGGCGGCGCGTGCGGCGCGAACTCTATTCCTGTTTTGGTCCCTTGTCACCGTGTGTTGGCCGCGAATAATAAAATTGGGGGCTTTGGAAGCGGATTAGGCTGGAAGTGCAAGCTCCTCGAAATTGAAGGGGTTGAATTGGCCGGCGCAAGGCCACTTAAACCACTACCCCGCTTTTCGGCAGGACGTTCATCATAAAACGCCCTTGCCGGGAGCGTAATTTTAGTTTCCCGCCAAAGGCAAGTGACAGGGTTTTGGCGGTTAACACCTCCGATTTTTTCCCGGACGCGAGCACTTTTCCTTTTTTCAAAATCAAAGCCCGTGAAAACACGGGCATGATTTCCTCCACATGATGGGTCACCAGCACGAGGGTGGGGGCATTGCGGCCTTGGCCAAGTCGCTGGAGGAATTGGAGGAAATGCTCGCGCGCCGCCGGGTCAAGGCCCGCGCAGGGCTCGTCGAGAATGAGCACGCGGGGACTGGCCATGAGTGCGCGGCCGATGAGAATCCGCTGGCGTTCGCCCTGGGACAACACGCGCCAGGGCCGTTCGGCCAAATAAGTGCATTCGATTTGCCGCAGGATTTTCAGGGCGTGATT
>DATJXK010000127.1:0-5871 GCA_035500235.1 Pseudomonadales bacterium | reverse complement strand
TAAAGCCATACGACGAAATCGCCAATCAGCATGACGTGGTTCCCCGAATTCATCGTCGGGTCGGCCGTATTGCCGTTCCACAATTCCCAAATCGTAGTCGCCCCGTTTTCAATCATATAACCCCAGCTCGGATAACTCTTTTGCGACGCAATGGTATAAACCAGATCCGGCCGGCCATTGTCGGTCAGCACTCGGCAGAGATATTGTCCGCCCACGAGCCCCGTGCCTATGTGCCCGTGCGTCCCGTTTTCAATCTTGTCCACGAGATGATCGAAAATGACCTGGTGCATATCGTCAGGCACCAGGCCAAACGCAAGTGGCAGGACGCAGGACGTCTGTGTGCCGTTGCTGTATTGGCCGCGCTCACGGTCGAGAAATTTTTCGTTGAACGCCGTTTTAATGAGTTCCGCCTGGTCATGAAATGCCTTCGCATCGTCCGGTTTGCCAAGCATCGTCGCGTACTGTTCCATCAATTTGTAATCATGATAAAAAAAGGCAGTCGCCAGCAGGGTCTTGTCCGTTAGCAAATTGGTGTTGGTTGTGTGGATAATCTGCAAGTCCTCCGGCGGCACGCACCAGTCACCATAATTGTCGCGCGAAATAAGCCCATTCGTCATGAACCCGCTCATGAAATCCATCCAGCGTTTCATGCTGTCATAATGGCGGGCGATAATGCGCGTGTCGTCAAACTGTTCGAGCAACATATCTGGAATGATAACGCTCGTGCTCGGCCATACGACATTATCCGAATAAATCGGCCAGTAGGCGGGCGCCACGTCCGGCACGCTGCCGCTGTCCCGCTGGGCATCGGCGATGTCCTGCATCCATTTGGCGTAGAGACAGGAATTGTCAAACAAGTACGTTTCCCCGCGCGATTCCTCCGACCGGTCCCCCAGCCAGCCTTGCCGTTCATCGCGCTGGGGACAATCCGTCGGCATACTGCGATAATTGCCGCGCACACCCCACACGATGGCGCGATAAATTTTATTAATCAATTCATTGGAACATTCGAAATCACCCGCCGTGGCGACGTTGTCATTCACCACGCAACCCTCAATCGAATCCAGGTCCGGCTTTTTCGGATAGCCCGTCAGCTCCACATAACGAAATCCATGCGACGTGAAACGCGGTTCCCAAACTTCCTTGCCGTGGCCTTTCAACGTATAAGAGTCCGTGACCTGTGCCCCGCGCAGGTTGGCCATGTAAAGCGTCCCGTCCGGCTTCAATGTCTCGGCGTAACGCATGGAAACACGGCTTCCCGCCGGACCGGAAACCCGCAGCCGACACCAGCCAACCATGTTCTGCCCCATGTCATAAATGTAAACGCCCGGCTGGACTTCTTCCATCGCCACCGGCTTGAGCGTTCCCGTAATACGAATGGGCTGCATCATCATCGCCGAAAGCACTCCGCCTGGCGCGGAAACCATTTCCGCCGGCGACCATTTTGAATCGTCAAACCCGGGCTGGTCCCACTTCGGAAATTCCTTCCGCGCGTCATAGTCGTCACCGTCGTAATCATTATTGGCGACAATCGGGCCGTCATCCGTCAGCTTCCAGGAAGCATCGCTCACAATTTGCATGGACGAACCATCCGCATATTGAATGTCTAAGTTCAGAAGCAACTTCGGAAAACCAAAATCCATCGTGCTCGAATAAACGTGGCTGCGATCGGCAAAAAAGCGCCCATTCCCCAGAATAACCCCCATCGCGTTCGCGCCATGCCGGAGTTCTTTCGTGACATCGTAGGTCACGTAAAAGTCGCGCTTGTTATATTGAGCAAAGGCGGGGGACAATACATCGGCCCCAACTTTTTTCCCGTTGAGATAGAGTTCAGACAGGCCAAGCCCGGAAAAAGAAACTGTCGCGTGCGAAATTTTCTTCGGCGCGGAAAATTCCTTGCGCAGATATCGCGCCGCCAGCACACGTGACTCCGCGGAGCGGACCTTTCCCCAGGGTTCCATGCCGACCGGCCCGATGGTTTTCGCCGCCACCCAGCCTGAGTCGTCGAAATTGGTATCCAGCCAGCCCGAAACCTCATGGTCCGAAACCTTCCACTGTTCATCCGTCGGGATAATCATCGGCGGTCCGTCATTAAATTGGATTTCCAGCAGCCCGACTACGCCAGCTGGTGTTCCCCCCTTCTTGTGATAACCCGTCAGGCCCAGGACATACGTCTGGCCGGGGTTCAGCCGCGTCGTGATGTCATTGAATTTTACGGTGCGAAAATTATCCCGCGCCCCGAGATCAAAATGATTCAGCCAGCCGCGCCCCATATTGTCGCCCGTATATTGAAATTGCGCGCTCTTAACGGTGCGTCCGGCGGGAATGGTTATCACACGGCGAAAATAATTCGTGCCCACTGGCGCGGATTCCTCCGGCTTGTCGGCGGGAAACCAAATCCAGCTTGTGTGATCCAAATAGGCTGTTTGGACAACGCCATCAAGACCGATCCATTTTGCGCCGCCCCAATCGTCCGGGTTGAGCAATCCCATCGTCCACACCGCCGACTTGCTCCAGTCAGAGACCTTTCCTTCTTTGTCCCAGATGCGGACTTTCCAAAAACACTGCGTACGGCTGGCAAGGGCATGGCCCGCATAAGGTACCTGGATAGATTGGTCCGATGAGACTTTTCCGCTGTCCCACAAATCGCCTTTGCCCGCTTCGAGATTTTTTGCCGTGGAGGCCACGAGAATCTGATAGGCAGTCTGCTTTTGATCCTCTTCGCCGGTGCTTAAGATCCAACTTAATCGCGGCGCCGTGGCGTCTATGCCTTGCGGATTATTTAGATCCTCACAGCGCAATTGGCTTATGCCGACGGCGCGAAGACCAAGTACGGGCAGCAAGCCAAACAATAATGCAACCAGAACGACTTTAAGACGATACATAAAAATGGAGCTAGTATGAGGCTATGCCGTGCGGGATTCTTTGACGAGTTGTGAGTATAAAAAAACTGCTAATTTTTTTGCGCAAAATGCAAGCTCCATTGCTTATTGCGGAGTCAATTTGATGACGGCTGCGCTCGCGGCTGGAAGATTTACTTCGACTGAGGGTTGGGATTTCGAACAGGGAACCATTTGCCATTGGCCTTCCCATTTGCCGTCATCCATGATTTCAGCTCCTCCCAGGGTCATGCCGGTTTTTCGTGATATATCGCCCTTCGGTATAGCCAGGCGGATGATTTTACCTTTCGACCAACCATCGATTCCATTTGCATTAATGGCAACGGATAAATTGGTGGCAGTCGCATCATGGCTCTTATTGATGAGGGTGATGTAATAATTTTTGTCGTCATTTGAGACCGCATAAGCTGCAAAATTCAAATTGGTCACCGATTCCGACTGAACCTTTACTGGCACAATCCTGCCGTTGCTGCCAAGAGAAAACATTTTCTCTGCGTAACCAACCGGATGCACATTATAACCATCCGGTACGGTCCAGAAAGTGGCATAGCGACATGGCTTGCTTTCGTCATGCGCCGCCACTTTATCACCAGTGTGGAAATTGACTCCCAGGATGCCATTTTCTGCCCACCACCACTGATAGTTCAGAGCCCAAAGTGCCGAGGCAAATGTGTCGCTGACGTCCAGTGCCCCGCCGTCATAGAAACTGTTTGCCTCTTCAAAGCGGTAAGGCAGGTCGCTAGAAACGACTACCGGGACAAAATGACTTGCGAACGCGGCATAGTGCGCTTCCATTGCGGGTAAGAGAATTTTATCACGGGCCGTGGCGGCATTCGTGACTTTGCGCGCATCACCTCCAGGATAGTCGTGTTGTGAAATAAATTTCAAAAAACCACTGCTTGCGAGTTCGGTGGCGAACTGTGCCGACCATTTTTCGTGGCCCGGTGAAACACTGGGCCCACAAAATATGGCTTTAGGCAGATTGGTTAGTTCTGTGTTCCCGGCATAAAATTTCCAATCCGCAAAAAAAGCGGGGAAGTTGCTATAATACGTATTGGGCTCGTTGCCGATGACAAAACAATCCAGTTGTTTCGCGTAGTGGCTCTTAATGTAGTACGCCATTGATGCCATGGACTTTGGGTCCCCATGTTTCAATCGCAGGGTGTAAATCACCTTTACGTCTGCCCTTTTCGCAAATGAGAAGAGGCTGTCTACATCATTTGTAGAAGGCACAGGCAGGGTGGGGCGGTCTGCCGTACTGCCGCCCACGCGAAGGTTTTTGATGCCCAGTTGCTTGAACGTTGCGATGAGTTTTTTATTCGTTGGGCTAAAAAAATGATTTCCGTTTGTGTCTGCGAGCACATCCCGCATTTCGAAGCTCAAACCTACAAAGTCGGGGTCAATGGCTGGTCCCGTCTGTTGAGGTAGTAATTCGATATTAACCACAGATTGTGCGTGACTCACGAAAATGGTGACGGCAAACAACCAAAATGGGATAAAAGTTATTCGATTGAGGAAGACGATTTTGAGCCGTGACATGTATGATTACTGTGCCAAAAAAATGCCTTCAAGTCACTTCATTACAAAGAAAATTCGGGCTCAAACAATCACGCTTACCCTCACAATATTCCTGTAAATATCATCGATTCCTATCCTTAAGGAGATGCAGCCGATTCACTCGTGGCTGCCCTTGAAAGCCAAAGGCAGGAAATTATTGATGAGGCGCATTCTGCAAGCCAGCCTCACCCTGCGCATTACGAACTGGCTCCGGCTAATTAAAACGGAAATTGCTTACTGTGCAGCCGTTGCTGCTTTCTGTTTTGCGGCAAAATCCTTGCGCGCCTGCTTTGGATCGTAACCCTGGGCAGTAAGATAGTTCTCCTCAATCTCAATCTTGTATATTTTGAAAAATGCGGACTTTTCAACCATAGAACCAGCGTCAGTAGCCTGATCGCGGGCGGCTTCCAAGTCTTTTAAGACCACTGCCTTCTGTTCCGCCGTAAGCGTCGGGAAAATTTCCAGGTATACAATGTAAGTTACTTTGACCTTGTTGACCGTCAATACATCCTCAACGGTTGCAATTTGTTGTGGTGACAGCACCGCCGCGAGTCCGGAAATAAGCTTATCATGTTCCGGCTTGAACGTGGCATAAATGGCATCAATTTGTGTCAGTGCTTTATCGGCACCGGCTTTGTCCTGTTTTGCACGCGCATGGTTAAAATTGTTCCAAAGATCCTTTAACGTTGCATCGTTGGTTTGATGCCATGCCGTATGAGCGATGAAAAACTCCGATAATACGTTCTGGACCTTGGTTTCTTTGGCCGGGTCATTGAGATTTAAGGCGTCGAGGATGGGCTTTATATGTTTGTTTAACGAAGCCTGCTGTTTTTCTTCAACTGTAGTCGGGGAATTCGTCTGGGCTTTTCCAGACGATAAGCCTGCCGTTAAGATAGCGGCTAACAATAATACTTTAATAATTGATTTCATAAATAAATGACCCCGTTAATCTGCTTCTTAATAAATTTTAAGATCACGCCCGGCATTTTAAACAGACCGGGGCCAGGTTCTTCAACCCAGCCCCGGCTTTGAGACATCAAAGTGCCGTTGTTCTCTTTTCGCTGGTCTTACGGGAAGACCAACCGGTAAAAGACCGCGTTCGTGCCGGATTGTATGGTATTGGTAATCACCTCAGTCAGGTTTGTATTGCTCCCGGCGATTCGCGTCCAGTTCGTGTTGCTGAGACTGACGCCGTTGGTTAGCGCCCTTACTTGCGTTTCCAAGACCCATCCGTATTGATCAGACGACCATGAAAAGCTTCCGATAATGTTCGTAGATGTCCTGGTAATGCTATTGGTTAAGGTCACCACTGGCGGCACGATCACGCCGATATTGCCGCCCGGCCAGAGATGGCTCAAATCCCAGGCCAGTCCCGGTCCCGGTGTTGGCGGTAAGATGAGTGGGAACGAATTAG
>DATJXK010000126.1:0-5627 GCA_035500235.1 Pseudomonadales bacterium | reverse complement strand
TTTCCTGCTATTTTCCGAGGGCGTTGCCCTCGGCTACTATGGCTACCGCCTTTCAGGCGGCTGTTAATCTCCATCAAAAAACTTGTCTAAAAATCACCTTGGCCTAATAAGCTTCAGTTTACCACGCTGCCAGTTCTTCCTGTACTTTTTCGATAGGCAGGCCAACGACGTTGCTAAAGGAGCCGGAGATTTCAGCGACAATCAGTTCACCATGATCCTGGATGGCGTAAGCGCCGGCCTTGTCGAGCGGATTGATGCCGTAAAGATATTCGTCAATTTGCGCCGGCGTGAGGGGGCGAAAAGTAACGTCCGTGCTAATAGCGAAAATGCGTTCGCGATGTGCACGCAACTGGATAAGGCTGACTCCGGTCACGACCTGGTGGGTGCGGCCTTGCAATTGCGCGAGCATGCCTTTGGCCTCCGCGAGATCACGGGGCTTGCCGAAAATTTTGCGGTCGAGGAAGACAAGGGTGTCGGCGCCCAGCACGAGGGCATCGGGAATCTTTTTAGCTATGACACGCGCTTTGCGATGCGCATTGAGCTGGCAAAGCTCGAGCGGCGACAGATTTTCGTCATAGACCTCCTTCGCGTCGCTGGGGACCACTTCAAATTCCAGTTTAAGCTGCCGAAGCAATTCAGCGCGGCGCGGCGAGGCTGACGCCAGTATGAACGGCGGCAGTTTCACGAGGCCAATTTATGCGGGAATTGGGAAATGTCGAGCAACCGGATATTTCAGCGCAAGGGAAACGGCAATAAAACATTCCATTTTCGCCTTTTTCCTTCCAAACTCGCTTCATGCAAAGCAAACGCCGGCTGGTCAACATCGCGCTCATTGGGTTTATGGGTACGGGAAAGACGTCCGTGGGCCGGCTCGTGGCGGAGCAGTTGCATTTCCATTACGTCGATACGGACGAGATGATCCAGTCGGCGACGGGTAAAACCATCCCGGAAATCTTTACGAATTGCGGCGAACCGGCCTTTCGCGGGCTGGAGGAAAAAGTGGTCGGTGAACTGACGACGAAAACACAGACGGTGATTTCGTGCGGCGGCGGCCTGCCGGTGGCCCCGCAAAACCTGGCGAGCCTCAAAACCCATGCCCTGATCGTTTGCCTGTGGGCGACACCTGCCAAAATCTGGGAGCGCGTGAAGAGCCAGACACACCGTCCCCTGCTCCACGACCCGGACCCGCAAAAGAAAATCCGCGAGCTGCTGGCCGTGCGCGAGCCGTTTTACAAACAGGCCGACATCCTGCTGAATACGGAATTGCGCTCTTTGCGTGAAGTGGCGCAGCAGGTCGTCCATCAGTTTCGCCTGCAATCCCAGCCCCGATGAAAGAGCTGATCCGCCAGCGTGCGATGGAGTTGGGATTCGACGATTGCCGTTTTACCTCCGCCGCCGCGCCGGATTCAGCCAGGCAATTTCAAAACTGGGTCGCCGAAGGAAAATTTGGCGAAATGGCGTGGATAGAAAGGAACGCGGCGAAACGCATCGAGCCCCAGAAAGTTTTGCCTGACGCCAAAACCGCCATTTGCCTCGCAGTCAGTTATGACCCGGGCCGCCAGCAACCGGAACCGGGCAACCAGAGTGGTGTCATCGCCCGTTACGCCCGCTTTGACGACTATCACGATATCCTGGGCGAACGGTTGAAATCGCTGGCGCAATACGTAAATGAATTGGGCGACGGACAGGCACGGTCGCTGTGGTATGTAGACACCGGGCCGATTCTGGAGCGCGATTTTGCCCAGCGTGCGGGAATTGGTTTCGTGGGCAAGCATACCAACCTCATCAGCCGCAAATTAGGGAACTGGATTTTCCTGGCAGAAATCCTGACGACGCTCGAATTGGAGCCCGATGCTCCGGAAAAAAATCATTGCGGGAAATGCGTGCGCTGCATCGCGGCTTGCCCGACCAACGCCATTACCGCCCCATTTCAACTGGACGCGCGCCGCTGTATTTCCTACCTGACGATTGAACTGAAAGGGCCAATTCCCCTGGAATTTCGCCGCGCTATTGGGAATCGCATTTACGGTTGCGACGATTGCCTGGCGGCTTGTCCGTGGAATAAATTTGCGCACGAAGGCAGGCTCATGAAATCGCACGCACGCAAGGATTTGGAACAGCCGGACTTGATCGAGCTGCTTTCACTCGACGCAAAGGGATTCAAAGAGCGATTCAAGAGTTCTCCCATTTTACGGACGAAACGGCGCGGGCTGTTGCGAAACGTTTGCGTCGCCCTGGGAAATGTGGGCGATGAATCCGCCCGGCCCGCCCTGGAAAGAGCGGCGCAGGATTCCGAACCATTAATTGCAGAGCACGCGCAATGGGCGATAGAAGAGATTGGCCTTCGCGGCAATAGGCCTTGAAATATTGCAACAAAGAAGGCATTAACACGGTCATTTATGAGATTAAAAAGCTTTGTATCTAAAACAGGCGCAGCGCTAACCTTTCTAGTTCTTGCCGCCCTGTCCTGCCGCGCCCAATGGAATTATCCGCCGACAAGGACAGTCGATGTTTCGGACACATATTTCGGGAAGACATACTATGATCCGTACCGCTGGCTGGAGGATTTGACAAATAGCGATGTCAAAGCGTGGTTCAAGGCGCAGGCGACGTTGACGGATGACTTACTCGCAAAAATACCTGCCCGCGATGCACTGGTGCAGGAATGGATGGCACTGGACAAGCTCAAACCCGCGACGTATTCGAGCATCATGTACGAACATGGCCGGGTTTTTTATAAAAAAACCATGGGCGGCGAAAATGTCGGCAAACTTTACTACCGTGAGGGATGGGACGGCGCGGAGAAATTACTTTTCGATCCAAATACTTATAAGCCCGGTGTGGTCACGACGATCAACAGCATTAGCCCGTCGTGGGACGGCAAATACGTCGCCATGGGACTTACTTCGGGCGGAGCGGAATGGTCGGAAATTCGCGTCCTGGATGTGGACCATGGAACGCTGCTGGCTGATAGCATTTATCCGTCCTGGGGCGCGAATGGCTGGGACCGGGACAACCGGTCATTTTTTTACGAGGCCACGAGTGTCTCGGACATCAAAAACATTAACATTGAGCTGAACCAAAAAACACGCGTGCACAAGCTCGGCACGCCGGTCGCAATGGACAGGGATATTTTCAGTGACGTGAGCGACCCCGAATTGGGAATTCAACCCATGGAAGATCCCGAGGCGTACATCGATGAATCTTATCCCAAATACATCCTGGGAAATCTCGATACTGTCCAAACAGAAATGCGGCTTTATTACGCTCCCACCTCTGAACTGAAAAAGGACAAGATCAAATGGAGCGTCCTGTGCCAGCGCTCAGACAACCTGGTAGACCGCGGACTGGAGTTTGAAGGCGATTACGTCTACGCCGTAACGGACGCCGGCGCGCCGAGGTATAAGCTAGTTCGCACCAGCGTGAAACATCCGGACTGGCAGCACGCTGAGACCGTCCTGCCTGAAACGGCGAACACAATTCAATCTATCCGCAAGAGCCGGCATTACTTGATCGTCACTTACTCGGACGGCGTTGCCAATTACCTGCTGAAGTATGATTTCGCCACAGGCAAAACTTCGGACATAAAACTTCCCGGTTCCGGAAACGTGGGCGTTGATTGTCCGGATTGGCGGTCGGACCATTGGATTGTGACCATTACTTCGTGGACTTCGCCAATAACGATTTACGATTATGACGCGCAGAAGGAGACATTCAAAAAGAGCGTTTTCAACGCAGATGTTACGTATCCCGGTTTTGACCAACTTGTCTCCCAGGAAGTGAAGGTGCCCGGGCACGATGGCACCTTGATTCCGCTTTCGATTATTTATAAAAAAGGAATGCCGCTGGACGGGTCGCACAGTTGCATTCTCACGGGTTACGGCGCGTACGGCATCAATCTCAACCCGCGTTTCAGCATTCTTAATTCTATTGCCACACACGGCGTGGTCATGGCCATAGCGCACGTTCGCGGCGGCAGCGAATTTGGCGAGGCATGGTACAAAGCCGGTTTCAAGACCACCAAGCCGAACACATGGAAAGATTTTATCTCTTGCGCGGAATACCTGGAAAAGAACGGTTACACCAGTCCCGAAAAACTCGCCGGAACAGGCACCAGCGCCGGCGGCATCCTAATCAGCCGGGCCGTCACTGAGCGACCAGATTTGTTCGGCGCGGCCATTTGCAATGTCGGATGTGCGAATGCGATGCGGCTGGAATTTACCGCTAATGGACCCGTCAATACGCCGGAATTTGGCACGGTACGCGACCCGGTGGAATGCCAGGCGCTCTATGAAATGGATGGCGTAGCGCATGTCGTAAAGGGCGTAAAATATCCTGCGGTGATGGGTGTAGCGGGCTGGAACGATCCGCGCGTGGCGCCCTGGCAACCGGGCAAATTTGTGGCCGCGTTGCAGGCGGCATCGGCGTCGGGAAAGCCCGTGCTGTTGAAAGTGAATTATAACAACGGCCACTTCACGGAGGAAAAGATCGTTACCTTCAAGAATTTCGCCAGCCAGGACGCATTTATGCTTTGGCAGACGGGAGACAAGGAGTTCCAACCGGCGGAATAGAAAAACTATTCCTTAATCGCCTTCAGGCCGGCTTCCCCATTGATTGGCGGATGGCCGGCAACGAGGGCGCGCATGGCTTTCACATCGTCATCAGTGACGGGGCTGGCAGTGTTGCCCCAGGAACCGCGGATGTAGGTCAGCACGGCGGCGAGATCAGAATCCGACAAGCCCACGCCCATGGCGGCCATTTGCAGGTTCCAGGCCTCTCCTTTTACGTGGATTAACCCGGTAAGGCCGAGCTGGGGAATTTGCTCAACGCGCTTGGAGCTGCTGGTATTGACCCATTCAGAGTCGGCCAACGGCGGTGCCTGGCCGGGTTTGCCCTGGCCGTTGTCACCGTGGCACGAAGCGCAAATAATAGAATATTGGCGCTGGCCTTCGGCGAAGAATGCCGCCGCGCCGGACTTAGGCTGGTAAGCCTCCAATTCCGCGCTGGTGCGATACGGCGCATAAACCTGCGCATCAAACCAGCCACTGTGACGGTCAAAATAAACTCCGCTACCGAACAAAACCAGAAGCATCGCGGCAAAAATCCATACCGGCACCGGGGAAGCCTTCGATTGCTCCGGTGTCTGTAAATCGTCTTTAGGATCGTTGCTCATTATTTTTTCTTTTCGGCAGGCGGCGGGGCGGTGCTAAATGGCGCATCATGTAGTGGCACGTTCGCGCGCAGGCTCAACAAATACGCCACAAGATTTTTCGCGTCGTCCGTGGGCACGACTTCATAACCTGCCGCGACATCCTTCAACGGCAAAGCGTCCGGCGACGGCGCATCGCCGATTTTCTGCGTCACAAAAAGATAACGAAATGACGGCATGATTGAACCTATTACCGTCGATTTCGGGCTATAAAGGTGAATCAACTCCCAGTTGGCGTCGTAGCGAAGACCGACATTGGCCAAATCCGGCCCCACGCGAACGCTACCGAGTTGAACCGGACTATCCCAAAGGAAGTCTTCCGCAACACTATGACGGCTTCCCCAGCCGCGTGAAATGTCCGTGCCAGTGGGAATGATATGCGTTTCAGTCTTGCCGCCCGCAGCCTTGATCTTAGTTG
>DATJXK010000125.1:0-20318 GCA_035500235.1 Pseudomonadales bacterium | reverse complement strand
TTCATATCCCTGGCGTTCGCGCTACCGCTGGTGGTGCGTGCCGACCCGCCACAAAATATGATGTCGGATTCCATGGCGGGGACCAATCCACCGCAAATGAACAGCATGGCAACCAACTCCATGAATAACATGGCGGCTCCGCAAATGGGCAACAATATGGAATCCAATTCGATGTCCATGGGCGGTTCATCCATGAACACTATGGCATCCAATAACATGAGCATGGCCGCGCCGCAAACGGGGAACATGATGCAAGGTTCGATGATGACGACCAATCAACCGGAAATGAACAGCATGGCAACCAACTCTATGAATAACATGACCGCTCCGCCGGCGGGGAATATGGAATCCCATCCCTGAACGTCTTGAAGGCGATCGGCGGATGCATGAAATACACCGATATTTTTATTTTTTTGAAATAAATCCGGCCCAAAGTGCATCTTATTAGGCATAGGTTTGAAAGACCCAAATAAAATATTGGCCGGCGAGATAACACCGCCATCGCTGTATTTCAATCGCAGGAATTTTATCCGGACTGGAATCCTGGCGGCCACCGCGGTGGCGACGGGCGTGGTTTACCGCAAGCTGAACCACGTTTCTACAACAACAGTAAGGACGGCGGAAATCCAGGGCCTGGCACAAGCGACCAATGCACCGGCGAACTCAGGCTTTACGGTGAATGAGCCGGAGACGTCGTTCCGGGACATCACGCACTACAATAATTTTTATGAATTCTCTACGGACAAGCAGGCAGTGGCGGACGCATCCGCGAATTTTCAAACGCGCGGATGGCAGGTAACGGTCGGCGGGCTGGTGAAGAAGCCGCAGGTGTTTAGTCTCGACGATATTTTGAAAATTGCGCCGCCGGAAGAGCGGATTTATCGGATGCGTTGCGTGGAGGCGTGGTCCATGGTGGTGCCCTGGGCGGGTTATCCACTGTCCAAATTGCTGGAGGTAGTCGAACCGACGCCTGAGGCAAAATACGTCGCATTTGAGACGTTGCTGGACCCGACGCGCATGCCGGGGCAGCGCAGTGACGTGCTCAAGTGGCCGTACGTAGAGGGCTTGAGGCTGGATGAAGCGATGCATCCGCTGGCGATTTTGGCCAGCGGGCTCTATGGCAAAGCGTTGCCGCCGCAGGACGGCGCGCCCATCCGTTTAGTCGTGCCCTGGAAGTATGGTTTCAAGGGCATCAAGTCCATCGTGAAGATAATGCTGACAGCGGACCAGCCACGGACATCGTGGAGCGAATATGCCCCGGAAGAATATGGGTTCTACGCCAATGTGAACCCGAAGAAGGATCATCCGCGCTGGAGCCAGGCCACTGAACAGCGCATCGGCGAATCAGGCCGCCGCCCGACGCTGATGTTCAACGGCTACGAGGAACAAGTGGGGCACTTGTACGCCGGGATGGACTTGCAGAAAGATTTCTGACATGGAAATGACCATGCGCGATTCCGACACCCGCTTCGTAAGGTTCCTCATCCTGGTCAATGCGGCGGTGCCGGGCGTGTTGCTGGCCTGGGACGCCTGGCATCATCAACTGGGTGCGAACCCGGTCAATTTTGCCATCCTGACGACGGGTTTGCTGGCGCTGATTTTTTTGATTCTCACGATGCTGGTGACGCCGTTGCGGAAAATCACGGGCTGGAACTGGCTGATTTTTTCGCGCCGCACGTTTGGACTTTACGCATTCTTTTATGCCCTTGCGCACTTCCTGATATTCTTCGCGCTGGACCGCTCATTCAGCGTGTCGGGCACGCTGAACGAAATGGTCAAACGCAAGTACCTGATCATCGGGAGCATTGGACTGCTGGTGATGGTGCCGCTGGCGGTGACGAGTACGAACGCAATGATCAAGTGGCTGGGTGCGAAACGCTGGCACGCGCTACACCGGCTGGCGTACGTGGCGGCTATCTGCGGCGTGATCCATTATTATATGCAGGTGAAGGCAGATGTGCGGCAGCCGCTGGCGTTCGCGGGCGTGCTGGCGGTACTGCTGGGATATCGTGCGGTAATGTCGAAGCAGAACAAGCCGGCGCCATCGGCGGCCGCATCACGGTCGAAGATATGGTCGGGGCAATTGCGTGTGAAGCGCATCGTTCGGGAAACGCCCGAGGTACAGACATTCCGCTTTGCCGCGCCGGATGGCGGCCCGCTGCCGTTCCAGCATGAGCCGGGACAGTATTTGGTGATATCGCCAGTGATTGATGGGAAGAAGGTGAACCGGCCATATACGATTTCCTCTTCGCCGACGAAGCCGGACTATTGCGAGATTACAGTGAAGCGCGAGGAGATGGGCCGGGTCTCGCGCCACCTGCATGATACGTTGCGCGAAGGTGACATCATTAATATTTCTGCGCCGACGGGGCGGTTTATTTTTGACGGCACACAGGCGGAGAGCATTGTGTTGATTGCCGGGGGCGTGGGCATTACACCATTGATGGCCATTGCGCGCTATCTCACGGACAAGAATTGGAAGGGCGAGATTTATTTCGCCTACGCCACAAAGACACCGAACGACATTATTTTTCGCAAGGAATTGGATGACTTGAAGACGCGGTTTCCAAATCTGCACCTGCACGTGACCTTGAGCCGGGCGGAAGACACGGATTGGATGGGGCATAAGGGACGTGTTACCGCGGAATTTCTAACGAAATGTATCCCGGAGCTTTCCACACGGCTGGTTTATGTTTGCGGGCCAGACGCGATGATGAGCATGACGGTGCAGGTGCTTAAAGATTTGGGTGTGCCGGCGGAGCAAATCAAGATGGAAGAATTTATCGCCGCGAAACACGCGGAGCCAACCGAAGCCGGGATGACGTGCGTGAATGCTCCGGAGGTTTTGGCGCCGGACGATGGGACGGGACCGAAACTGGCGTTTAAGCGGTCGGCGAAAGCGGTGGCGCTGGCGCCGGACAAATCTTTGCTGGAAATCGCCGAGGAGGCGGGGGTGAATATCGACTTCGAATGTCGCTCTGGCATTTGTGGTCGATGCAAGACGCGGTTGCTGGGCGGTTGCGTGATAATGGAAACGCAAGACGCGCTGAGCGCCGAGGATAAAGCAAAGAACATCATCCTGATGTGCCAGGCGCGGGCGAGTGAGCCGGTGGCGGTGGAAGCGTGAAGGCGAAAACAGCATCATAGAGACAGGCGGAACGCCTGTCCCACTAAATAAAAAACCGCGCCGTGATTTACATCAGGCGCGGTTTTGAAGTTTCTAATTCTCTTATGCAGCCGTGAGGGCGGCGGTGGCTTCATTGGTAGCCTGGCCGTTCTCGGCATGTTCAATCGGGTTGGAATAGCCGACTTTGACGTCGAGGCCAAGGGACTGCATTTCCTTGACCAGCACGTTGAACGATTCAGGAATGCCCGCTTCGAGCGAGTTATCGCCCTTGACGATGCTTTCGTAAATGCGCGTGCGGCCCTGGACGTCGTCCGATTTGACGGTGAGCAATTCCTGGAGCGTGTAAGCCGCGCCATAGGCTTCCATGGCCCACACTTCCATTTCGCCGAAGCGCTGGCCGCCGTATTGCGCCTTGCCGCCCAGCGGTTGCTGGGTGACGAGGGAGTACGGCCCGACGGCGCGGGCGTGAATCTTATCCGCCACCAAGTGACCCAGCTTCATCATGTAGATGTAGCCGACCACGATTTCCTGGTCAAAGGCATCGCCGGTACGACCATCGTAAAGGAGGGTCTTGGCGTGCTCGGGGAGCTTGGCGTCTTTCAAGTAACCACGAATGTCTTTTTCGCGGATACCGTCGAACACAGGCGTGGCGAACTTCAGGCCGAGCAGCTTGGCCGCCCAACCGAGGTGCGTTTCGAGCACCTGACCGACGTTCATGCGCGAGGGCACGCCCAGCGGGTTCAACACGATTTCGACCGGCGTACCGTCTTCGAGGAAGGGCATGTCCTCTTCCTTGACGATACGGGCGACGACACCCTTGTTGCCGTGGCGTCCGGCCATCTTGTCACCGACGGACAATTTACGCTTGGACGCGATGTACACTTTGACGGATTTAACGATGCCGCTTTCAGTGCCTTCACCGGCTTCGGCGCGTTCGATTTCTTCGTCGTACTGCATTTGCACGTCGTCGAATTTCTTTTTGAACTGGCCGATGATTTCGGTGATTTTGTTCCGAATGGGCGAGGGATCAATCTCGATACGGTCATAGACCGTGGCGAGCTTGCGCAGCAGCGTCTTGGTGATCTTGCGGTTGGCCGGGATGATGATTTCACCGGTCTCCGAATTGACAACGTCCAGCGGGATTTTCTCGCCGAGGAGAATATTGCTCAACGCTTCGGTCAACTGGTCCTGCAATTCGCCGACCTTCTTCTTGTGATCGTCTTCGATTTGCTTGGAGTGGCGTTTCTCCTCGCTGACGGCGGAGCGCTGGGTGCGTTCGCCTTCTTTCTTGGAGGAAACCTTCACGTCCATGACAATACCGTACGTGCCGGAAGGAACCTTCAGCGAAGTGTCCTTCACGTCCGCGGCTTTTTCACCGAAAATGGCGCGGAGCAAACGCTCTTCGGGCGCGAGTTCGGTTTCGGACTTGGGAGTGATTTTGCCGACGAGGATATCGCCGGGTTTCACTTCCGCGCCGACACGGATGACGCCGTCGGTGCCGAGGTTCTTGAGCGCTTCATCGCCGAGGTTCGGGATGTCGCGGGTGATTTCCTCGGGCCCGAGCTTGGTGTCGCGGGCGGCCACTTCAAATTCATCAATGTGAATCGAAGTGAAGATGTCTTCCTTGACGATTTTCTCGCTGATGAGAATAGCGTCCTCGAAGTTGTAACCGTTCCAGGGCATGAAGGCGACGAGCACGTTGCGGCCCAGCGCGAGCTCGGCGTTTTGCGTGCAGGGGCCGTCGGCAATGACCTGGCCTTTTTTGATGTGCTCACCCTTGTGGACGAGGATCTTTTGATTGATGCACGTCGCGGCGTTTGACCGCATGAACTTGCGGATGGGATAAACCCAAACGCCCTTCTCGGGATCGTGCTTAATCTTCTTTTTCGTCTCGGGCAATTTGCCGTCTTCGGTGACGATAATTTGATCACCCACCACGGCAGCGACTTTGCCGGCTTCCTCGGACACCACGACGGCGCGGGAATCGCGGGCGACGCGGTCTTCGAGGCCCGTCGCGACCAGGGGAGCTTCGGTAACAAGCAGCGGAACGGCCTGGCGTTGCATGTTCGAACCCATGAGCGCGCGGTTGGCGTCATCGTGCTCGAGGAACGGAATCAAGCTGGCGGCAATGGAGACCAATTGCTTGGGCGAGATGTCCATGTAATCCACGCGAGCGGGCTCGACGTCCACGAATTCGCCACGGGCACGGCAAACGACGCGCTCAGTATTGAAATGGCCTTTGGCATCAATCGGGGAGTTGGCCTGCGCGACGATGTATTGTTCCTCGCGGTCGGCCGTCAGGAATTCGATGTCCTCGGTCACGCGCCCGTCTTTGACTTTGCGATAGGGCGTTTCGAGGAATCCGAAATCGTTGATGCGCGCGAAGGTGGCGAGCGAGGCGATGAGGCCGATGTTCGGACCTTCGGGCGTTTCAATCGGGCAAATACGGCCGTAGTGCGACGGGTGAACGTCGCGGACTTCGAAGCCGGCGCGATCGCGGCTCAAACCTCCGGGCCCAAGCGCGGACAAACGGCGTTTGTGCGTAAGCTCGGCGAGCGGATTGATTTGATCCATGAACTGCGACAATTGCGAACGGCCAAAGAAATCGCGAATCACGGCGGAGAGCGCCTTGGGATTAATCAATTTCTGGGGCGTCATGGCTTCGACGCTTTGATCAAACAGCGTCATGCGCTCTTTGACGAGGCGTTCGGTGCGGGCGAGGCCGACGCGGCACTGGTTGGCGAGCAATTCGCCCACGGTCCGGATGCGGCGGCTGCCGAGGTGGTCAATGTCATCGAGGCTGCCTTCGCCTTTTTTGAGGCGGAGCAGGTACTTCGTGGCGGCGACCAAATCCTGCTTGGTCAGGATACGCGAATCGTTTTCCTTGAGACCGAGCTTTTGATTGATTTTATAGCGGCCCACGCGGCCGAGGTCATAGCGCTTGGGATCAAAGAACAAGCGGCGGAGCAGGGCTTTCGCGTTGGCGGCCGTGGGTGGATCGCCCGGGCGCAAACGGCGGTAAATGTCCTTCAACGCTTCGTCTTCGTTCTTGGCCGGGTCTTTCTTGAGGCATTTAATCATGATGCCTTCGTCCGAAGACGTGTCCACGACCTTGATTTTATTGACGCCGAGTTCGGCGATTTGCTTCACAACCGCCTTGGAAAGCGGCTCAAAAGCGCGTGCGACGACGAGGCCTTTTTCCTCATCGGTTGCGTCCTGGATGAGGACGTAATTCGGCAGGTTCTCGAGCTTCTCAGCTTCCTTGACGGAAAGCTCTTCCACTTCGTAGAACAACTTCAAAATCTCTTCGTCCGTGCCATGGAGAGCTCCGCTGTTGTCTTTGGACTTGGAGCCTTTTTCCTTGTCATCGCGATCGAGGAAACTCAACGCGCGGAAGAAAGTCGTCGTCAAAAACTTGCGGCGGCGCTTCTTGCGGTCGAGGAAAACGTAGAGCAAATCGCTGGTATCGAACTGGGCTTCATACCACGAGCCGCGGTCAGGAATGACGCGGAAGCTATGGAGCATTTTGCCGTTCGGATGCTGGGTGGCTTCGAAAGCAATACCCGGCGAGCGATGCAACTGGGAAACGACGACGCGTTCAGCGCCGTTGATGACAAAGGTGCCCTGGGGCGTCATCAGGGGCAGTTCGCCCATGAAAACTTTTTCTTCTTTGGCGCTTTTGCCTTCTTCCTTGAGCAGGAAGGTAACGTAGAGGGGCGCGCCGTAGGTAAGGCCTTCGCGAAGGCACTCGAGCCAATCGATCTTGGGGTCACCGATTTCATAGGAATCGTAATCGAGGACGCACTTGGTGTCGTAGCTCTCGATGGGAAACACTTCGCGGAAAACGGATTCGAGGCCGACGTGCTTGTCGCGGCGCTTGGGCGTGGTATCGGCCTGCAGGAATTCCTTGTAGGAATTGGTCTGCAATTCGATCATGTTCGGCGGCGACGTAATTTCCTTAATTTTGCCGAAGTTGATTCTTTCAGTGGCTCTCGATGGCATTTTGACCTTTTCTATATCGCTGCGATTATCTATTTCAGGCAACCGAAACGATTTTTTGCATTGTTAAACGACAATAAACAAGCGGGCCGCGTTCAACGGCAAACCTGTTTCAGCAAATTTTCAATATTTAACGGATTCGTAACTAAACAGTCTCCCAAAAAAAATTCGATTTGGAGCGGCGCCCAAAGAACGCCGCTCCAAACGATATATTACTTCACTTCCACTTTTGCGCCAGCTTCTTCGAGCTTCTTTTTGGCGTTGTCAGTGTCAGCTTTATTGGCACCTTCGAGCACCGGCTTGGGCGCGCCTTCGACGAGCGCCTTGGCTTCAGCCAGGCCGAGGCCGGCTTTCACTTCGCGCACAGCCTTAATGACGGCGATCTTCTTATCCGCCGGAACGGAGGCGAGGATCACGTCAAAGGTGTCTTTGGCAGCGGCAGGAGCTGCACCAGCAGCGCCACCACCAGCCGGTGCGCCAGCGGCCGCAACCGCGACGGGCGCGGCGGCGGAAACGCCCCACTTGGTTTCCAATTGTTTCACGAGGTCGGCGGCTTCAATGACCGTCAACTTGCTCAATTCCTCAACGAGGTTTGCTATTTCAGCCATGTTACTACTTCTACCTTTCTTTCGTCTCGTCGTTTGCCGGAGCCCCGGCAGCATTGAGTTCGCGGGCCGCGAACCGACGATTTACGTTGTTGTTTGTTTTGTTTGTTCCCGATTTGAAACCTCAAATCGAAATTATTCTGCCTTCTCGGCTTTAGCTTTGATGACCTGAGCCAGCATGGTGGCCGGCGTATTGATCAAGGTGACCAGCTTGGTGGCCGGGGCGTTGAGCAGGCCAAGGAGCTTGGCGCGCAGGACGTCCAGGCTCGGCAGGTCGGCCAGGGCGATAATACCGTCCTGTTCGACGCGCTGGTTGTTCAGGTAACCGAATTTGACTTTCAGTTTGTCGAATTCGGCGGCGAAATTTTTCAGCGCCTTGGCGGCGGCAGAAATATCCTTCTGCCCGGTGACGACGGCCATCTGGCCGGCCAGCGAGCCGTTCAATTCAGCCACACCGGCTTCTTTGGCGGCGATCCGGAAAATGGAATTTTTCACGACATGAACTTCCGCGCCAGCCTGCAGGAGGCGTTTGCGAAGTTCGGTCAGGTGGGCGACTTTCAGGCCCTGGTAACCGACGACGATGAAGAACGGCGAAGCGTTCAACCGGCCGGCGTATTCTTTGGTCAAAATTTGTTTTTCAGCACGCATGGTAGTAATTCGTTAAGCGTTGACGATATAAAGGGGTTTAAGCAGCCGTGACGAATTCACGCATGTCCACGCGGACGGCGGGACTCATGGTGGCCGAAAGGGTGCAGCTTTGCAGGTACTGGCCTTTAACACTGGTCGGTTTGGCCTTAGCAACGGCATCAATCACTGCGCGAGCGTTTTCTTCGATCTGCTCCGGTTTGAATGAGGCTTTGCCAACGATGACGTGGACGTTGCCCGCTTTGTCAGTCTTAAATTCAACACGACCGGCTTTGACTTCTTTGACAGCCTTGGCGGTGTCGTCGGTCACGGTGCCGGTTTTGGGATTGGGCATGAGACCGCGGGGCCCGAGGACTTTACCGAGTTTGCGAACTTCGGTCATGGCTTCGGGCGTCGCGACGGCGACGTCGAATTCAGCCCAGCCTTCGTTGCATTTCTGGATCATGTCCGCGAAACCAACGAATTCCGCGCCGG
Organism: Pseudomonadales bacterium; assembly: GCA_035500235.1. GTDB lineage: Bacteria > Verrucomicrobiota > Verrucomicrobiia > Limisphaerales > UBA11358 > UBA11358. Next base: position 11,468 of record DATJXK010000125.1, on the reverse strand, counting down.
CGGCCGTGGCGGCCTCGGCGGCGGCGCCTTTGGCGAAGACCAGCACGCGCACAGTCTTGCCGCTGCCGTGGGGCAGAGGGACGGTGCCGCGGACCATTTGGTCCGACTGCTTGGGGTCAACACCCAGGCGGAACGCGAGATCGATGGTCTCGTTGAATTTCGCTTTGGGAAATTTGGCAAGGACGCCGACGGCTTCCTTGAGCGGGTACGCTTTTTTAGCGTCCACGACTTCGAGTGCTTTCTTGAAACGTTTACTGTGCTGATCTGCCATTTTATTTGGTGCGGTGCAAACGAGTTTTTAGCTCTCCCGCGGTTGTGGTTTATCTACAAATTTTTAGCCAACGACTTCAATGCCCATGCTGCGGGCAGTGCCAGAGATGACGCGGAACGCGGCTTCATCCGACGTGGAATTCATGTCTTTGGATTTCATCTTCACGATGTCCATGACCTGTTTGCGCGTGACTTTGCCGACTTTTTCTTTATTCGGCGTCTTGGAACCGGCAGTAATGCCCGCGGCTTTTTTGAGCAGCACGGACGCCGGTGGCGACTTGGTGATGAACGTGAACGACTTATCCTGGTAAACGGTGATGACCACGGGGATAACCAGCCCGGCATCGCCCTTGGTCGCTGCGTTAAATTCTTTGCAGAAGCCCATGATGTTGACGCCGTGCTGACCGAGCGCGGGGCCGACGGGCGGCGCGGGGTTGGCCTGGCCGGCCGGGATCTGCAACTTAATCTGTCCTGTAACTTTCTTTGCCATAAATTTCTACGTGCTTGTATTGCGTGTTGCGCCACTCGCGCGACACATAAAATGTTACGCCTTTTCTACCTGCCAATATTCCAGCTCCACAGGCGTATTGCGGCCGAAAATATTCACGGTCACTTTCAATTTGCCGCGGGTCGGGTCGATTTCTTCGATCACGCCGCTGAAGTTAAGGAACGGACCGTTGTTAATCTTAATCGTTTCACCCACTTCAAAATTGACCTTGGGCCGCTCGGTTTCTTCGGAGGCGGAAATCTGGGCCTTGATGGCGTCCACTTCCTCCGTAGGCGTCGGCTGCGGCGGATCACTCAAAAAACCAATAACACCCTGGGTTTCCTTGATGAAGTACCACGGCTTTTCAATCACGCGGCGTTCTTCATCCAGCAAAATCATGTCCACGAAAACGTAACCGGGCCAGAGCTTGCGGCTGGTGACGGTTTTTTTGCCACCGCGCACGTCCACGACCTTTTCCATAGGAACGAGGACTTCTTTGACCGCGTCCTGCATCTCTTCGGTCTTAATGCGTTTCTCGATGCTATCCTTGACCTTTTGTTCCTGGCCGGAAAGCGTCTGGACGATGAACCATTGGCTGGACATGACTTAAAGTATTTTCGTAAAGAACTTGTTAAAAATAAAATCGAGCACGGCGATAAATACGCCGAGCAAAAAGATGGTCACGCCAATCAGGGCGGTCGAACCTTTCAGCTCAGTCCACGTGGGCCACGAACAGCGGCCGGGCTTCAGTTCCTGCCACGTTTCCTGAAAATAAAGTCTCAGGCTCGCGACATAGCCTTTGTACCACAGGAGGCCAAACGCTCCCGCGATAACCACGGCCCAAATCACAATCGATGTTAAATTTCCGTTCACAAAATTAATTTTTACTCTGCCAACCGTTTCTCAAACCAACCCGCCTTCGCCCGGCAAAGATGGCGGAGAGGGAGGGATTCGAACCCCCGTTGGCCGTTAAGCCAAAGCGGTTTTCAAGACCGCCGCGATAGACCACTCTGCCACCTCTCCCCCCGGCAGACCGGTTGCCGGGCCGCAGCCCGTCAAAACCCACAAATCTTCAATATTTTTCAGCTCAAGGCTGGCACGGCAGGAGGGAATTGAACCCCCAACCAACGGTTTTGGAGACCGCTACTCTACCAATTGAGCTACTGCCGTACACGCCCAAATTTGGACAAAAAGGGAGACGGAAGATTCAAAATCTCCGTCTCCCGCGTTGCAAACCCTTCTTACTTCATGACATCGGACACGCGGCCGGCGCCGATGGTGCGGCCGCCTTCGCGAATGGCGAAGCGCTGGCCTTTTTCCATAGCGACAGGCGCGATCAGCTCGATTTCCACCGAGACGTTGTCACCGGGCATAACCATTTCCACGCCCGTAGGCAGGGTCACAGTGCCGGTCACGTCCGACGTGCGGAAGTAAAATTGCGGACGATATTTGGTGAAGAACGGCGTATGACGGCCACCTTCATCCTTCGAGAGGACGTACACTTCCGCTTTAAATTTATTATGCGGCGTGATCGAAGCCGGCTTGGCGAGAACCATGCCGCGTTCGACTTCATCCTTCGTAGTACCGCGCAGAAGCACACCCACGTTGTCACCGGCGGTGGCTTTGTCCAGCAGTTTGCGGAACATTTCGATGTCCGTGGCCGTGGTCTTGCGCGTGTCTTTGAGGCCGACGATTTCGACTTCCGACATGCGTTCGAGGACACCGCGTTCGACACGGCCGGTCACGACGGTACCGCGGCCTTCAATGGTAAACACGTCTTCGATGCACATCAGGAACGGTTTATCGACTTCGCGCGTCGGCAAAGGTATTTGGGCATCAATGGCATCCATCAATTCCTGGATGGCCTTTTCGCCTTCGGGCTTGGCTTCGAGAGCGGCCTTGGCGCTGCCTTTGACGACAGCGGCTTTATCGCCCGGAAATTGGTATTTGGTCAGCAAATCGCGGACTTCCATTTCCACGAGGTCGAGGAGCTCTTTGTCGTCCACCAGGTCGACTTTATTGAGGAAAACGACGATGGCGGGCACGCCGACCTGGCGGGCGAGCAGGATGTGCTCGCGCGTCTGGGGCATGGGGCCCTCGGAAGCATCCACCACGAGGATGGCGCCGTCCATCTGGGCCGCGCCGGTAATCATGTTCTTGACGTAGTCAGCGTGGCCGGGGCAGTCCACGTGAGCGTAGTGACGCTTATCACTTTGATATTCAACGTGAGAGACGGCGATGGTGACGGTTTTGCTTTCGTCACGCACAGTACCGCCCTTGGTAATATCTGCGTAGGAAATGGGGGTCGCCAGGCCTTTGCGCGATTGAGTAGCGACAATGGCAGCGGTCAGCGTGGATTTGCCGTGGTCAATGTGACCGATTGTGCCAACATTGACGTGCGGTTTGGTTCGTTGAAATTGCTCTTTAGCCATATTTTATTGTTCGTTGTTATTTATCTACAAATTGTCTGGAGCCCATGATCAGGATTGAACTGATGACCTCATCCTTACCAAGGATGTGCTCTACCAACTGAGCTACATGGGCGTCCCATAAATCATTCGTTCAAGCCGTAGAACATGCAAACGACAAAAAACCGTTCCCCTTGACTTTCCTCGCGAAAATCCAAGAGGCGACCGGCTGTTTGACTTTTTACGGACTACCGACGCAACGTAGATTACGAAACAAGCACAATCGTGTCAACAGGCTTTTTAAATTTTTCCGGTTGGTTTTATCAGGCCTTAATTGGGCCGTCTCCCAGCCAGGATGGTATCCATTTACGCCCGCGGATGAGCAGCATCGTAGGCTTTTTTTAATCGCTCGGTGGAAACGTGGGTATAAATCTGCGTCGTCGTCAGATGGGCATGGCCGAGCAATTCCTGGACGCTGCGCAAATCCGCGCCGGCATCGAGCAGATGCGTGGCATAACTATGGCGAAGCTTGTGCGGGGTCAAATTAGGGTCCAAGCCGGCGATAGCGAGGTATTGTTTTAATTTCCGCGAAAGCTGGACCGGATGCAGCGGGGCGCGCAATTTGGTTTCCGAGAAGAAAACCGGCGAGGCGCCGGTGGGAGCCTGTTTCAAGACTTTCCAATAATGATCAATGGCATCGAGCGCAGGCTTGCCGATGGGAACGAGACGCTCCTTTTTTCCTTTGCCGCGAACGCGGACGATTTGTTGCGACCAGTCGATGTGATCGGCACGCAGGCCGCAAAGCTCGCTAATGCGCAGGCCGCAGGAATAAATGGTCTCCAGCACAGCAACGTCGCGCGCAGCGGCAGCAGGGGAAACCGGCCGGCCCGCGCCTTTCTTGTCCTTCTGTGATTGCAGCAATTTTGGCGGCGCGGCGAGCAGGTCGTTCATTTGTTGCACGGTCAAAAATTTCGGGAGGCGCTTTTCGATCTTTGGCAGTGACAAATTTTTTATTGGGGAACTCGTGGCAAAACCGTGGCGGATCAGGAATTTGTAAAACGTCCGCAACGCGGAAAAGCGAAGAGACGTCGCGGCGCGGCTAAGATTATTGCGTCCAAGATAGCGCAGGTAGGCGCGGAAATCGTCGCGCTGAAGTTTTTCCCAGGCCGGCGCGGAGGCGCGTTCCCCGGAATGCCAGCGGGAAAACTCCCCGAGCGCCTGGCGATAATTCTTCTGCGTATATTGGGACGCGCCACGGTCCGTCGCCAGATGGGCGAGAAATTTTTGGGTCCATTTATCTGTGGCCGGCTCACTTGCCATATTTCAAATAAAATTCATTTTGGAATAATTCGTCCGGGTCATATTTGCGTTTCAGCGCAAAAAAATCTTTTGCCTGTGGATAGGCCATGGCGAATTGCTCCGGTGTCGCGTGCAAACGATACGGCAAATAATACCGCCCGTCATGCTTCAATGCGGAGGCAATCATCTCCTGCGTGACCGCAGCCATCCGCGCTTCCCCCGCGGCGTTGCGTTCCTGGCTGAACAACATCACCAGCGAAATCATATCTTTATCAGCATACTTCAGGAACGTGTCGTGGTCGGCATTGACGTCACGCACGGTGACGTTGAGCAGATCGGCGTGGTTGTCCGGGATTATTTTTTGCAGATCTTTAACAAACGGGGCGAATTGATGGGGAGGAACAAAGCATTCCACCAGGATGTCCGTGCTATTGGTGCTATGGTCTGAAAACCAATCCGATGGTTCGTAAAGGATATTGTTACGGTCGAAAATATCGCCAGCGAGGACAGCGGAAAAATATTTTTCGGCGTCCCAGCGGAGTTCTTTGCCGTAGTCACTATTGACGCCGCTGCGAAAAATCACCCGTTCGAGCTCCTGGTCTTTTGGCTGGCCAAGCGCGCTGACCAGAAGATTGGTGGGTGGCAGCACGCAACGAAAAATATTAATGACTCCATCCTGCAGAAAATTTTGGGAAGTCACGCGCAACCGGCCATAAATCATGGCGATGCCGTTGGTATCGGCAGTTTTCTCGGCCAGCACCTTCGCGTAATCGGACTTTGAAACCGAAATTCTTTCGATTTGATATCGTTCGTTGGGAACCACATGCAAATCGGCGTCGAGAATAATGCCGAACAAACCATATCCTCCGAGGACGAGGGAAAACAACTCCGGGTTTTCTGACCGGCTGCATTTCACAATTTTCCCGGTCGGCAACATCAGCCGGAATGATTCCACCGTGGAGGCAATGGGCGGCACGCCGAACTGCCAACCGTGGCAATTCACGCTCAACGAACCTCCCACGGAAAAATCGTCGTTGGATTGCATGACATAAACCGAGCGCCCATGCGCGTTCAGGAATTCGATAATCTCAAACCAGCGCGCCCCGGCCTGCACGTGAAGGATATTGTGGGTTTCATCGAGCGCCATGCGATTGAACGGCAGCATATCAATGACGATGCCGCCGGGATAAATCGTATGGCCGCCCATGGTATGCCGCGCCCCGGCGATGGAAATTTTCAAATGATTCGTGCGGGCATATTCGATGAGCGCGGCGAGTTGCTTTTCCGCGGCGCCGGGGTCATTGGGAATCTCCCAGGTTTGCGCGATGGTAGTTTCTTCGAGGCGGCTGGCGTCGTTGGCTTTGCCCCCGGGCACCAGAACGATCTGGTTGCGATCATACCATGCCGTCCGGGCGAGGTGAAAAATCGGGTGCGCCAGGAGCAGCACGAACAGCAGTGCAACCAATAACAGGCAGAAAAAAAACTTCCGCCAAAATTTATGCCGTTGGCCTGGTTTCATTGGGGGCAATTCTGAAAACGCGCTTGATTCAGGTTAAAGAAAGGGTTTGGGCGATTCAATCCACATCGCTGTGAATAAAAAGTAACGGAAAACATTTTGAACGGGAGGCGGAAAAAGGTTTCAATTCTGTGATGCAAGGGTATTTCGCTCTGGTTCTGCATGCGCACCTGCCGTTTGTGCGCCATCCGGACCATGAAAAATTTTTGGAGGAGAGCTGGCTGTTTGAGGCGGTCACGGAAACGTACATTCCCCTGCTGCAAATGCTGGAGGGCTGGCGGCGCGACCGCATGACCGCGCCGGTCACGATTTCACTTTCGCCGCCCTTGTGCGCCATGCTACGTGATCCGCTGCTTTGCCAACGCTACGAGCGACACCTGGACGGACTGATTGAACTGGCGGAAAAAGAAATCCGCCGCACGCATTGGGACCGGGCGTTCCGGGAACTGGCCTGGATGTATCATCATCGCTTCAGTGGCGTGCGCGCCACATGGCGAAACTGCGGCGGCAACCTCATTCACGCCTTCAAGCAACTCCAGGACGAAGGACGGATTGAAATCATCACCACTGCGGCGACGCATGCGTTGCTGCCGTTGCTGGTAGATTATCCGTCGTCTATGCGGGCGCAAATCATGACGGCCCGGGACGATTACCGGAATTGTTTTGGGCGCGACCCGCACGGCATCTGGCTGCCCGAATGCGCTTATGCAGCAGGCGTGGAGAAATATTTACAGGAGGCAAACATCCGGTGGTTCATCCTGGACACGCACGGCGTGTTGCAGGCAAACCCGCGTCCGCGCTACGGCACATTCGCGCCGCTTTACACGCCCAATGGTGTCGCCGCGTTCGGGCGGGACTTTGATTCGTCGCGCCAGGTCTGGAGCCAGCGCGAAGGGTATCCGGGCGATCCGCGTTACCGCGATTTTTACCGCGACGTAGGCTTCGACCTGGACTTTGACTACGTAAAGCCGCATTTGCCCTCGCCGGAAAGTCGGGGGTTTACCGGAATTAAATATTATAAAATCACTGGCCCGGGCGAAAAAAAGATTTATCAGCGTGATGAAGCATTGCAGGCCGCCGCCGAACACGCGCAGCATTTTTTAAATGAGCGCGTCATACAAGCGGAACGCCTCACCGGGCTTTTGGATCGGCCGCCACTGGTTGTGGCGCCCTACGACGCGGAGTTGTTTGGGCATTGGTGGCATGAAGGCGTGGAATTTTTGGATTACTTCGTCCGTAAACTAACCTTCGATCAAAAGGTCATCGAACTGGTTACGCCCGGCGAATATTTGCGCCGGCATCCGACAAACCAGATTGCGGCGCCGGGAGCATCCACCTGGGGCGAGGAAGGCTACCTGCGCGCGTGGTTGAACGATAAAAACGAATGGATCTATCCACACTTGCAAGTCGCCCAGGAACGAATGACCGAACTGGCACAACAATTTCAAAATGCCGAAACCGGTTCAAAAAAGAATTCCAAAGCGGCGGAATTGCGGGCGCGGGCACTGCGCCAGGCCGGGCGGGAACTGCTGCTGGCGCAGGCGAGCGACTGGCCGTTTATTTTGCGCGCCGATACCAGCCCGGATTATGCGCGACGCCGGGTCAAAGACCATTTACTCCGCTTCATCGCGCTGCACGACCAGTTGACGGCCACCAGCGTGGATGAAAAGTGGCTGCACGAAGTCGAATCACGCGACAATATTTTTCCCCACGTGGATTGGGGTTATTGGAGATAAGCCTTTAGCGGCCAAATTCCATTTGACAAACTACCGGATATTACCTACCGTTCGGTAGGTATGGCCAAACCTGGTCCAGAGACAAGGAGACAGATCCTTCGCGCGGCGTTGAAACATTTTGCCAACGCCGGCTATGCGGCTACCTCCGTCCAGCAAATCGTCGGGGACGCCGGCGTATCGAAGCCGGCCTTGTATTACTATTTCAAAGACAAGGCGGGGCTGTTCGAAGCGCTCGTAAATGAAGCATTGGACGAACGGCTGCGGGTCATGCAGGAGGCCGCGGCGCGCGGGAAAAATTTCCGGGAGCAGGCACGGGAAATCCTGACGGCGTTGTTCGAGTATTTCCAAAAAAACCGCGAGCTGACGCGCATCGCTTTTTCCACGGCCTACGCCGCGCCCGGCGAAATTCCGCCCATGCTGGATTATCTCACGACCTGCCGCCGCAACATCGAGTTTATCCATTCCCTCATCAAGCAGGCGCAAAAAGCGGGCGAGCTGGATGCGCGCTTTGACAGCCATGATTTGGCCTACAGTTTTTTCGGCCATACCAATTTCTACATCAAGGCTCCTTTGCTAATGCCGGGATTTCGGATGAACCAAAAAACCGCGGAACGGGTGGTTGACCTGTTTTTCGCCGGCGCAGCCAAAAAGTCGAAATAATTTCTATGAGCGAAAACACTTCCTTCTCCAGGGCACAGGCGGCACAGTCAGGAACGCAACAGCAGCCCACGCAGGGGCAATCGCAGCCGCCCGCACAAGGACAGCCGCAGCAGCCGGCGCAACCACCGCCACCCGCGCCGGGGCAGCCACCATCCCCGCAGCAACCGCCGCCAAAACCGGCCGGCCCCAGCAAATTGCAATCGCCCGTGTTCCTTTTGATAGCGGGAATCGTATTGGCTGTGCTGATATTTTTTGGATTGAACTACCTGGTGGCTTCGTACACGAGCGAAAGCACGGATGACGCGTTTATCGCGGGTCATATTGTTTCGATTGCGCCGAGGATTTCCGGGCAGGTTTCGGCCGTTCACATATTGGACAACGAATTTGTGCATTCGAATGAATTGCTGGTAGAGATTGATCCATCTGATTACGCGGCGACGCTGGGGCAAAAGCAAGCAGCCCAGGCGTCAGCAGATTCCAACTTCAAGGCGGCTGTGGCCGGTTACAACCTGATGAAAGAAAAGGTAAAGACGGCGGAAGCGGACGTGCAGAAATCGCAAGCGGATGCGGACGCGGCCGCCGCAACGAATGAAAAGGCCAAGGCGGACTTTAAACGCGCGGAGAAATTGTTGAAAGAGAACACGATTTCCGCACAGGAATATGACCAGGCCAAGGCGGCGGCGGATTCGGATGCGGCCAATTTCAATTCAGCCAAAGCCAAGGCCGACTCGGACCAATCGAAAGTGAATGAAGCGAACGCGCAACTGGACGCCGCCAAAGCGGAAGCAGATGCCGTTTTCTCGCAATTAAACGAATCAAAGACGCAAGTGGATTCGGCGCAGTTGAATGTGAATTACACGAAGATTTTTGCGCCGTGCGATGGCCTGGTGACGCGCAAGCAGGTCGAAGTGGGCGACTTTTTACAAATCGGCCAGACGATTTTTTCCATCGTGCCCAGCAATGTATGGGTGGTAGCAAATTTCAAGGAATCACAATTGAAGGACATGGCCCCAAACCAGAAGGTGCTGGTGAGCATTGACGCCCTGGGCGGCCGGGAATTCCAGGCGCACGTTGACAGCGTGCAGGCCGGCAGCGGCGCGGTGTTCAGCCTGTTGCCGCCGGAAAATGCAGTGGGCAATTACGTGAAAGTAGTGCAGCGCGTGCCGGTGAAAATCGTTTTCGACGAGGCATTGCCTGCGGACAAAACCATCGGCCCTGGCATGTCCGTGACGCCTGATGTGATTACGTCATCGTTTCATGTGTCCAAAATAATCACGGCGATTCTCGCGATTGTCTTGGCGGTGATCGTGGTGGTGATATTCAAAACGATTTCCGGGCGGAACGGCAAATAATTCCTTAACCTATGGAGGAATGGCGCCCAAAACATAATCCCTGGCTGATCGCGCTGGGCGTGATGCTGGCGACGTTTATGGAGGTGCTGGACACGTCCATCGCCAATATCGCGCTGCCGCACATTGCTGGCAGCCTGTCGGCGACCACCGACGAAGCCACATGGGTGCTGACGAGCTATCTCGTTTCCAACGCGATTATCCTGCCGATGACGGGATGGATGGCGAATTATTTTGGACGCAAGCGGCTGCTCATTATGTGCATCGGCTTTTTTACGATTGCCTCGGCGCTTTGCGGCGCGGCGCCGACCCTGCCGCTGCTGGTCGTTGCCCGGATTTTGCAGGGGATTGGCGGTGGCGCGATGGTGCCGATTGCCCAGGCGGTGTTGCTCGAAAGTTTTCCCCCGCAGAAACGCGGCGTGGCCATGGCGGCGTTTGCGCAGGGAGTCGTGGTGGCGCCGATTCTAGGACCGACACTCGGCGGCTGGATCACGGACAATTATTCCTGGCGCTGGATTTTTTACGTGAATTTGCCCATCGGAATTTTGGCGATGTTTATGGCGCAATGGCTGGTAGAAGACCCGCCCTACATTAAACGGAATAAACATGCCACGATTGATTACATCGGGTTCGGGCTGCTGTGCGTTGGCCTGGGGGCGCTGCAAATCACTTTGGATAAAGGGCAGGAAGAGGACTGGTTCGGTTCAGTATGGATTCGCTGGATGGCGATTATTTCGGTGCTGGCGCTGATTGCGTTTATCGCCTGGGAATTTTCCGTAGAGCATCCGCTGGTGGATTTGCGGGTCTTCCGTAACCGGAATTTCGCCGTGGGAGTTTTTCTAATGATGATCCTGGCAGGCGTGCTTTATGGCACGACGGCCGGGCTGCCGTTATTCATGCAGACGCTCATGGGCTATCCGGCGTTGCAAAGCGGCCTGACGCAATCGCCGCGCGGCGTGGCAGCATTTATCACGACATTTATGGTCGGACGCATTGTGGGAAAAATTCGGAACCGCTATTTACTAATCTTCGGGTTTTCGCTGCTCGCCTGTTCTTCATGGATGTTGAGCAGTATTAATTTGCAGGTGAGCGCGGCGAGCGTGATTTGGCCGAGTGTACTGAACGGCATCGCCATCAGTTTTATTTTTGTGCCACTCACGACTGCCACGATGGGGGGCTTGCAACAAAACCAAATCGGTAACGCCAGCGGTTTTTATAATCTCATGCGCAACCTGGGCGGCAGCATGGGCATCGCATTCGTCACGACGATGCTCGCGCGCGGCGCGCAGGCACACCAGGCCCTCATGGTGGGGCACATGACATCCACGGATCCGGCTTTCATGCAACAGCTCGACGCAGCGCAACACGCGCTGTCACGGCAGACGGACGTCGTCACGGCCACTTCGCAAGCGTATAGCATGCTTTATCAAACGCTCAATTCCCAGGCGAGCTTGTGGGCGTTTGTGGATAATTTCCGTTTCTTCTGCCTGGCCGCATTGGGCTGCATCCCGTTTGTTTTTCTGTTTAAAAAGCTGCCGCCCCGGCCCGCGGCGCGTCCGGCGGGACATTAAAGAAGCGGCCTTCGCCCGGGGTTTATTTCCAGTTGCAAATCTGCCAAAAACGACGATGGTAAAAGCACCAAGGAGAATGGAGTGCTTATGAGAAAAAGAATTCTTGCCAGAATTGCGCCTTTTGCTTGTGGCGTCTTGTTATTCGCCGGTTGCGTGACTCAAGAGCCACCGC
>DATJXK010000124.1:0-5462 GCA_035500235.1 Pseudomonadales bacterium | reverse complement strand
GCATCGGAAGAACCGAACATTCCGCATCGCTCATCCGTGAACACGCTACCGCCCAGGCATCGCAGTCTGGCCGTACGAAGGATTTGTACCTGGATATCGCCGATATTGCCGTGCCCATGGCCGCCGAATATCTGGCTAAAGTCGCGGATGAACTCGTTCAAAACGCCTTTAAATTTTCTGAGGCCGGGACACCCGTGCGCGTGCAATTAAAAGAGGCTTTCAATTCAAATGTCATTACTGTGGCAGATCAGGGCCGGGGATTTTCCACCGAAGAAATCGCGCATATCGGTGCGTACATGCAATTCGAACGCAAGATGAACGAACAGCAGGGACTTGGATTGGGACTGACTATTGCCAAGCGGCTTGTCGAATTGCACGGTGGCACCTTCTCGATCGAGGGAAAGAAAGGCGAAGGCGCTACGATTATTGCAAAATTGCCCAAGACGAAGCTCGAAAGCAATTGATGGCCGCTCTAACCAGCTAATCGCTTGTAGATCATCCCTATCCCCCATCCAGCCAATTGGGCAATCAGGAAAACCAAAGCAATTCCAAGAACCGGGGCGAAATCCACTTTTCCTATCCGCAAAAAGGGAATTCCTTTAAGCGGTTTTAACAGCGTTCGCGCCGTTCCATCTACATAGCTCCATATTGGATGTTTTCCAAAGTAGATGTAGCTATTCAATAGATACAAAACGAGAATAGCTGCTATTGGGAATTGCCAAAGAAGGTAACTTTGTACCGCGATAATCAGGGATGCTTCGATTCTCCGGATTGGCGATGGTTGCGGAATAATTTGCAACCAGGCCAGTAGCCAGCTGATAAGCCACCAGCCAACGGCTGTTACGACCAGTGGCAAAAATAATTTCACCGCTCGCGGCCAGCCATCTATACGACCCAACTGCATCCGTACAAAGTCGTGGACGGGCTTTGGTCCTTTCAAGAGCGAGAGCAAAAGGATACACGAATAAAAGATTCCCAATGCCAGGATGAAGCTCAGGGCCGAAAACAACAGGATGCGGCTAAATTTATCACTGCGAAAGGAAAGGGAAATCACACCCAGATTGAGTGTACCAGCCCAGCGCAAAGCGGGGCCGATAAGCCAGTAGAGAACGGCGCGCAAAAAAATCAGAGCCGTAAGAACCACCGGCACATCCCATCGCCGCATTTTCTGCGGTGCGGCACTGCGTAAGGTGCCGATTAGCGTGGCGGGGGTCCGCTTGCCAAGTGGATCGGCTTTGCCGGCCCGCCAATTGAGCCAGAGCAACAGGCCCGCAATATTGAGAATTAAATCAACCCAATTCATGCGCGCCGTTCAAAGCCTTCACATCATCTTTAACAACGTATCGGCCATTTCGCTGGGTGTGGCGGCAACGCCGATTCCCGCGTCTTTAAATGAGGCAATCTTAGCTTCGGCAGTCCCCTTCCCTCCGCTCACAATGGCGCCTGCATGTCCCATGCGCCTGCCGGGAGGTGCCGTAGCACCCGCGATGAACCCGGCCATTGGCTTACGGCAATTCTTTTTGATCCATTCTGCCGCTTCTTCTTCGGCCGAGCCACCGATCTCGCCAATCATAATTATTCCGTGAGTATCCGGGTCTTCATTGAACAGCTTAATCACGTCTAAATGAGACATCCCGGGAACGGGGTCTCCACCAATGCCTACGCAGGTACTCTGCCCTACGCCCCGCGACGTCAATTGCCAAACCGCTTCATAAGTCAGGGTGCCACTGCGGGAAACAACGCCGATGTGCCCCTTTTTGTGAATGTAACCGGGAGCAATGCCGATGCGGCAGCCGCCATGGGAGTCTTTGCCGTCTCCAGGCGTGACTACGCCCGGGCAATTCGGCCCCACCAGCCGCGTGCGCGTATTGCCGGCCATCGCGCGTTTTACCTCGATCATATCCCGCGCCGGAATGCCTTCGGTGATGCAAACAACCAGTTCAAGCCCGGCATCCACGCCTTCCAGGACGGCATCGGCCGCAAATGCAGCCGGAACAAATACGGCACTTGCACTAGCGCCAGTTTGTTTCACCGCGTCTGCCACGGTGTCAAAGATCGGGACGCGCTTTCCGCCATGCTCAAACACTTGCCCTCCTTTGCCTGGCGTCACGCCGGCGACGACTTGTGAGCCGTAATCAATGGAGAGTTGCGCATGTTTGGCGCCGAAACTGCCGGTGATGCCTTGAATGAGGACTTTGGTATCAGGTTTAACGAGAATAGACATGTAATTTCAAAAATCGTGGCTTAATTTTTACGTTTGTGAATTAGGATCGGGTTGCCGTCCGGATCGTGAATAATAGCGAAACGGCAAATTGGCGAATCAAAGGCATCCATCGCAAATTTCACGCCTTTGGATTTGAGCCGGGCGATTTCTTTGTCCAAATCGTCCACTTCAAATGCGACACATGTTCCGTCCGAGGAAGGCTTCCAAACGTCGCCGTAGCAACCGATGGCAAACGTGCCCGACCCGACATCGTACTCCACCCACATGCCGCCTGCCGATTCCATCGTCGGCTTGAGTCCGAGTACACCTTCGTAAAATTCGCGCGCTTTCTTAATGTCCCTGACGGGAGTTCCGGTAAAGGCGATTTCAGTAATCATAAATCAGGGCGATTCAATAACCTTGAATCGCCCCAATTTCAATGATAAAACGAAAAGGTTTGGGAGGTTAGGCGCTTTCGCCTACCTGGAACCGCACGAAACGGCGGATGCTTACTTCGTCACCAAGTTGTTTGGACACCTGGGCGACGTGTTCCTTCACACTCACTTCGGAATTACGCTTCACGAAGCCCTGGTCCACCAAACAATAGGTTTGATAAAACTTATCCAGCACGCCCTGGAGAATTTTCTCCATGGCTTGGGCCGGTTTACCTTTGAAACGGTCGGATTGCGCCGCGATGTCGCGTTCCTTTTGGATCACGTCCGCCGGAACCTCCTCGCGTGAAACGGCGTGGGGATGTCCCGCGGCGATTTGCAGCGTGATGTCCTTGACCAGTTGCTTGAATTCTTCCTTGGCAGTCGTCTCAGCCTTCGTGGCGCCCACTTCCACCAGCACGCCGACTTTGGCGCCGGTGTGAATGTATCCGGCAATCATGCCGTTGCCGGCCACTTCCATTTTGGCGTGGCGGGAGATTTTAATATTCTCACGGATTTTTGCGACCATCGCCTGGCGTTCAGTCTCCAGGTCAGGATTCGCCTCCGTGGCATAACGCTTGGCCACGTCGTCGCAAAACGCACGGAAAGTTTCATTACGCGCGACAAAGTCCGTCTCGCTGTTGACTTCCACCAAGACGCCAAGTTTTCCGCCGGGCGCGATGTATTGTGCAATCGCGCCGTCTTTGGCTGCACGGGCAGCTTTGACGTCCGCCGTGGCTGCGCCTTTTTTGCGCAGGAATTCCACCGCCTTGTCCAAATCGCCATTCGTTTCGGTAAGCGCCTTTTTGCAGTCCATCATGCCTGCGCCGGTCATTTCGCGCAGCTTGCCAACTGTTGCAGCAGTAATTTCAGCCATAAATAAATGTTAATCGTTGAGAGTTGATCGTTAATAGCGGGGCGGCATTACACCTGTGTGCCGTTTTGCGCCCAGGCGCATGACAGCCCCTGCCCTATTATGTGTTTGAAGGCACCGGCGAATTTTCCGGCGTCGTCGGATCATCGCCCGCAGCCGCTTCCACCGCTTCGGCGGAATCAAATTTTTCGGCGTTGGCATCCGGCTTGCGCGAGCGCTTGGATTCAAATTCCGCACCGGCCTGGGTGATGGTCTGTCCAACCGTCGCCATAATCGTGCGCACAGAACGGATCGCATCGTCGTTTGCGGCGATGGGATAATCCGCCAGGTCAGGATCGCAGTTGGTATCCACCAGCGCCACAATCGGGATCTTCAGCTTGCGCGCTTCGGCCACGGCATTGTGCTCGCGTTTGATGTCCACCACGAACATCGCGGCGGGATGCTTGTCCATGGAGCGGATGCCATCAAAGTACTTGTTCAGGCGGGCGCCTTCGCGGTGAATGACTGCCTGCTCCTGCTTGACGTAGTCATTAATGGAGCCGTCCGCGTCCATCTTCTCAATTTCTTTGAGGCGTTTGATGGACGTTTTGATAGTACCGAAATTTGTCAACGTGCCGCCGAGCCAGCGCTCGACCACGAAAAACTGGCCGCATTCTTTCGCGGTGTCCTTGACGCATTGCTGCGCCTGTTTTTTGGTGCCTACGAAAATCACTTTGCCGCCCTTGCGGACGGTGGTGCCCAAAAATTCACAGGCTGCTTCGAGCTGTGTGAGCGTCTTCGAGAGGTCGATGATATGAATGCCGTTGCGCGCATCAAAGATGAACGGTTTCATCTTGGGGTTCCAACGCTTCGTCTGGTGGCCGAAATGGACACCTGAATCCAACAATTCCTTAACTCCAATGCTTATCACAATATTTCCTTTGGTTAAAACCGCGCGAATTTTCGCGCAGCATCCCGCGGAAGACGGGATTTTAGTTTGATGTTATTGTGGTTCGCTCCGCGCTTTCACGCCAAGCCGCATCCACCCGATGCGAAATGAACCGTTTTCCCTCCCGCCATTCGGGCGAAAGGAACAACGAAAATAGCAGAAAAGCGAGCTATGGCAATAGGTAATTCTGATAGAAACCAGCGAAAACTGTGAAGGTGTAAAATGGTACATTCACTGGAAAGGCTTAACATCCTTAACATTGTTGATTCCCAAGCACTTAAGGCTTAACACTATCCTTAACAAATTGCAGAGCATCCTTAACATCGTTGATAGCCAATAACTTAAGGCTTAACATTGATCAATGCCCCGCATCAACGGAACTATTCTGGCTTTGCGGAACAGCATCTAAACGTCGTTTAGCCCGGGGCTTGAATGGCAGCATGAACTGCCCAATAAAAGAGCGCGGGTGATTGGTCCTGGCCTCGCCGTGCAAACCGGTGGTCGTTGGCATAATGTGATCAGGCATATAAAAGGTGCCGAACGCTACGTCAATGCAGGAAAACATCGCCGCAAAGTTTTTGTCGATCGCCTCAGGCGCATCCGAATGGTGCCACCGATGTTGCACTGGACTGACAATAAAATACCGCAGCGGTCCAAAGGTCCATCGCAGGTTGGAGTGGATAAAGAAGTCCCAAAAGCCAATGATGAACACCGCCAGTGATATGGCCGCAAAGTCAAATCCGGCGATGCTGCACGCGATGAAGACCACGAATTCACCGCCCGTTTCCACGAACATCTCGAACGGGTGGAATCGCGCGGCAGACAGCCAGTTTAATTCCTCTGATCCGTGGTGAATCGAGTGAAAAATCCAGTATTCCCGGGCATGAAAGATACGGTGCTTGATGTAGATAAACACGTCGCGGAAGAGGAGCACAGCCAGGACTTCCAGAAGAACAACCCACCAGGCGATGGTCACTTCGTGGTGGTATTGGGAGTGTAAGAACACGTAACCGAAAACAGCGGCCA
>DATJXK010000123.1:0-3407 GCA_035500235.1 Pseudomonadales bacterium | reverse complement strand
TACCCGGTTCTTACCAGCGTCCCTGCTTCTGTACCTTTTTGTGGACATTTCGGCCTAAATCCGGCACTTTTATCTTTGTGCGTTCAGGCGTTTTAACCGCCCAAAGACCCTTTGCCAAAGTGCGCGAATCGTCCCGGGAATGTTTCTTCCGTGTCCTTTTGCACGCGCTGGTCTACGTTTTTTTAGCGGTATTATGCTTTCCTCAGTTGGCCCGTGCCAATTCTCCGTTCCCAAACCTTGTTACTGCCAATAGCGTCTCAGGCCAATTCGTCGTCACTGCCGTTCCCGGATTTTCTCCCCTGCGCTTTATTCCTGATCTCATCCCTACCAACGTGGACGTTGTGCGGCTCGAACCGGCTGAGCTCGCCGTCTCTGCCGATCGCGTTCGCGATATGCTGCTGAGAAAGCTGGGTGTGGATCCTAATGCCCCGTGGAACGGAAAAATTTTTCTGGCCCTGCACCCGGCGCGCTCGCTGGATGAAAATGTGGAAATCTTTTCCAGCCGCTTCGGTCCCGGCTGGAATTACAACGTGCTGCTGCCCGATATGTTGCCGCGTGAACGCCTGGCCCGGGCGCTTACCGGGGTCCTCCTCCTGGAATACGCCAATCGCACCGCCACCAACCGTACCGCCGAAATGCCTCCGTGGCTGGTGGATGGCCTTGCCCAGGAATTGCTCGCCGCCGATTTGCAGGGACTCATCGTTTCTGCGCCCGATGGAGTGATGAACGGGATTCCCACAGCCCGCGTCAATACCACCCAGCGCGGACTCGATTCGCTCATCGGCGCCCGGGCCGTCTTGCAGAATTATTCCATCCTTACGTTTTCCCAATTAAGCTGGCCTGCCGACGCGCAGATTTCCGGCAATGACGGCGGCGCGTATCGCGCCAGTGCGCAGTTGTTCGTGGATGAATTGCTAAAATTGCATGATGGCACGGCCAAATTGCGCACCTTCATCACCCTGTTGCCGCGTTACTACAACTGGCAAACCGCGTTCTGGATTGCGTTCCATGACGATTTTTCGAACACCCTCCAGGTGGAAAAATGGTGGGCTCTCCAAAGCGTCGTTTTTGACTCACGCAGTCCCGGCCCCCAATGGACTATCACGGCCAGCCGACAGAAACTGGACGAAATCCTGAGTGTGCCCGTGCGATTTCGCGAAGCCTCAAACAGCCTCCCCGCCACTGCTGAAATTTCACTCCAGAAAGTCATCCAAAGTTTTGACTACACCCGGCAAACAACCATTTTACAGACTAAACTGCGCGACCTCGAAATCGCCCAGTTCCGCATGGCACCCTCGCTGGCCGTCCTGACCGCTGAGTATCGCAATGTCCTGGCCGCTTATATGGGGGAGCCCCGCCTTGCCCGCGGTACGCACCAATTAAACAAGCACGCTCCCGAAAAAATCTCCGCACCCGTCGCCGTGGCCATGCTCAATAACCTCGATGCCCGGCGTCGTGCCATGGTCGTGGCCAAACTGCCCCGCTCCCTGGAATAATTTCTGCCGGAAGAATTACTTTGACCGTTGCCGTCACTGCTTTAATTGGATTTTTCTTTTCTGCGCATTTCGCACTGCAACAGTTACCATGTCAAACGAGATCTTTAAAAGTTCAATTTGGCCCTTGAGTTGCTTCAACCAAAAGAATGACCGGGGAAAAACAAGATTTTCAGGAGCAGTTGGATAAACGCATGGAACCTGTCGAGGAGATGTTGCGGGACTTAAACCGCCAGATTCAAAATAGCAAGGCCACCACCGCCAGGCGCGCCGCGGAATTGGACGCAAAGATTGAAAATCTCCGGAAACAAATCGAGGCCAGTAAACAATCGCTTCATTAGACCCCGGCCATTGGTTCGAAAAGTTTGCCTGGCTCTTAGGATGGCATGTCCATTTTATTGCATTTAAATTAATTTGATTTTTTCTGCATTCAGTAGAATGGTTACGGTGAAAGGAAGGTATGCTTTGTGATATTTGCGGCGCCCGCGAGACGACCATTCATAAAACGGCTGCGGATTATAATGTTCCCGCCGTAGTCCCGAAGAATATTCCCGTTCGTCATTACTGCACCGCATGCTTTGAGAGAATGTTTCATCAAAAACCACTGGGCGACTATTCGGAAGAAGAAAAAGAAACTCCCACACCCAGCAGTTTTTGAAAAATGCAATGCCGGATATGCAAGCTGCACGACCGTTCGCATAACTATCGTAAAATTCCCGCGAAAATTGGAACACTTGGTTCGGTACTTATATTGCTATATGAGCCGACCTTTTGGTAAAGCCATGGCCAAGGACCTCGACTATTTGGACGCGCTAAGAGCCGCCATTCGAATCGAACATAAGTGTGACGCTACCCATGCGCAAACGACGGTAGTTTCGGAAAGAATCTCCGCCGGTCAAACTCTTTGGCACGGACACGTTGAAACTTTTAATCTGGTAGGCCATCACAAATCCGCCGTCTGCTACGCCTGGCACCATGGCAATGGTAATGAGGGCTTCAAAATCTTCGCCGTGCTGGCAAACCGCTTCATTGATTCGCCGTCCAAAGCGGTTAAAGCGGCGCTTTTTATTGATGCCCAGCCGCCAACGATGCCAATGAATTTTGAAATTGTGAAACAATTGCTTGGGGAATGCCGGAATAACCTTCGAAAAATTGCCATGACTGTGGAAGGTCTCGATGCCGCGGTCGAGACGGCCAGGATGACCAGGGAAAACGTCGCCGGCAATCGCCAGGCATCGGCATAACATGAACCTGATCCATCTGCGACCGTGGGAATCTGCCAGAACGTTTCGCCAGATGATGGACGCCACGGTCATGCCCATTAACGTCGCGGCTTCCGGCAAAGACTCGAAGCATGAAATTGAAGCGTTGCTTAAGGCGATGCAGCGTCGTCATGCGCGATTGCAGGAGACGCAGCGAAAAGTGGACAACCTCCAAACTGCCATCAACGTCGCCAGAGATAATCACGGCGCGCGGAAATCCCGCTCGTCCAGAAAATCATGATCCACACACCTTTTTGAGATTTCGCGAAGACTATCGCGAAACATCTCTCCTCCAGGTGCGGAGGCGAAGTAGTAGAACCGAAAAAATCAAAAATTAACTGATGATTCTGCGCCCTTCGTCGAGGAAGATGCCTTTGAAATTCATTTCCAGCGCCTGCGGGTTGCTCGCTTTCGACAACGCTTCCTTTTCTGTAACACGACCAGCCTTCACGAGGTTGAAAAGCGATTGATTGAATGAAATCATTCCGTCATCGGTGCCCGTCTCAATCGCGGCGGACAATTTATCCAGCCGGTTTTCCTCAATCAATTTCCTCACTAGCGGCGAATTCAGTAAAATTTCCAGGGCCGGCGTCATTTTGCCTTCAACCGTGGCCACCATGCGCTGACAAATCACCCCGCGCAGCGTTCCAGC